>NZ_JADYWR010000027.1:0-51822 GCF_015864705.1 Pseudoalteromonas sp. NGC95
ATTCAGTTGTCCTAGTGACACATTTATGTGTCCCCATCGTCTAGAGGCCTAGGACACCGCCCTTTCACGGCGGTAACAGGGGTTCGAATCCCCTTGGGGACGCCACTTACTATTTTAAGTATTGTGTAAAGCAGTGTGACACCGCACTCTCTACGCACGACGTTATCAAGAGTACTAATCTCTTGGGGACGCCACTTACTTATTTTTAATAGGGAAGTGAAGTGTTATTAAGAAAGCTCGCCTGAAACGAGTCTAAAAATTCAGTTGTCCTAGTGACACATTTATGTGTCCCCATCGTCTAGAGGCCTAGGACACCGCCCTTTCACGGCGGTAACAGGGGTTCGAATCCCCTTGGGGACGCCACTTACTTATTTTTAATAGGAAAGTGAAGTGTTATTAAGAAAGCTCGCCTGAAACGAGTCTAAAAATTCAGTTGTCCTAGTGACACATTTATGTGTCCCCATCGTCTAGAGGCCTAGGACACCGCCCTTTCACGGCGGTAACAGGGGTTCGAATCCCCTTGGGGACGCCACTTACTATTTTAAGTACTGTGTAAAGCAGTGTGACACCGCACTCTCTATGCACGACGTTATCAAGAGTACTAATCTCTTGGGGACGCCACTTACTTATTTTTAATAGGAAAGTGAAGTGTTATTAAGAAAGCTCGCCTGAAACGAGTCTAAAAATTCAGTTGTCCTAGTGACACATTTATGTGTCCCCATCGTCTAGAGGCCTAGGACACCGCCCTTTCACGGCGGTAACAGGGGTTCGAATCCCCTTGGGGACGCCACTTACTTGTTTTTTAATAGGGAAGTGTAGTGTTATTAAGATAAAATCCAAAAATCCAAAAATCCAAAAATCCAAAAATCCAAAAATCCAAAAATCCAAAAATCCAAAAATCCAAAAATCCAAAAATCCAAAAATCCAAAAATCCAAAAATCCAAAAATCCAAAAATCCAAAAATCCAAAAATCCAAAAATCCAAAAATCCAAAAATCCAAAAATCCAAAAATCCAAAAATCCAAAAATCCAAAAATCCAAAAATCCAAAAATCCAAAAATCCAAAAATCCAAAAATCCAAAAATCCAAAAATCCAAAAATCCAAAAATCCAAAAATCCAAAAATCCAAAAATCCAAAAATCCAAAAATCCAAAAATCCAAAAATCCAAAAATCCAAAAATCCAAAAATCCAAAAATCCAAAAATCCAAAAATCCAAAAATCCAAAAATCCAAAAATCCAAAAATCCAAAAATCCAAAAATCCAAAAATCCAAAAATCCAAAAATCCAAAAATCCAAAAATCCAAAAATCCAAAAATCCAAAAATCCAAAAATCCAAAAATCCAAAAATCCAAAAATCCAAAAATCCAAAAATCCAAAAATCCAAAAATCCAAAAATCCAAAAATCCAAAAATCCAAAAATCCAAAAATCCAAAAATCCAAAAATCCAAAAATCCAAAAATCCAAAAATCCAAAAATCCAAAAATCCAAAAATCCAAAAATCCAAAAATCCAAAAATCCAAAAATCCAAAAATCCAAAAATCCAAAAATCCAAAAATCCAAAAATCCAAAAATCCAAAAATCCAAAAATCCAAAAATCCAAAAATCCAAAAATCCAAAAATCCAAAAATCCAAAAATCCAAAAATCCAAAAATCCAAAAATCCAAAAATATTCAGTACTTATAAAGATTCGATTTGGTAGCATAAATTTAAACATCCAACTTTATTAGGAGGATTTATGGCAAGTGGATGGGCACGAGACGGTGCAATTCAAGATCAAATTGATGCGAGTGTTAATGACGCCGTACAGTATGCAAGAAGCAATTTAATATCTGGCGCAAGTGCAGAGTTATGTGATGAGTGCGATGAGAAAATCCCACAAGCACGAAGGATCGCGTTACCAGGAGTGCGCTACTGTGTTGCATGCCAAGCTGCGATAGAAGGTAATGATGCTAGCGCTAAATCGTTTAATAGACGTGGCAGTAAAGATAGTCAGTTGCGTTAAAAAGGTGCTGAAAAGCACCTTTTTATTTAATACCAACCTGCATAAATATTTGAACAATATATAAAATTAAACCCCTCCATAGTTATACCAACCAGCATAAATCTTTGATCAATTTAACGAATTAAATTGCACTATAACGTCGTTAAAAATTTTTTATTTAGAACAACTAGATACAAAAATTTTTGCCTAGTTCTAGCGTAATTTTCTTAACGTTAAATAGACCCCATATATAAGCAGATTGGCATTAAGCAAATTGTTATTACTTGAATTAGTTGGTAGGTAATTTAAAATTTACTCATGTCATCTTTTTTCTGAATAAGTTCTATTGAATAACCATCAGGGTCTTTTACAAAAGCAATTTCAGTAGTGCCGCCTTTTACTGGTCCAGGTTCACGACTAACATTACCACCGGCTGCTTTAATATCAGCACAGGCCTTGTAAATATCATCAAATTCAATGGCTATATGGCCATAAGCATTACCCAGGTCGTAGCTATCTTCGTCCCAGTTATAAGTTAACTCTAATACTGTATTATCTGCTTCCTCGCCATATCCAATAAAGGCAAGAGTGTATCTGTATTCACTGTTATCAGCTCTGCGTAATTCTTTCATACCTAATACTTCAGTATAAAAAGCAATTGATTTGTCTAAATCCGCAACACGCAGCATAGTATGTAATAAACGCATTATTCAGTTCCTTTAGTGATTTTTCAAAGTTCAGTATATTTTTAACTAAGCGCTATTATTAAGCGCATTTTGTGGTTTTTATATGTATTAGCCATATATGTAGGCGTTACGTACAAATCACAACCTCAATACCATTTAGAGTTGGAAGCTGTTGACGTATGATCCTTATAATTTTACCAATAACATCAATTGTAAATTACCAATTAATGAACCATTTTATTGAATTTTGCATATTTAAATAAAGAACACTCAATTATTGGTCAACCTATTAGTATAAAAAAAGTTACTGATTTTTCAACAAAAGTTAACCTATGTCTGATTGGGTTTGTGATATCTAACTGTTTGTTTTTAATTGATATTAAATTTATTTGTATGTAATTTGTAAAAATATGGGATTTACTTGGTTAACTTATTGGTTGACAAAAAAGGCGTATGGTAATACAGTTTTTGCATACCAATTGGTAAGTTGCTTGGTTTGAGTGAATACAATGTATTGGTAATTAATCAGAGTTACGTTTTGCACAGGTTAATTTATAAATAACTCAAGCTTAAAGTTACTCTACAAATTGAAACAAAGACACAGCGTATTTTAAAGTAGATTTTACTTGTTCTTATAAAAGTATGCGCCACATATTTAGGAGTTATTCATGTCAAAACCAGTCATCGGTTTCATCGGCTTAGGCTTAATGGGCGGCAACATGGCCGAAAATTTACAAAACAAAGGCTATGAGCTAATTGTTATGGACCTTAGCAAAGATGCGGTTGCAGCATGTGTCGCTAGAGGCGCAAAAACAGCAAGCACTGCTAAAGAGCTAGCTGAAGGTTCAGATATTGTTATGTTTTGTCTTACAACTTCTGCCGTTGTAGAAAAAATCATTTATGCAGAAGACGGTATCCTAGCGGGTATTAAAGAAGGTGCAGTACTAGTTGATTTTGGTACTTCTATTCCATCATCTACTAAAAAAATTGGTGCTGATTTAGCAGCTAAAGGCGCAGGCATGATTGATGCTCCTCTTGGTCGTACACCAGCACATGCTAAAGACGGCCTTTTAAACATCATGGCTGCAGGCGATATTGATACATTTAATAAAGTTAAACCAGTACTAGAAGATCAAGGTGAAAACGTTTTCCATCTTGGCGAGCTAGGTGCAGGTCATACAACTAAGCTTATCAACAACTTCATGGGCATGACTACAGTATGTGCTATGTCACAAGCATTTGCAGTTGCAGAGCTTGCTGGTGTTGACCGTCAACAACTTTTTGACATCATGTCGACTGGTCCATCTAACTCACCGTTTATGCAATTTTGTAAAAACTATGCAGTTGATAATGTTAGCGACCTTGGTTTCTCGATTGCTAATGCAAACAAAGATTTAGGCTACTTCCTACAAATGGTAGAAGACCTAGGTACTGAATCAAAAATTGCTGAAGGTTCATCAGCTAACCTACAAGCAGCGTTTGACGCTGGTATGGGTCAAGGTAACGTTCCTGAAATTTTTGATTACTTCAAAAAGCTAGAAAAGTAATACTTCTCGACCTTATTGAGCGCTTTAAGCTTTTGGCTTAAGGCGCTTTAACACACATGACACCAATTGACTAAAGTCTTTGTGCAATGTCAGCTTTTTTAAATTCTGATGAAGCACTACTTTCAGTCACAACGAAAAAGAGTTAACTATGCGTTTGATTAACACAATAAAGCTTAGTCTAGTTCTCATCGGTTGCATATCCACACAAATAGCGGCCAAAGATTATTTTGTAGAAAGTAAACAAGCTTTTAATGATATCGCAGCTAATCTAGTTGCTGGCGACAAAGTAGTACTTAAAAATGGTACTTGGTCTGACTTCGAAATCCTACTTGAAGGCCAAGGTACAAAAAACTCTCCTATTTTATTGACCGCTGAAACTAACGGTAAAGTAATTTTATCGGGTCAATCGAACCTAAGACTTGCAGGTAAATACCTTGAAGCCTCAGGTTTAGTATTTAAAGACGGCTACACACCGAGCTCAGCTGTAATAGAGTTTCGTAAAAATAAAAATGAATTAGCCTACAATTCACGAGTTACTCAAACAGTAATCGATAATTACAGTAATCCAGACAAACGAGAGTCTGATTATTGGGTTGCATTATATGGACAACATAACCGCTTTGATCATAGTCATTTAGTTGGCAAACGAAATAAAGGTGTGACAGTTGCTGTTCGTTTAAACACTCAAGCAAGTCAGGAAAACTATCACCGCATAGACAACAACTATTTTGGCTACCGTCCAACTTTTGGTTCAAACGGTGGTGAAACCCTACGTATTGGCACCAGCCATTACTCATTAACTGATTCACATACATTGGTAGAAAATAACTATTTTGAACGCACCAATGGTGAAGTCGAAATTGTTTCGGTTAAGTCAGGCAAAAACATTCTTCGTAATAACGTATTTTATGAAGCGCGCGGTACATTAACGCTGCGCCACGGTAACGGTAACCTTATAGAAGAAAATATTTTTATTGGTAATGGTGTTGATCACACAGGTGGTATTCGCGTTATCAATAAAGACCAAATTGTTAGAAATAACTACCTACAAGGTCTAACAGGCTATCGTTTTGGCAGTGGTTTTACTGTTATGAACGGCGTACCAAATTCATCTATAAATCGTTATCACCAAGTTGAAAATGCGACAATTGAAAACAACACATTTATAAATGTGCGTCATATTCAACTTGCCGCAGGTAGCGATGCTGAGCGTAGCGCTGCACCTAAAGATAGCGTAATGAAAAACAACTTAATCATAAATCAAGATGGTGAACAGCCATTTACAACATTTGATGATGTAAGCGGGCTGGTACTAAGTAACAACATTGCTGATACAAAAGTACTTTCTGAGCTAACGTACGGTGTAAAAAAAGAAAAAATCACGCTTAAAAAAGCAAGTAATGGTCTACTTTACCCAACATCTAAAAGTTTAAATGTAGGTGCAAAGCGCGATTTAAAAGTACTTAAAAAAGAAGATACCGGTGTTAGCTGGTATGCAAAAGTACCAGCACTTGTTGAGTTTGATTCTGGTAAGACACATTCTGTTAAAGCTGATGTAAGTGCATTACTAGACGCTATTGATAATGCAGAGTCGGGCGATGTTCTAGAACTAGCGCCTGGCCAGTATGATGTTTCTAAACTGGTTAAAATTGATAAAACGTTGACAATTAAAGCAAAGCAGAACACAAAGTCTAAACTTACTTTTCAACGCTCTACCTTGTTTGAAATACATGATGGCGGCAGCTTAAAACTAGATGGTTTATCTATTTCAGGTGAAAACGCGCCAGATGCAATAGGTAACAGCATTGTTCGTACGCAAAAATGGGGTATGGTTGATAATTACCGCTTTGTAATGACCAACTCAGAGTTAAATGCTTTAGATATTAATCATTCATTCCATTTCTTTATCACTGGTAAAGGTGCAATGGCTGACGAAATTATTATTACAGGTAATACCTTTAATACAGTAACAGGTGACATTTTACGTCTAAATACTGAAATTGAAGACTTAGGTGTTTATAACGCGGAATACGTTATTGTAAATAATAATACATTTAATGATGTGCTAGGTGGTGTACTTAAGCTTTACCGTGGTGGTACTGATGAAAGTACATTTGGCCCTCATTTTGAAATGACAAATAACACGCTTAATAACGTTGGCCTTGGTAAGCGTAACAAAGAGCAAGCGAGCATTTATGTTCACGGTGTTCAGGTTACTAATATCAAAGATAATAAATTTGTTAAATCTGCTCCTATTGTTGTAGAGCACACAGTAGGCGAGCCTAAAACTGAAATCTCAGACAATACATTTGATGCAACTAAAGCACCAAGTGTTAAAGAGTTAAGAGTTAAAGGCCCACATACAGCAGTATTAAAAAATAACAACATTTTAAATAAGGCAGGGTAAATACTATGTACTTATTAAAATGCCAAACAGGTTTTAAAATAGCGGCTGTAGCAGCACTTACATTACTTACATCATTGGGTGCGCATGCAGCGCACCCAAACTTAGTAATTACTACTGATGACGTAAGTCATATGCGTCAAGGAATAGGCAGCGAAGGTAAATTTTCTACTGCGTTTGAGCTATTAAAAGCGCAAGTAGACGAACAAATAGCTCAACCAATTGCGGTACCTGTACCAAAAGATGGTGGTGGTGGTTATACACATGAACGCCACAAAAAAAATTATCAGCTTATGTATAACGCAGGCATCATTTATCAACTAAGCCAAGATGATAAATATGCAAATTACGTGCGTGATATGTTGCTTGAGTATGCAAAATTATACCCAACGCTTGGTCTGCATCCAAAACGTAAAATGGACTCGCAAAATCCAGGTAAGTTTTTTTGGCAAAGCCTAAATGAAGCAATGTGGCTTGTGTACACAATACAAGCTTATGATCTAATTCATGACTCGTTAAATGCCGATAACATTAAAAAAATTGAAAATGACTTACTACGTCCTGTTTCGTTGTTCACATCAGTAGGCCAACCCTCTACATTTAATAAAGTACATAACCATGGAACATGGGCAACAGCGGGTGTTGGCATGGCAGGGTATGTATTAGGTGAACCTGAGTGGGTAGAAAAATCATTATACGATTTAGAAAAGTCGGGTAAAGGTGGCTTTATTAAGCAGCTAGAAATGCTGTTTTCACCACAAGGTTACTATAACGAAGGTCCTTACTATCAACGCTTTGCACTATTACCCTTTGTAACGTTTGCTAAAGCGATTGAAAACAACGAACCACAACGAAAAATCTTTGAATATCGTGATGGCATATTATTAAAAGCGATTGATACGACGATTCAACTTAGCTACAACGGTTTGTTTTTTCCAATTAACGATGCAATAAAAAGTAAAGGTATCGATACTATTGAGTTAGTTAATGGTGTAACTGCAGCGTATGGATTAACTAACGACGCAGGCTACCTTGATATTGCTAAGCAACAAGACCAAATAATTCTCTCTGGTGATGGACTAAAAGTAGCTCAAGCACTTGATAACAACATGGCAAAACCTTATTCGTTTAAATCTGTTGCCTTCGGCGATGGTAATGACGGTAAACAAGGTGCTCTAGTTGTAATGAGAACGCAGGTAGGTGGCGATCAAGCTCTACTATTTAAACCTGCTGCACAAGGCTTAGGTCACGGTCATTTTGATAAACTAACATGGCAGTTTTACGACCACGGTAATGAAATTGTATCTGATTATGGCGCAGCACGTTTTTTAAATGTAGAAGCTAAATACGGCGGTCGTTATTTACCTGAAAACGAAACTTACGCTAAACACACTGTTGCGCACAATACGGTAGTGGTTGACGAAACAACGCATTTTAATGCAAATGTTGAAGTAGGAAATAGTAATTACCCTACACTTAACTTTTTCGAAACGAATGAATACGGCACGGTTTCAAGCGGCGAAATAAGCACAGCTTATAAAGGCGTTGATCTTGAGCGTACGCTTGCACTTATTAACTTACCTGAACTACAAAGTACAGTTGCACTTGATATATTTGATGTTGCAGCAAATAAAGCGCATCAGCTTGATTTGCCTTTGCATTATAAAGGTCAGCTTATAGATACCAGCTTTGAGCTAAAAGCGAATGCAACACAACTGTCTGCATTAGGTACTAAAAATGGCTACCAGCATCTATGGCTTAAAGCTCAAGCGCAACCTCAAAGTGGTTTAGCTAAAGTAACGTGGTTAAACGAAAATGGTCGCTTTTATACGCAAACGAGTTTGGTTAAAGGTGATGAGTCTTTCTTGTTTACTCAAATAGGCGCAAACGACCCTGATTTTAACTTACGCAACGAAAACGGTTTTATTCGTCGTGTTGAGGGTCAAAAGCAACATAAATTTATATCTGTATTAGAGCCTCACGGTGAATACAATCCAAGTAAAGAATATACGTTAGAAGCTGTTAGTAGAGTTACAAAGCTTGAATATAGTCAGCAGGGCGATTTAACACTTGTTGAACTTGATATTAAAGGCAAGTCATATTTAGTGGCTATTAATAAAGCACCAACCTCAGCTAAAAATACATTCAATTATCAAAATAAAGAGTTCACTTTAAATGGCCGATTAGGCGTTTATATGATGAACAATAATCAGGAGTAAATAGGATGCAAAAGCAAAGCGCAAACTTTTCATTTGGCAACGAGACCGAAATTGAAGATTTAGGAAATGGTCTAAAACGTCAAATGCTAGGTTATAACGAAGAGCTAATGGCTGTTAAAATTTGGTTTGAGAAAGGGGCTATTGGTTATAACCATGCTCACAGACATTCTCAAGTAACGTATGTTGTTGAAGGTGAGTTTCACTTTAACATTGATGGCGTCACTAAAATCTTAAAACCGGGTGATAGCTGCTTAATCCCACCATTTGCTGATCATGGAGCTACCTGCCCAACAGGCGGAATCCTGATTGATACTTTTAGCCCAGCGCGTGAAGACTTTCTTGAGGATTAATTATGCAACTTAAAGGCTTACGTTGGTGGGTTATAGCGCTAATTGCGCTAGCTACCATTATTAACTATATCGACCGTCAAGCACTTAGTGTGCTTTGGCCGGACATTGTTGAAGATTTATTTCCTGATGAATCAGCGCTAGAACGCAAACAAATATACGCTAATATTTCAATTGTGTTTGTATTTGCTTATGCATTTGGTCAAGCCATATTTGGTAAAATATTTGACTGGGTAGGCACACGCTTCGGTTTTGTTTTATCGATAGGTGTTTGGTCTATTGCAACCGTTGCACATGCATTTGCACAAGGTGTACTTAGCCTTAGTATTTTTCGCGCAATCTTAGGTGTAGCAGAAGCCGGTAACTGGCCGGGCGCAGCTAAAGGTAATGCTGAATGGTTTCCTACTAAAGAGCGCGCCTTAGCACAGGGTATTTTTAACTCTGGCGCTGCTATTGGCGGTATTATTGCTATTCCTTTAATTGCTTATTTAACTATCTACTTTAGCTGGCAAATGGTGTTTGTTTTTGTTGGTGTATTAGGTTTTCTTTGGTTAGTGCCTTGGTTAATTTTAGTTAAAGCGCCGCCTAGCTCTCATCCTTGGCTTACTGCCGAAGAGCGTGAATATATCTTAACAGGTCAAAGACGTGTTGATGATAATGGCGATGTAACAGGTGAAGACGAAGAAGAATATAACCCTTCAACTGCTGAGTTACTTTCTCGTAAGCAAAGCTGGGGTGTAATTATTGCCTCTGCTGCGATTGACCCTATTTGGTGGTTATTTGTTTTTTGGATACCTATTTACCTAAACGAAGTATACGGCATGGATGTTAAGTCTATTGGTATATATGGTTGGGTACCTTATGTTGGCGCTATGTTTGGTGCATGGTTTGGTGGCTTATTAGCTCAAAACCGACTCAAAGCCGGTTGGAATACAGATAAAACACGTAAGCTAACTATAACGCTGGGCTGTTTAATTATGTTACCTGCGTTACTTGCAATGGCAAATCCAGGCGGACCAACGACAGCGGTACTAATTATGGCTGTTATATTATTTGGTTTTCAAACTGCAATTGGTAACGTGCAAACACTACCAAGTGATTTGTTAGGCAAAAAAGCTGTAGGTACATTATCAGGTTTCTCTGGTATGGCGGCAAAACTTGGTGCTGTAGGCCTTACATCGCTTGTGCCTATTCTTACTGCTGATGGTAATTATACGCCAGCATTTGTTATTGGTGCTTCTTTAGCCATTATAGCAATGGCAGCTGTTTGGATTTTAATTCCAAAAATAGAACCTCTTAAAAAGCCTCAATAATCTAGATAATAACTGCTATGCCAACATGTTTTGTATAAGCGCATAGCAGTTAACTACATAGGGTAACTTCCAAGATGAAAAATATTTACTTTATCGGTGAATGCATGGTCGAGCTTAGAGCTATGAGCGCAGCCACACTACACCAATCATTTGCAGGCGATGTTTATAATTCTGCAGTGTATTTAAAACGTTGCTTCCCGCAGGTTACTACTTCGGTTGTTACGGCTTTAGGTCAAGATAATTTAAGTAAAAAAATGCTAGAACGCTTTGAAAGTGAACAAATAAATACACAACTCGTATTTGCTCACGATACCAAAGTACCTGGCATGTATTACATAGAAACCGATGAGCATGGTGAGCGTAGCTTTATTTATTGGCGTAATGATTCTGCAGCTAAAAAGGTTGTTGATTTTTTAGATGCTGATGCACTCGAGCAGCTTAGCCAAGGTGATATGTTTTTCTTTTCAGGAATTTCATTAGCAATAATTGAAGAAAGTGCACGTGAGCAGTTTTGGAAAGTTGTAAAGCAGCTCAAAGATGCTGGAGTTAAAATAGTTTTTGATCCTAACTACAGAGCGCGTTTGTGGAATAGTGTAGAGGAAACTAAAGAGCAATATCATTTAGCCTTTACGCTTGCAGATATTACCCTACCTGGCGTTGAAGATTTAACAACACTTTATGACGTACATAGCGTAGAAGCGGTTGTTGAATATTTAAAACCTTACCAAATAGAAGAAATTGTTGTTAAAAATGGCCCTGAATCGGTAGTGACAAAAGAGGGCGAGACCCTTCAAAGCCACACTATAATACCGGTAACAAATGTTGTAGATACGACATCCGCAGGCGATGCTTTTAACGGTGTTTACTTAGGTGCTCGTTTATCTGATAAATCAATTTCAAGTGCTGTACAACTTGCTGCAAAAGCAGCAGGTGCTGTTATACAACAGCCAGGCGCTATTGCTCCAAAAGATATATTTCAGCTAGCAATGGTTAAAGCTGGGATCTGATACCAATTTTATTAAAAACATGATCACCTTAGCGTATTAAATAACTCACTAACTACGTTAAAAATTATTTATATAGAACAACTATGTATCATAATTTTAGCCTTGTTATTGAGCTGTTTTCTTGTCGCTATAATAGCTCATTAATTTAATGCAATTGGTATAACAAAATAATTAACCTGAACTCTGGTTAAGAGATTTACTAACATATTGAATCATGGTGATATTTAAAATTATTTTCTCTAGCTAGAGATTTTCAGTGAAAACAAGGCGAATTTACGCGTCAATAGCGGGCCTATTGCAAGTAAATTCAACGCAGTTAGCGCTGAAAATAGCTGCTTGAGATAGATTTATTATCTAGAGTTCAGGTTAATCAAACATTAAAGGCCGCCATACCTCGGCCGCATTACTTTTTTATAAAGGAACAACGTTATGACTCGCTTTTCTGAACTTATGTCAGGACAAACACTGCTACCTATAATTCAAGCTGATACGCCAGAGCAAGGTGTTCAAATAGCGAAAGCTATGGCTAACGCCGGCCTTACTTTAGTTGAAGTAGTACTAAGAACAGAAGCTTCTTTAGAAGCATTAAAAGCTATTAAGGCACAAGTGCCTGAGCTAAAAGTAGGTGCGGGTACGGTAATAAATACTGAAATTTTAGAGCAAGCACTAGAAGCGGGTTCTGACTTTATTGTAACGCCAGCTGTGTCTCCTGTATTACTTGCCGCACTTGCTAAATGTAATGTACCGGTACTTCCTGGTGTATCAAACACAGGTGATATTTTAATGGCGCTTGAATATGGCTTTGAAGAGCAAAAATTATTCCCGGCATCGCTAGCCGGTGGAGCACCTTTTGTATCAGCTGTATCGTCAGTATTTAGAGCAGTCAGCTTTTGCCCTACAGGCGGTGTTAGCGAAAGTAACAAAATGGACTATCTTTCTTTAAATAATGTATTCGCCGTTGGCGGTACTTGGATAGCGAAGAAAGAATGGGTTGAGCAAGAAAACTGGCAAGCAATTACCGATTCTTGTATCCAGGCTTTAAAATAGAAAGGATTGCATAAATGAATTATTTAGCCCCAACAATACTGCCAGGCGTAATCGTTGGCGATGAAGTAAGTGCTGTGTATGAGCATGCGCGTACTAATCAATATGCTTTGCCAGCGGTAAATGTTGTTAGTACAACATCTATAAATGCGACGCTAGAAGCTGCTAAAAAGAAAAACTCGCCCGTTATTATTCAGCTTTCTAATGGTGGAGCTCAATTTTTTTGTGGTAAAAGCTTATCTTTACCGGAGCAACAATCAGCAGTGCTTGGGGCGGTAAGTGCTGCAAGATATGTACATTCAGTGGCAGCACATTATGAAGTAGCAGTGATGCTTCATACTGATCACGCAGCTAAAAAGCTACTACCTTGGATTGATGGTTTGCTTGATGAAGGTGAAAGACACTTTGAACTGACTGGCAAACCACTGTTTAGCTCGCATATGATTGATTTGTCAGAAGAGCCTTTAGAAGAAAATATCGAAATTTGTGAACGTTACTTAACGCGTATGGCAAAAATAGGTATGACGCTTGAAATTGAGCTTGGCTGCACGGGCGGCGAAGAAGACGGTGTTGATAACTCACACCTAGACAGCTCTTCTTTATACACTCAGCCTGAAGATGTTGCATTTGCTTACGAACGTTTAAGTCGTATTAGCCCTAACTTTATAATTGCAGCGTCTTTTGGCAATGTTCACGGTGTATATAAGCCGGGTAACGTTGTTCTTACACCAACTATTTTAAAAGATTCACAAGCTTACGTATCAGAAAAATTTAATCTACCAAGCAACTCAATTAACTTTGTGTTTCATGGTGGTAGTGGTTCTGAGTACGATAAAATTGCAGAGTCTTTAACCTATGGTGTAGTTAAAATGAATATTGATACCGATACGCAGTGGGCGTGTTGGACAGGTATTTTAGACTACTACAAAGGTAACCAAGCATACCTACAAGAGCAAATTGGTAACCCTGATGGGGATGATAAGCCAAACAAAAAATATTATGATCCTCGCGTATGGTTGCGTCATTCAGAGCAAAGTATGGTTGCAAGACTAGAGCAATGCTTTGACGATCTAAATTGTGTAAATAGGTATAGCGCATGAAAAGACTAAATACAGTATTAAAAGAAGACGGTGTAGATACCGATCTTATTTTACTTATTCGCACAATTTTAGCGACCAGTAAAGAAATTGCTTTTCGAGTAAGCCAAGGTGAATTAGCCGGTGTTTTAGGTTCAACATTGAATGAAAACATCCAAGGTGAAGTTCAAAAAAAGCTAGATGTAATCGCAAACCAACTACTTAAAGACATCCTACTTGACGACAGCAGCGTACGATCAGTTGCATCAGAGGAAGAAGATCATGCGGTAGGTGGCCACCCTGAAGGTAAGTTTATTGTTGCTTTTGACCCACTAGATGGCTCTTCTAATATTGATGTTAATGGGCAAATAGGCACTATATTTACTATTTACTTAGCCCGTGATGATGTTGCCTTCGACAGCGACGAGCAATTTAGTCAGCCTGGTGTAAATCAAGTATGTGCAGGCTATGTGTTATACGGCCCTTCATCATTACTTGTAATGAGTACTGGCGGTCCAACGCGTTGTTATACATTAGACTCAACGCATGGCGGTTATCTACTGACAAATAAGCAGTTAAGTGTGCCAGAGCAGAGTCGTGAATTTGCCGTTAATATGGCTAACTACCGTTATTGGGACGAACCGACACAAGTGTATTTTGATAAATTGCTTTACACCTGTGAAAGCTTTGAAAAAAGCTCAATGCGTTGGAATGCAGCGATGGTAGGCGACGTTCATCGTATATTATGCCGAGGCGGGTTATTTTTGTATCCGCAAGATAAACGCAGTGGTAACGATAACGGAAAAATAAGACTGCTTTATGAAGCAAACCCGTTGGCACTTTTAGTTGAAAACGCAGGTGGTAAAGCAACCTCTAGAGGAACGCGTATTTTAGATATTGCGCCAACTAGCTTGCATCAACGTGTGCCTGTTGCTTTGGGCTCAAATGAGCCTGTAGAGTTTTATAATAACGCTATTTTATAAACCAGTACTTAATAAAAAAGGGGCAAAAAATAGCCCCTTTCTTTACCCTTATTTTTCATTCTCTCTGTAAATAATCCTTTTTATACAAACTCACTTCATTTCTTAATTTTTTTATAGTCTTCAAATAAGAATACTTCATATATATTAAATAAATCTGATTTACTTAACCCCATGTAAAACCAATTTTTTACTCTAAGGTTATGTATTTTCGCAGTAATTGTGCACGATTGAATTCAATTTTTGACCTGGGATAACAGTGCAGGGTTAACTTTATGTTTATTTATTGTTATTTAATTAGGTTGGTATAGTGGAAAAAGTTATTTTATTATGGTTATATTACCAAGTTGGTTAACAATTTATTTGCAATTTAAATGAATTTGGTAATAAACGCATGATTTATTTGGTAACACACACAATAGATAACCAAATATTAAAACCATAAATTTGGAGAATAGAGCCACCATGAAATTAAAACATTTTGCGCTATGCGCTATTGCAGCTGCAATAGTTGGTTGTGACACAAACTCAAACAACAATGACAACAACTTGGGCTCTATTGCTCTTAGTGGAACTGTTACAAGCGGACAAACATTAACAGCTGAAGTTAGTGACCCTGATGGTATCTCAGGTGACGTGACTTACTATTGGTATGCAGATGGTGAGGCAATTACAGGTGCAAATAGCGCTTCGTTTACACTGACTGACGATCAGATAGGGTTACCAATTACAGTTCAAGGGCTTTATACCGATGATGGCGGTATCAATGAATCGCATATTACAGATCCAACCGCAGATGTTGCCGCAATCGCATTCCCTGCAAGTTTAACTATTACGGGCGACGCTCTAGTTGGTTCGCAACTAACAGCCAATGTAGCTGACGAAAATGGCTTTGATGGCGATACAGTAACTTATAAATGGTTTGCTGATGACATAGAGATTGCAGATGAAGCACTTTTAACGCTCACGTTAACAGACGCACAGTTTGGTACAGTTATAACAGTTAGTGCATCTTTTGAAGATAGCCGTGGGTTTAACGAGTCTGTGACTTCAACGGGTACAGAGGTTGTAGCACGAACAAACTCAGAAGGCGAAGTTACAATTAGTGGCACGCCAACCGTTGGTAATATATTAACAGCAGAAATTAATGATACCGACGGGGCAACAGGAGATATTACTTACCAATGGCTTGCTGACGCACAAGAGATAGATGGCGCAACACAAAGCACCTTTACAGTTGATGCATCACTTTTAGGTCAAAAGATAAGTGTTCAAGTTGCTTACACAGATGATAATGGATTTATCGAGGATAATACATCAGAGGAAACAATTGCTGTTTCTGCTGTTGCGGTTGACGAAGCCGGTAGCGTCGCCATTATGGGCGTAGCGCCTTATTTGACAAGTGGCGAGTTAACCGCTGAGATAACTGATAACAACGGTGTTGAAGAGGCAAACGTTACTTATACTTGGTCTGCTGATGGCGTTGAAGTAGCCGACAGTAATAGTAAAACATTTACACCTTCTGCTTACGCTGGCTCAATAATGTCGGTAAAAGCTACGTATACAGATAACGATGGTTTTGCGAGTGAGGTTACAAACTCACTTGATACATTAGTTTACACACAATTAGTTAGTAACCCTGAAGTACTCCTTGGTGCTTTAAGCGGCGGTTTAGCTGATGGTGATGTTATTGGCTTAAACACCGGTGTTTATGCTGATATGGACGCAGTTTTATTAACCAGTGCAGTAACGCTTCGCGCTGTAGAAGGTCAAACTCCTGTACTTAGCGGTGAAGTATGTGTGCATGTAGCTGCTGGAGTAGATGGCGCTGGATTAACAGGGCTTACCTTTAAGAATATAGATACTAAAGCGGGTGCATTTTGTGAAACCGAAGAAGGTGCTGTTATTTACTCAGAAGGGGATAACTTTACTTTTTCGCAAAACACGATGGATGGAGAAGAAGCTACACTCAATAACTCTGAATACCATTGGCTGATGATAAAAGGTCAAAGCGCGTTGGTTGAGCGAAATACATTCTCTAATCGAAATGTAGCAGAAAAAGGGTCTGTGATAAAAATATCATCATCAAGCTCTGATCACGTTATTCAATATAATTTATTTAGTGACAGTGATAATCCAAACTTTGATCAATCAAGTTTATACTTAATCAATGCAGGTAGTACAACGGGTAGCGGTGCAGCTGATAACGCAAACTTTACTATTCAGTATAACCGCGTAGAAAACTTTGTAACGGGTCGTCGTTTAATGCGTGTACAAACTTCTGGTGCAACCATCAAAGGCAATACAATCGTAAATCCTAATGGTGGTATTTCACTAGAAGATGGTGGCTTCAACAGTGTTACAGATAACGTTATTATTCGAACTACCGATATTGCAAGCTCTGATGATCGCCCAGCGGGTATATTAATTACACCACTTGGTCACACCGTAAGTAACAACTACATTGCAGGTATTCGTTCTGGTAATAAAGAAGCAGGCGGTATTGTATTCACAGCTAACCCATTTTCGCAAGCTGACGGCGGTGTGCCAAATTCTGGTAACCAAGCTGTGCTTGATAGCGCTGGCGACTTTACACTAAATGTAACAAACAATACGGTTTTGAACTCACAGCAACCTATTGTATTTAGTACGGAAATTGGTTCTCGCGCTCCTGTTGGTGACTGTGATGAGTTAACCGCAGCGAATGCGCCGGTACTATACGGTCTAACCAAAAATGCGTTTGTTATCAACTTTAATGGAAATTTAATTGCAAACGGTTTAGGCGATCAAACAGACGAAGATACAATAAACAGCAGTGCTACAACTCAAGGCCTATTTTATCCAAATACACTTGATAGTGACCATGCTTTTGAATATGACTGTGACTTAATTAATCATGATAGCTCGCTGCTAAGTAACAACTTTGGTTATATGGATAGTCGAGTATCAGGCGATGCAAGCGGTGACTGGGTTGAAATTAGAAAACTAAATGGTAATGGCGCATTCGATACTGATGGTGCAATTGACCAAGACCCAGCAACTAATGGCAAAGAAGTACTTGAGTACGTTACAGCAACAAGTACGTTATTAGAAACCGACCCTGCAGGCCTTCAGGCAGAGGCAGGTGCTAAAGGTCTTCATTATATTCAGTCATCTGAAGTCGGTGTTGGATCTACATGGAAAATACAAAACGATTAAATAACCAATTAATCAGTTAACTTTTAAAAGCCCCAAATTTGGGGCTTTTTTATTATTCATTAATAATCACCACACTTTTTTCAACCTACATTACCCATTTATAAACTAGTTTAGAGCGGTTTATATTCTAGTGAAAAACCTGCCTGACCTACTGGTAATGCCGCTAAGTTAAAATTGGTATACCTTATGGTAATATTAAAACGTCAAATTGGTTGATCATCGTGCTGCGTTTAAGTATATTAACGTCAAAGGTCACATAAAATATACATAAGCATAACAAGCTAACACACTAAAATCACACAACAACAACCAGCGGAGAATTCAAATGTCGTTGAAGTCACGAGATAACAATAATTCTACAACAGGGCAGTTTGCAATGCGCCCAGTTGCAAAATGGGTAAGAACAGCGGTCATCGCAGGTATGGCAAGTTCTTGCGTATTTACAGCAAGCGCACAGGAAGATCAGGGAAAAGCGACAGAAGTTGAAGAAGACGTTGAAATAATTAGTGTTACAGGTACACGTAGAACGATTCAAGACCAAATAGCAATTAAACGTGAAGCAACAACGGTAGTTGATGGCCTGTCATCTGAAGATATTGGTGATTTACCAGCACTGTCTATCGGTGAAGCACTGGAATCAATTACAGGTGCTGCATCTCACCGTGAAAACGGTGGTGCAACAGAAATCACTATTCGTGGTCTTGGTCCATTTTTAAGTGCAACGCATATCAATGGTCGTGAAGCGACTAATGGTAGTGGTGACCGCTCAGTTAACTTTTCGCAGTTTCCGTCTGAACTTGTAAAAAAAGTAGCAATTTATAAAACTCAAGATGCGTCAATGATTGAAGGTGGTGTTGCAGGTGTTATTGCACTTGAAACTATAACTCCACTTGATTTTGGCAAGCAACGTGTATCAGCTGAAGTTAAATTAAACTACAACCCTGATGAAGGTAATGTAGATAACTCACTTCAAAGTGACGCGGGTTACCGTGGCACGTTTAGTTATGTAGACCAGTTTGAATTTGATAACGGCCAAGCCGTTGGTGTGTCTTTTGGTGTACAGCGCCAAGATATCAGCCAACCAGAAGCTGAATACAGAAGCTCTAGCCCATCAGGTTCTTCATTATGGGCGTGTTTAAACGATCCTAATAATACCAATGAAGGTTTTTATCGTAGCAGCGCAGGCGACTGTGAAGACCAAGTTAGTGGCAGTAGCAACCAAGGTTACGATACAGAAATTGATCCTGAAACAGGTAAAGCAGTAAGTGATGGTACTCCTTACGCTTGGACTGGCAGTAGCCGTAGTTACCGCCAAAACGAGACATCAGATGAACGTGATGCAATGTTTTTTGCACTGCAATACCAACCTTCAGCTGATTGGGATGTTAACTTTGATGCACAAATTTCAGATAGAACACAACAAGAAGCACGTCACGATTTAATCTTTTTACAAAAACGTGCTACACCAGGTGTAACCGGTCCAACACTTGTAACTAACGATGTAGGCGGTATTTTACATTGGGAAGGTGAAGAGCGCATTGAATCAGCGGGTGAGCAATTTTCTCGTGAAGAAAACTATCAAGGTTATGGCATAAATATAGAACATACAGTTACCGATAGATTAACTGTTGACTTAGATTTAGCGTATTCAAAAACTGAACGTGAAGAACTTCAAATATCTAACCGTGGTAGAACATCAGGTCGTAATTTCTTTTCTTGGGATATGGGCGATGAGATCCCTCATTTCACACTGACAGATTTTGACGTAACAGATATTTCAAACTTTACAGATAGCCTAAGAACACGACTTGACCGTGAAAATGTTCGTGAAAACGAAGTTATCTCAGCGCGACTAGATTTTGACTATACCTTAGATGGCAATGTTTTCACCAGTATTCAAGGTGGTATTAGAACATCTGAAATGACCTTCCTACAGTATGGTGGTAGCCAAGGTAACGGTTCAAGAAATGAATTTACACTAGACTCTGGTACTGAAGCGCTTGACGTATTACAAGGTTGTCAAATCGATTTCCCTGAATCAGGCTTTTTATCAAGTGTATCTGATGGCGATATCGTAACAAATGTTGATAGTGACGGTAACGTTGTAGATAGCGGTACAGGTTCATCATGGGCTACATACGACAACGTATGTTTCTCACAAGCTGTAGCTGGTTCTAACGCTGATGGTGTGTTTGCTTACCCAGAAGTTGAATATGAAAATGCAGGTACAATTGATGTAACAGAAAAAACAACATCAGTGTACTTAATGGCGAATTACGATACTGAAATGTTTGGTAAATTCATTCGCGGTAACTTTGGTCTTCGTATTGTAGACACAGAAGTAACTTCGATTGGCTTTAGAAATAGCTTTGACGTAGTAACAAGCGACACTGGTGTACTTTCTCTGGTTGAATCTGATAATGGTTCATTGGATAAAATAAAAAGCGGTGGTGACTACACGAAGTATTTACCAAGTTTTAACCTAGTTATTGACTACAGTGAAGATATTTTATTCCGTGCAGGTATATACCGTGGTATGTCACGCGCAGATCCATCTGATTTAGGTTACAGCCGTACATTCCAAGAAGATACAGAAGGTACAGCAACATCAATTAGCGATTTATTAGTGGGTGTAAATGGTTCTGGTAACCCGGACACTCAACCGCTTATGTCGTGGAACTACGATGCTGCGTTTGAATGGTACCCTAACGAAGATTCAATCTTAGCGTTAAGCTTATACTACAAACAGTTCAACGGTGGTTTTCAACAACAAACAGTAATTGAAGATTTTACTGTTGCCGGTGAAACTGTTTCATTACCAATTACTAACTCTGTTACGTCAGACGAGGACAGTGAAATACTAGGCCTAGAAGCTTCATTTTCTTACCGCTGGGATAATGGCATCGGTATGAAATTTGGTTACAACTATGCAGACACTGATTTTGAGTTCCAAGATAGCTTATACGGCGATACGTTTGAGACTGACGTAGATGGTAATACTACACAGTTAACTGACGGTATTATTGAGTCGGCTTCAGTACCTGGTTTCTCAAAGCATGTATTTAGTAGCCAGCTGTACTACCAAATTGGTGGATTTGATACTGCTGTTATTTACAAATATCGTAGTGAGTATTTCCAACCATATACTACAAATGGTACTCGACTTCGTTATGTTGATGGCGTAGGCGTATGGGAAATGCGCGCATCATACAAAATTGATGAGCACTTTAGAGTTAAAGCAGAAGCAATTAACTTGTTCAGCGCACCTAAATCACAAGATTTCTTTGTTGAAGGAAACTTAGGTGAAGTGAATGACTACGGCCCACGCTTATTCTTAGGCTTAAGCTACAAGCTGTAATAATAGTTAAACATTAAATCTCATTAAAAAGGCGGTTTTACCGCCTTTTTTGATCCCTAAATTCTTCAATTTTATATTTTCGATAACACTAACAGACAGTACTAAAAAAAAACTTACTCCAGAATTACGCTACTTGACTAAAAACAATTAAATTGGTTAACCAATAATGCTGTTTATTAAGCACGCCCAACATCATCGGTTTCTCCTGCCTAAATTATTTCATTTTTAAAACGATAACTATTCTAACCTTTGTTATTGACAGCCCTATTTCTAATAGAATTTAAAAACCATAAATAACATCAACTTAAAATGTAAGTTTTGCTTTTAACTTGAAATTTAGTTAGGTTTTTCTATTTTGGTAATAACATATTGCATAATATTTGATCTAAATTCATTACCAAAAGGTTGACCTTTGTAGGTGTGGGTGTAAATATAAAGTTAAGACTTTGTAATAAGAAAGGGCTTTTAATAAAAACAATAAAGTAGCTGGTTAAACATAGCATTTCACACACACAGGAAAAAAACTATGAGTCACAAGTTATCTAAAATTACACTGGCAGTTATATCGGCAACCGCACTTGGTATGTCTTTGTCTACACAGGCGCAAGAAGCTCCAAAAAAAGCTGCAGACGATCTTGAGGTTATCGAGGTTTCAGGTATTCGACAATCGCTTACAAATGCGCTTGCACAAAAGCGTTCAGCAGATAGTCTTGTTGAAATTATCGAGGCTGTAGATATTGGTAAGCTACCAGATCAAAACCTCGCAGAAGTACTCGAAAACGTAACAGGGATTCAAATTACTCGTGAAGCAGGGGTAGGTACGGGTGTTCAAATTCGTGGTACCAATGCCAATCGTACAGAAGTGAACGGCGTATCAACAGTTGGCTCAGGGTCTGGACGAAGTGGCATTAGTTTTGAAGATGTATCAGCTGCAATTATCTCTGGTGTAGAAGTAATTAAGTCACCAGAAGCAAAAACAATCGAAGGCTCTGTGGGCGCAACAATAAACCTTAAAACAATTCGCCCGTTACAGTTAAATGAAACTCTAGGCTCAATTAGAGTCCAAGGTGAAGATAGTAGCTTATCAACAGATGGCGTGACTCCTAGGGTATCGGGTGCTTGGGGTGATAACTGGGAGCTTGATTCGGGCGGTAAGTTTGGTGTTGTATTTAGTGGTAGTTACAGTGAGCAAGACGTAACCGCATTTCGTCCTCGCGCAGATAGAGATAATTCGGTAGCCGCTGATAGTGGTGCTGCAAGTGCACAATCGTTTGATTTTCTACCAGTACAATTTTTAATTCAAGATTACGATAATTACGAATACGAGACAAAAAACTTCGCAGGTACATTTGAATATGCACCAAACGATAATATGAAATTCTTTTTTGATGCAGTTGTTAACGATCAAGAGCGCCGCCAAGAAAGCTCAAGAGTACAAGCATCTGGCCTAAGTGATCTTAGAAATGTATCAATACCGAGTGAATTTGAAACAGTTAATTTTGGTTCACTGGACGGACAAAACCTAGGCAGCATACAAGCGGCCGTAAGAGGCGTAATTCCGGTTGAAGATGGTGGTGGCGATCCTAACTTGCGTTTTTCTAGCGATACTAATTCACGCATCACAAAGAGCAAAATATTTAGAATAGGGGGCGAATGGCAAGGCGATAGATTATTTGCAAGTGTTGAAGCCTCAACCTCTCGTTCTGATTCAACTACACCAAGTTTTAATACAACGCTCAATTTTATAAATCCAAATGTCGCTACTAATTCGTCAAATGAAAACGGTACTCCTTTTGAGTATGATCTTACAGGTGATGCACTTACATTTGGCATTGCAACGGGGGAGGCAAACGCGCCAACAATGGCTCAATTACTCGACCCTGCAAATGTTGTTCTACGTGACGTAAACCAAGGGCAAGATGAGTCAGAAAATACAGAAGATGCGTTTCGTACAGATTTTACATATTACTTAGATGATGTAATAACGTCAGTCGATTTTGGTTACCGCTACAGTAAAACGAGTAGTGTGTCGGATCAAGTTCGCTCTAACGTTGGTTTAAGAAATATGGCTGATAGCCCAACGGGTGATTTATTTGCACAATTATTAACAGCGGGCCCAGATAACTTTAACGATGGTGATGGGCGAGCACTCTATATTCGTGATTTCTTACTTATAAACCCAGAGCTTGCATCCTCTGATCCACAAGCCGTATTAGCAGCGCTTAACCAAGCGATTGAAGCTAATAATGCAATAACGGGTTCTGATCGCGGTCCAATAAGTTCACCAACGTCTCAAGTAAATGCATTTTTTGATATTGAAGAAGAAACACATGCCTTATATGCACAAGCAAATTTTGAGTACGGCATGTTTCGCGGTAACTTTGGCCTACGTTATTTAGAGACTGAAGTTACATCGCTAGGTAACTCTGTTACTCAAGATGGAAGTGGCAACGAACTGGTTACTCAGCTAACGTCAAAAGGTGATTACGATTTCTTTTTACCACGATTTAATTTAGCCGCGAATGTAAGTGAAGATGTGATTGTTCGTTTAGGTTGGTCAAAAGATATTAGACGCCCAGATTTTGATGACCTATCTACATCTGTTACGTTTGGCACCAGCCCTAATAGTGCCGTTTCAATTGGTAATTCAGGCTTAGCGCCAGAAGAAGTAACCTCTTTCGATATATCTACAGATTGGTATTTTGCACCCGCTGCTTTGTTAAGTGTGGGGTACTTTCATAAAACACGTAGCGATTTGCACGTTACACAACAAGTTGACCCATTTGAAGACCCAAGCACAGGCTTTCGCGATACAAATGGTCCAGAGTGTGAAGGCGGCGGCATATTTAATCCAATTGCAGACATAAACGTGTTTGGCCCAGATGCTGGCGTAGGGTTATGTGTTCCTACGCAAACTACTATTAATGATTCAGGTGAAACAACACAGCAAGGTATTGAGCTTGCAGCTCAATACGACTTATCAAGTTTTGAAAAAGAGCTAGGTTGGGCATCAGGTTTTGGTGTGGTTGCTAACTATACCTATCAAGAATTTTCTGGTGGTGAATCATTTGACACTGCAACGAGTCGTGCAAATGCAGTTTTTGCATTAACAACCGGTAACCCGGATGCAGACATAAGTGCTAAGCAATCACTCATTGATCTGTCAGAAAACGCATATAATATTACATTTTACTATGAGAAATACGGTCTATCTGCTCGAGCGCGTTACACGTGGCGCGAAGGGTACCGTTCAACTGACTTTGGTAGCACCTCGAGCTTTCCATGGGGTTTCCCTGTTGTACAAGAAGACAGAGGGCAGCTTAATGCCAGCATAAGTTATGATGTGAACGATCAGCTAAATATCGGTATTGAAGCCGTTAACTTAACTGAATCAGAAGTTAGCCAGTCTTGTGTTAACGAAGGTGCTTTACTTTGTTTCCAAGGTATTACAGACCGCCGTATTACATTTGGCGCTAGCTATAGATTTTAAAAGTTATAGTTAAATCGAGTCTATAAGTGTGTGTATTTAAAGACGCTAAAAGCAAGCCATCTGGCTTGCTTTTTTTTAACTAAAACTAGTTAACATTTATAAAAATGATTTATCCCACTTTGTATTTTACTTCTCAATACTGTTACTGCGGCAATGTCTTGCGGCACTACCACCAGTAATTATACCAACCTGCATAAATCTTTGATCAATTTAAC
The DNA here is from genome assembly GCF_015864705.1 of Pseudoalteromonas sp. NGC95. NCBI lineage: Bacteria > Pseudomonadati > Pseudomonadota > Gammaproteobacteria > Alteromonadales > Pseudoalteromonadaceae > Pseudoalteromonas > Pseudoalteromonas sp. NGC95. The sequence goes on from NZ_JADYWR010000027.1 coordinate 24,866, forward strand.
GAATTAAATTGCACTATAACGTCGTTAAAAATTTTTTATTTAGAACAACTAGATACAAAAATTTTTGCCTAGTTCTAGCGTAATTTTCTTAACGTTAAATAGACCCCGTATATAAGCAGATTGGTATTATTATCGAGATAGTATTAAACCAATACCTTTATTTTTTAACCTTACCCTTAAGAACATAAATTTCACCATCGAAACTGCCTTGTATCGTCAGTCCTTGGCTTGCCAACTCTTGTAAATATTCGATATGGTCATTAGTGATATGCTGGCCTGGGACTAAAAGTGGGATACCTGGTGGATATGGAGTAACTAAACCTGCACAAATGCGGTTGTTACTTTTGCTAATAGGCACAGATTCGCGGTCGCCATAAAAAGCATCGCTTGGAATACACGCCAAGTCGATGGCAGGTAAATTTTCAGGTAAGCGAGCTCTGCGCGTCGATTTCGATAGTTTTACCTTACCGCTGTCTAGCTTTTTCAACGCATTGTACAAACGAATTATTTTTGAGCGCGTGCCGCCAAGCGTCAGTAAAACCAAAATGGTGCTGTGTGTGTATTTTTCTATCTCTAGCCCAATTTCATCCAGTAGATATTTATGAATATCTTTTAATGAGTAAGGTAGCTCACTAATATCAATAAGGATTTTTAATGGATCGTGACCCATATTATCACCACTAAAATGCGGGAATATTTCCATGAAGTCTTGCTTAGCTAATACTTTAATTTGCTTAAGCGAGGCCATCTGTTGTTTAAACTCTTCAACATGATTTAGCAGCGCATTGAGTAGCTTATAGCCTTCCATCTCTAATTGCTTTTGGCACACGTCAAGCGATGCAATAAGCTGGTATTTTGGCGATGTACTAGCGTAGATACTATAAATCTCTCGAAAGAAATCGGCATCAAAATCTGGGTCGTTAATATGAATATAAGATGCTTGAGAAAACGCCGATACTACTTTATGCGCCGAATGCGTAATGTAGTCAGCCCCAGCATGTATTGCAGAATAATGACGAAAGCTAGGATGAAACAAAGAGTATGCAAACCAAGCTTCATCTATAAACACTTTAATACCATATTGATGAGCATAATCTACGACTTGTTTTAGGTCGCTAAGTAGGCCATCGTAAGTACAACCGGTAAGCACTAGTAATTTAGCATCAGTATTGTTTTCAATTGCTAATTTGATGTCGGCTAACGACGGTGGCGCGAAAATGCCATATTTTGGATTTAAGATACTCGCCAAATAAATGGGGTAACTAGCTGATTGCAAGATGCCATAGTGTACGGACTTATGGCAATTACGGTCGACAATTACTTTATCTCCCTTGCGCAGCAGTGTCTGCAAGATGATTTTATTTGAGGTAGATGAACCATTTGTAACAAAGTAGGTGTGCTTAACCTCAAACGTAGCCGCGGCTGATTCTTGAGCGCGACCAATGGTATTGGTGCTGTCTGATAATGAACCTAGCGAGTCTACCGAAACCGACAGGTCGCCAACAAATACATTACGGCCGTAAAACTGATAAAAATCTTTGATGTAAGGGGAGTTTCTAAAGCTAGAACCCCCACTATGACCCGGTGTGTGCCAAGAGTCGTTTGCTTCACCGACGTAACGACGATACGCCGTCCAAAATGGCGTTTCAGAGCGGTCGTCAAAATCGTTGATCATATAACCTAAAATCGCTTCTGGGTCAGAAATCACTTCATCTTTAAAAAAGAAAGATTCGATTTCTTCTGATTCGTTTACGATCTCCAGCCCTTTAGTGTCGTCGCCAATAACATAAACCGGTAACTCAAGACGAATTGCCTTTAAATCCTCGATAAAGCGGCTATACATCCGCTCACCCACTTTGTTGTGCATATCCCAGCTTAGAACTACGGCTTGAATATCACCATCTTCCTCTACATGTTCCAACGCGCGTTTAAGCTCAAGGCATTCAATAATATCGATATGAATATCGTCTCGCTCAAAGTTAGGAATGGTCTTTGACAGATTAGTTGAAAGCCCTTGTAAGGTGGCTGGGTCTTGTTCAATTATCAAGATACGAAGTAGAGGTAGCATAGAGGGTTTCGCAATATAATTTTATAATGCTCACTAGCATAACCAAAGGAGTGAGCGTTGTGAAATTAATACTTTGATAATGTTCTATTAATAGTCACATTCTGCGGGTTATCTAAATTAAATTACAAAAATATTGCTAGGCCTTGGGTTAAAAACACGATTCAATTTATTGTTAGTGAGCGTTTAGTTAATGTGACGCAATTTATTAATAATATAGAATCGACTGGCAGCTAAACGATTAGCTATCTTATCACTAGAGTTCGAATAGAAGTGTGCTAGCCAAGGTTTAACCTGTTAGTTATCAAATACGATAACTTGATTTTTACCAGCACTTTTAGCTTGATATAACAGTTTATCTGCGTTTTCATATAACTTTTCAAACTTACAGTGTTTTGTATCGCCTTTATCTACACCAGCACTAATTGTAACTCTTTGCAATTCAGGTGATATATCAGTTAAATTAAGACTCGCAATTGCCTCTACAAGCCGTTGTGAAATTATTTTTACAATTTCAACATCATGGCTAGGAAAGAAAACTACAAACTCTTCTCCGCCATATCGCCCTACAATATCTTTCTCTCTAGTTTGAAATTTTAGAGCATGGGCTACTCTTTGAAGGACTTTGTCACCAGCATTATGTCCAAATTGATCATTGATGAGTTTAAAGTTATCTATATCTGCAATTAGTAAAAAGCCGCTTTGTTTATCTAAGCGTGAAACTTGTTCATGGAAGCCTCTCCTATTTAATACTTTTGTCAAAGGGTCGATTAACGATTCATTAGTGATGGTTATATTTAGTCGTTTTAACCTTTTAATATGTCGAAATGAGAAAAGTAAAATTAGAATGAAAAGGCTAAGATTAATGAACAGAATTATATTTAACCTAATATGATCAGCCGCTTTGTTTTGCCAATCTATTTCGCTTGGAAATGCAAAGCTACTGAATAAAGAAAGGCTAATTAGTGCTAAATTTAAAATATACATTTTTTGATAAAGTAGAAACACAAATTAGGCAACTTATAAATGAATGTAATAATAGACCTTGAATACCAATACTTAAATAGGGCCCAATCATCTTTGCATCAGATACATCTAGCAAAACACCCCATGAAACAACCAGGTATAAAAATCCAATTAAGAGTAGAGATAAAGATATCGTTTCAGGCTTCAACTTAGTTACATACGTTGAAAATAAAATTATAAGAAGTAATGAGCTTATAGAAGATAAAACAGTCATCGGCTCAAACCAAAAACTTGGGGCCTCAATAAAAGAATGATTTTCATTAGCTTCCCAAAACTCAGGAAAGGTCAAAACCTGTAAAAGATCGACATTTGAAAATATGATCAACAGCTCTTCAAATGTTACTCCCGCAACAGACTCGTTAAAAGCAATAAAGGTGATAAAGCCATTTGAAAGCCAGATACAGAAGGCTGAAGTAATTGCTAAAAGCAAATTGTATAATTGAGTTTTACCACTATAGCTTTTCAACTCGTTATTCCGTTTTTTCTTTAAACTCACACAAGTCTTCAATAATACAGCTGCCACATTTAGGTTTACGTGCTACGCAGGTGTAACGTCCGTGAAGAATCAACCAGTGATGCACGTCTACTTTAAATTCTTTTGGTACAACCTTTTCAAGCTTTTGTTCTACAGCAACTACGTCTTTACCCATGGCAAGCTTGGTACGGTTAGATACACGAAATATATGTGTATCCACGGCTATTACAGGCCAGCCAAAGGCTGTGTTGAGTACAACATTAGCGGTTTTACGGCCAACGCCTGGTAGGGCTTCTAGGGCTTCACGATTTTCTGGCACGATGCTGTTATGTTCATCCACCAAAATTTGGCACATTTTGTACACGTTGGCAGCTTTAGAGTTAAATAAGCCGATGGTTTTTATATAATCACGCAGTGTATCGTGACCTATATCTAAAATGGCTTGTGGCGTATTAGCAACAGGGAACAACTTTCGAGTGGCTTTGTTAACGCCTACATCGGTTGCTTGTGCTGAAAGAGTTACTGCTACTAGTAACTCAAATGGGCTTGAATATTCAAGCTCTGTAACTGGGTGCGGGTTATCGTCGCGCAGGCGCGACAGTATTTGGTGACGTTTTTCTTTATTCATGCAACTTAAAACGTATTAGTGCTAATTGTTGCTCTAATACGTTTTCCCCTTAAGTTAAGCTAGTAACACGTGCTCGAGGGCCTTTTTCAGCCTCTGGCGGTGCAATTTGCTTTGATTTTATTTGTGCGTCAATTACGTTTTTAGCAGCAATAAGTAGTCCAAGACCTAAAAAGGCACCCGGTGGTAAAATTGCGAGTAAAAATTGGTTATCAAAATTAAATACTTCTATGCGCAAGCTCTGTGCCCATGGGCCAAGTAATAAGTCAGCACCGTCAAACAGCGTACCTTGGCCGATTAGTTCGCGCATAGTACCTAATACTAATAGTACAGCCATAAAGCCTAAGCCCATCATTAGGCCGTCAAATGCTGATAAATGAACAGGGTTCTTAGAGGCATATGCTTCGGCGCGGCCAATAATGGCGCAGTTAGTTACAATCAACGGAATAAAAATCCCTAATGATTGATATAAACCAAAGGTATAAGCGTTCATGAGTAATTGAACTATTGTTACAAAGCCCGCGATGATCATTACAAATACAGGTATACGAATATCTTTTGGCACCCAGTTACGCACAATTGATACGGTAACATTTGAGCCTATTAGTACGAGTAAAGTTGCTAAGCCTAAACCTAAGGCATTTGTTACAGTTGAGGTAACGGCAAGCAGTGGACATAAACCTAAAAGCTGCACAAGGGCAGGATTATTTACCCATACACCTTCTTTGTATAATGTTTTTAACTCACTCATTTAGCTACCTCCATACATTCGGCATTAGGTGCTGCAAAAATATCATCAAAATTAGTTTGTGCGAACAATACGGCATTTTTAACAGAGCCCACAACAGCACGTGGCGTTATGGTCGCGCCTGTAAATTGATCAAACTGGCCGCCATCTTTTTTTACAGCCCAGCGAGCGTCTTCTTCGCCTTCAACCGTTAAGCTTTTAAATGTTGTGATCCAAAGTGATTTTTTAACTTCTACTTTGTCGCCTAAACCAGGAGTTTCTTCGTGTTTAGTCGTACGCACGCCAGCAATAGTACCATCGCTCAATACAGCTGTTAATAAGTTAATATCGCCACTGTAGCCGTTTGGCGTAACATGCCTAATAACAACAGCGACTGGTTTATTGTTTTTACGAGCACGGTAAATTACTTGGTTTGCGTGTGGGCCTAGTTTTTCGTCAGTAATAATTACGCAATCTTGTGATAATTGATTGTCGTACGATTTTGGGTCGAGCACTTCTTGTAGCTGCGCAGTAAGTTGCAGTTGTTCTTGCTCTGCAATTTTATCAGCAGTAAGTGCATTGATAGAGGCAACTAAGCCCGTTGTTGCTAACGCAAACGCAGTTAAAATAGCACCATTTTTAGCCATTGACGAAATGATCATTTTACTGCTCCATGGCCATAAGTACGTGGCTGTGTGTAGTAGTCTATTAGCGGCACTGCAATATTAATCAATAATACGCTAAATGCGATGGCATCAGGAAAACCACCAAAGGTACGAATTAAATAAATTAGTAAGCCAATTAGCGCGCCATAAATTAAGCGCCCTTTGTTAGTTGTTGCTGCAGATACCGGATCGGTTGCTATAAAAAAGGCCCCCATCATAGTGGCACCACTTAATAAGTGAAATAGGGTGCCCGGCTCTGTACCTGGTGATGCGATATAACCAATAGCACTACATACAGCTAAACTTGCGATAAAACTGACAGGAATATGCCAGTTAATTATTTTTGCTTTTAATAAGTATAAACCACCCACTAAAAAGCCTAAGTTAACCCACACCCAACCAAGGCCAGCCCATTCGTTAAATAATGGCTTTTGCATGCTTTCGGTAACGGTTAAACCGTGTGCTATGTCTGTTTTAACAGTATCCAGCGGTGTTGCCATTGTTAGGCCATCAACCCCTGCACGGACTTGATCTAGGCTAAACCCAGAGGCCGTAAAATCGGTGAATATTAGCCTTAGCTGATCAGCAAAGCCTATTGGCGTATTTATTAAATCGGTAACAGGCAACCATGCGGTCATTTGTACCGGAAACGAAACTAAAAGCAGTACATAAGCCGCCATTGCTGGATTGAATAAGTTAAACCCAAGGCCGCCATAAAGCTGTTTAACTATAACAATAGAAAATAAACAGCCAATAACGATTATCCACCAAGGGGCAAGTGGTGGAATACTCAGTGCCAATAACACGGCAGTAAGCCACGCACTGCCATCACTTAATGCAGGCCAAACAGGGCGCTTTCGTATTAGCATTATTGCAGCTTCAAATACGCTTACAGCAACAAGCGCTAGTACCAGTTGAATAAGTACACCTGTTCCAAAAAAGAAAACTTGAGCAATTAGCCCAGGAATACACGCAGCAATAACGCTAAGCATTAATCGCGTTAACGATTTATGGCTGTGATTATGCGGCGAACTGGCCATGGTTAGTTTCATGACTGATTATTTCCTTCTTTTTGTAACTTTTTAGCTTTTGCTCTCGCAATTGCAGCAGCCACGGCGGCTTTTTTCTTATCGTCGGCTGATTTAGGTTTATCTGCGTTAATAAGAACTGATGAGTCATCGGTGTTACTTTCTGCACTCTTAGGTGCTGCGCTATCAACTTGTAGCTCTTGGGGCTGAGTTTGCTCAGCTTCTTCAAGTGCTTTAGCCGCTTTTTTAGCTTTGGCGCGTGCTATGGCCGCAGCTACCGCTGCTTTTTTATCATCAATGGGTGCATCAGTTTGTGGCTCTTCACTTGTGGTTTGCTCGGCTTCTTCTAGTGCTTTAGCCGCTTTTTTAGCTTTAGCACGAGCTATGGCCGCAGCTACCGCTGCCTTTTTATCATCAACGGGTGCCGCGCTTTGTGGCTCTTCACTCACGGTTTGCTCGGCTTCTTCTAATGCTTTAGCTGCTTTTTTAGCTTTTGCACGAGCAATGGCGGCCGCTACGGCTGCTTTTTTATCATCAGCAGGCGTATCGCTTTGTGGCTCTTCACTCACGGTTTGCTCAGCGCCATCTAATGCTTTAGCCGCTTTTTTAGCTTTAGCACGAGCAATGGCGGCCGCTACCGCTGCTTTTTTGTCATCAACAGGGGAATCAGTTTGTGGCTCTTCACTCACGGTTTGCTCAGCGCCATCTAATGCTTTAGCCGCTTTTTTAGCTTTTGCACGAGCAATGGCCGCCGCTACCGCTGCTTTTTTGTCATCAACAGGGGCATCGCTTTGTGGCTCTTCACTTACTGTTTGTTCAGCGTTATCTAATGCTTGTGCTGCTTTTTTAGCTTTAGCGCGAGCAATGGCTGCAGCGACTGCTGATTTTTTATCATCAACGGGTGCAGTCTCGGCCGATTCATCTGTTTGAGATTTTTGCTCTTTATATTTACGCGCTTGTTCTTTACGTAGTGCGCGCTCTTTTGCTACTTCGCTGTTGTCAGGTTCTAATTCAGCAGATTGATCGCCTAGCTTTTTAGCTTTAGCGCGTGCAATAGCGGCTGCAACCGCTGATTTTTCATCGCCGTTATCTGATTTATTTTTAACGCGGGCTAGTGCCTCTGCTACTTTTTGTTTTTCGTCAGCAGATTTAGCGGCAGGTTTGCGTTTATGGCGGTTTTGACGTTCTTCTTGCTCGCGATCTAAACGCTCTTTTCGTGCATCAAAACGCTCTTTTGCTCTGTCGGCTTTAATTTTGTCAGCTTGTTGTTCTTTAATTTCAACTTTGGCTATACGGTAGTACTGCACAAGAGGGATTTCACTTGGGCACACATATGCACAAGCACCACACTCAATACAGTCAAATAAATTGTGCTCTTGTAGTTTGTCGTACTCTTTTGATTTAGCAAACCACTGCAATTGCTGTGGTAATAAAGAAGCAGGGCAGGCATCAGCACAGGCGCTACAACGTATACAGGCTTTTTCAGGGCCGGGCTCCGCAAGCTCTTTATGATCAGGCGCTAAAATACAGTTAGTTGTTTTAACTATGCCAATACGTACTGTGGGTAGCGTAAAGCCCATCATTGGGCCGCCCATTACAACACTTTGCTGCGGTACAGGCGAGAAACCTTGGCAATCAAGTAAATGCTTTATTTCAGTGCCAAGTAGTGCCCATACATTCCCAGGCTTATGAATAGTGTTACCTGTTACCGTAACTATACGTTCAATGAGTGGTTTACCTTCATAAACGGCTTGTTGTACGGCAAACAAAGTCCCGGTGTTATGCACTAAAATACCAATATCGGCAGGAATACCAATGCTAGGAACTTCACGGTTAGTAAGTAATTTAATTAATTGCTTTTCACCACCAGATGGGTAAATAGTTGGCACCGTTTGAATAATGATTTTTGAGTTATGCTCAGCTGCTTGCTTCATTGCTGCAATAGCTTCAGGCTTATTATCTTCTATACCCACAATGCACAGTGTTGGGTTTAAAAGTTGCTGCATTATTTCAATGCCTTGGATAACTTCTTTAGCGTGTTCGCGCATTAAAACGTCATCGGCAGTAATATAAGGTTCGCACTCAACAGCATTTACAATCAAAAATTCGATAGGTTGCTTGGTATCCGCTTTTACATAAGTAGGAAAACCAGCACCACCCATACCGCTAATACCGGCTTGGTGAATAATATTTATCAGCTCATCATGACTAAGCTCAGCAGGATTTTTATTTTTATTTAGAGCTACCCATTCGTCTTTGCCGTCTGGTTCAATAATAACACTTAGTTCAGGTAGGGCCGATGGGTGTGCTGATGGCATAGGTGCAATATCAGTAACCACACCAGAGCTTGGCGCATGCACAGGTACCGACCAGTTAGCAGCAGGCGCTGTAAGTGGTTGGCCTTTTAAGACGTGTTGGCCTTTTTCTACAAGTAACTTACCATTTGCGCCTATGTGCTGCTTAAGCGCAACAATGAGTTTGTCGGGCAAAGGTAGGCGAGTGATACTCGCACTATTAGAGAGTGATTTTTGTTGTGGTGGGTGTATGCCGCCAGGAAATGCCCACACGGTGCCTTTTTTTATTTGTTCAAGTAACTTGTCCACTCAAACCTCTAATCTATTTGTGTAACAGGAATAGCATCTAGCTGCCATTTCCAGTTTTGTTTAGTTTCGGCTACAGGTAGCATATCAATGCAATCTACAGGGCAAGGCTCAACACATAAATCACAGCCAGTACATTCATCAATTAATACAGTGTGCATTTGACGAGTAGCGCCCAAAATAGCGTCAACCGGGCAGGCTTGAATACATTTGGTACAGCCGATACATTCATCTTCGCGAATATAAGCCACTGTTTTTATAGGTTCTGCTTGCTCGCCACCGGCAAGTGGTTTTTCATCAACACCCATTAAGCCGGCAAGCTTTTTCATGGTTGATTCGCCGCCCGGTGGGCATTTATTTATTTCATCGCCATTGGCTATGGCTTCGGCGTAAGGGCGACAACCCGGGTAGCCACATTGTCCGCATTGAGTTTGCGGCAAAATAGTATCAATTTGCTCAACAATAGGGTTACCTTCAACGCGAAAGCGAATTGCTGCAAACCCTAAAATAAGTCCAAAAATGAGTGCTAGCGAACCAATCGCTATCAAGGCATAAAACAAGGTCATATTAAAACTTCACTAATCCAGTAAAACCCATAAACGCCATCGACATTAAGCCTGCAGTGATCATTGCAATAGAGGCGCCTTTAAAAGGCGTAGGAACGTCAGCAGCGGCTAAACGCTCTCGTAGTGCTGCAAACAATACAAGCACTAAAGAAAAACCAACCGCAGCACCAAAACCATACACTGCAGATTGTAAAAACGAATGATCTTCTTTGATATTTAATAAAGCCACACCTAATACCGCACAGTTAGTGGTGATCAGCGGTAAAAATATGCCTAATAAACGATATAGAGTAGGGCTTGTTTTACGCACAACCATTTCGGTAAATTGCACTACAACGGCAATCACTAAAATAAAGCTCATGGTGCGTAAAAAGGCGATATCCAGAGGGATTAAAATATATTGATTAACTAAATAGCTAGTTACAGAGGCAAGGGTAAGCACAAACGTGGTTGCCAAAGACATACCAATCGCCGTATCAAGCTTACCTGATACGCCCATAAACGGACATAAGCCTAAAAATTGTACTAATACAAAGTTATTAACCAGAACGGTTCCAATCAATAACAAGACATATTCTGTCATGTGTGCCTCACGCTATAATAAACGTGGGTATTATCCTTTTTTCTTTATCGATTAACAACACATGAGAAGCAAATAAACGACTCAATCAGTAATGATATTAAAGCGACTTAAGATTTCAGGTGTAATTAGAATAGGATCGATATTATATGGCTTTAAAATATCTTTAAATTGATCGTGTTCTTGGTATAAATCTAATAGTACTTTATTAAATAGGGCAATTTGTTCAGGAGATAATTGAATTTTATTAAAACCAATAAAATAGGGGGATTCGCTTTGTAAAAAGGCCAAATTAACATGATGTAAGTTAAATTGTTTTAGTCTAGCGCGTGCTTGTAAAGTATTGGCAAAGTACCCATCTATACGATTGTTTTCTATCATTTTCACACCCGTACCATTGGCATCGGTGAGTAAAACAATATCAAATTCCCTCAATCCGTCTTTAATCATTTGTTGCTGTATTTTGATTAGTTGAAAAGATGCATTTGAAGGGCCAAAAACAGCAATTTGCATTTTTTGTAGATCATTGAGGCTTTTGATGGTTTTTTTTGCACCCTCAGGTTGAAAAAATCCATATTGCATTTTCATAAGCGGGATCGAAAAATAAAGCCATTCGTTGCGGTCAAGATTCCAGCCCATAGGAAAGTTTCCTTGAGCTTGCAGGTTTTTTAGCATGAGCTTAGAGCGACGATTTGGTACGCTGACAAACTCACATTTATAATTGAGGCGTTTACACGCTAAGGTAAGTATATCAACAAAGGGGCCAGCGGCATTATCGTGTTCATCAACAAATGAAAATGGAGGATAGTTGTGAGTGCTAAAAACTAATTCTTTTTGCGGGGCGTTTGCGTACAAACTCAAAGGCATAATAAAAAGTATAATAAAGGTAATTACTCTTTTCATGATGCCTCCAATAGACTATATGTCTTTAGGTTTTTCTATGTAATAACCTTGAACGCCATCTAAACACAACGTTTCTATAATGTGCTTTTCTTCTTGGCTCTCAACGCCCTCAGCAAATACACTAACACCAATGCGGTGAGCTAAATCGACCATTAAGCGCATAAAGTACTGATTGTTTTTATCGTCTTCGAGGCCGCGAGTATAACTTGCGTCCATTTTAATAAAGTCAGGTTTTAAATCGCGGAAAAACTTAAATGAAGTTAAGCCAACACCAAAACGTTCAACTGTAACGCGTGCGCCAACACGGTGAACCATGTCGATAAAGCGCTTACTAGCCTTGATGTTTTGCTGTAAACCAAACTCACTTACTTCAAATACTAGTTTAGATGCAATATGCGTATCTTTCAATAATCGGCGCTCTAGCCAAATTACAAACTGATCGTTGTGTGCACTAGAGGCTGTTACGTTTAAACCAAAAAACTTTTCAGATAAATTACGGCTTTTAACCTTTTCAAGAGAAGAGTCTATTATCAGGCGATCAATTTCTATTGCCATATCAAGCTTTTCGGCCATCGCTAAAAAAGAAGCGGTAGGCAGTACTTGATTGTCTTCTGTTTTAAATCGAACTTGTACTTCAGCGTAGGCTTTTATGCTTTTACCAAGCGGCATAATGTTTTGCATTACCAAATGCACGCGCTTAGATTCAATAACTTCTTTAATAACCTTACGCCAGTTTTGATTACCAAAACCCGCACTTACGTTATTAACTAAATCGGTTTCGCGTTGTACGTGCCATGCGTTTACTTGTTTTGATTGCGCCATACTCATCGCGTTATCAACAACAGAAAGCAATTCGCCTAACGGCTTACCTTTTTCGTAACCTACAATACCTGTATTTGCTACCGAGCTTAACTCTTGGTTTTGTTGGTACTGCGTGAAGCGCGATTGGAGGTTTTCACCAAAGCGCTCAGCTTCTTTTAAAGGAATGTGGGGTAGTACGACAGCAAAGTCAGAGCTGTTTAATCTAAATACTTGGCTGCCAGTGTAAGTGCCGCTTATGTGCTTAATAATATCGGCAACGCCTTTAACGTACTCATCACCTTTTTGATAACCACGGCTTTGGTTTATAGCTTGTAGTTCGCTACAACGAACCATAGCTAAAGAACCAAATGTACTTTGCTCAGTGTTTTCAATGTTTTTTTCGTAATACTCAACAAACATATTACGATTACCAAGCGAGGTAATTACATCTTTGTACGCTTCATGCTTAATAGTCATAGCAGCGCTTTGTATGTCTTCGTTTTTGTTTTTTAAGAAATGTGATAATCGATTAAAGCTAGGTACTAAATCTTTTCCCATTTTTTTCAATCGAGTGCCATCTAGCGCTGTTTCTAAATCATTATCAACTTGGTTTTGATTGATATAAATATCGATAATGTCAGCAACTGTTGTACTTATGTTTTTATTTAAATGGTAAAAAATAGATTTCATTAGAATTATTGGAATAATAACTAAAATGGCAGAAATCAAAATAACAATAAAAAGGGACGTTTGTAGCTGCGACGCTAAATGCTCAATGTTAAGTACAAATTCAACTTTTATATCTGAGGCGTCATTTACAGCAAATTGAGGGCGCACTGAGTTAAAGTTAGAGAGTACAAAATCAGCAAACATTGGTAATTGAGTAGGGGGGTTAATACTAAATATTTCAGCCCCTTGGTAATCTCTTAGAGTGAAGCTTGAAAACGTTTTACCATCTGCAATTGATTGTTTTAGATTTTTAGCAGAAATATCGTCTAAAGAAAGGTCATTAATATACTTAGTAACAGTAGTTTGCGCACTTTTTTGTGCATCACTTACCGCAGTATCAAAGCTTATAGATATGAAGTAGCTTCCTGCTGCAACACACAATAACCAAGAGATAATTTGTATAAAAATAAGTTTTTTAAATCCAGCCATGTTTTCAGTCTTTTAATAATTCAAAAGGGAAGGAATCAAGTCCTTGATTAATAAACTAAGTACAGCGCATCAAGGAATAAACTAATGCTTTAGTTATATAAGGAAGAGTAGTGGAATTAGCTTGAGATGTCTATGAAATTCTTAGAATTGGCTCCCCCTCCCCGACTCGAACGGGGGACCTGCGGATTAACAGTCCGTCGCTCTAACCAACTGAGCTAAGGGGGAACTAAAGTAGTGATATTATTATGATGATTTGGCTCCCCCTCCCCGACTCGAACGGGGGACCTGCGGATTAACAGTCCGTCGCTCTAACCAACTGAGCTAAGGGGGAACTACATCATAAACATAAACTTGGCTCCCCCTCCCCGACTCGAACGGGGGACCTGCGGATTAACAGTCCGTCGCTCTAACCAACTGAGCTAAGGGGGAATCGTTTATGGTTGAAAAACTTGGCTCCCCCTCCCCGACTCGAACGGGGGACCTGCGGATTAACAGTCCGTCGCTCTAACCAACTGAGCTAAGGGGGAAGCGTCTTGCCTTTCAACGGGGCGAAATATTAATGACCGCGCCGCAAAGTGTCAACATATAAAAGTCATAAATTGAAAAAAGAGGTTTATTCGTTGTTTTTGTGTTCGATCTGCGTGTTTTATAGCTCTATTAAAGTTACTTTTTTAAAAATTTAAGAATAACAATGTGACTTTTATTATTGCTGAGCCTTCAAATTGGTTAAATTAAACACGGTATTAAAGTGGCTTGTTATTAAAAAACAACTCAAAAACATAAAAACTCATTTTTTACTTAGCGATATTTTTCGTATTTAATTCGTTTTTTGTTTTAATTTTCTAAAAATATACCTATGCATATATTCACAGAAATATTTTTTGATCTAAATTGTGATCTAATCACTATGTATAAAATGAGTATTTGTTTTATCCGTTCAAAAATAGAGCAATCAATAACTTAACTTTGTATTAAACGTTTTTTTATACCTAACGTACAACTATGTTAAGAAGAAAAATTGGTGAGCTACAGTTTTTAGCGTGAGTTTATAAAAATGCCACAATTAACAAATGGTCAATTGGTTGGATATCACCGAAAATGGAGGCTCTCTCAAAGCCTTTATAAATGCGGGTTTGAATGAGTTATCCACGGTTTCTGTGGATAACTCTGTTTATGAAACTTTAAGAACATCATCGGCACCAATGGTTTAGGGTGCTACAACGATTTCAAGCTTTTAAATCACTATTTTTAATTCAATATAAAACAATGGGTTATGATTTGATGCTGAATGTATGCAACTCGATGAGGGAATTTTTTCGTAACGATAAACCAAGCAGTACCTTTGTGTAAAAAAGCATCATATATCACTGGGTGTTTGTAATAAAAGTTATAAAAATGTGTTTTAATTGGTTTTTGGTGTGTTTAGGCTCTATTTTAACAAAAAGATGCAAAAACTAAGTTTTACTATTTTTTCGAATCTTTACTTCTTTAATTACTTCAATTGTAGTGATAAATCCGTGGCTTGAACTGCCTTGATGCTTTAAAATGATTCGTTCAGTAAAAGAGGCCTATTTATTTCATGCGCGCAATTTCAAAATCCCAGACTCGCCCAGATTTACTAAACGATCCCATCTTGCCCACATTAAAGACGATGACCATCCCGATGATATTCGGCATGATCACGCTAATGATGTTCAATATTGTCGATACATTTTTTATAAGCTTACTAGGCACTGAGCCGCTTGCAGCGGTGAGCTTTACATTTCCGGTTACCTTTACCGTTATTAGCTTAGCAATAGGGCTGGGGATCGGTACATCGGCAGTAATAGCAAAAGCGCTCGGTAGTAATAAAATAGATGAAGCGCGTTTTGACGCCAGTATTTCTTTAATGGTTGGTGTGGTTCTGGTTATTGTGTTGTCATCTGTTGGGTATTTACTGATTGACCCCATATTTACTTTGCTAGGAGCGGGCGCACAAGTATTGCCGTTAATACACGAATACATGAATATATGGTTTATCGGTAGTGTATTTTTAATAACTCCAATGATTGGTAACTCGGTACTGCGCGCCAGTGGCGATACAAAAACGCCAAGTATAGTAATGGGCGGAGCAGGGCTTATAAACGCGATACTTGACCCTATATTGATATTTGGTTTTGGGCCAGTACCAGCGTTAGGTATTCAAGGCGCGGCCATAGCAAGCGTTATTGCATGGTCGGTTGCTGTGGTTATTATTTTATACATATTAGCGGTTAAAAAGCGCTTGTTGAGCCTAAAAGCAGGCAAGCAAACAGTGACGGGCGCTATTCGTAAAATATTAAAAATTGGTTTGCCTGCTGCCGGCGCAAACATGCTTACACCGGTTGCAATGGCCGTAATGACCGCTATGGTTGCGCACCACGGGCCAGAAGCCGTAGCCGCATTTGGAGTGGGAAGCCGAATAGAATCTATTGCAAGTATATTAGTGCTTGCGCTATCGATGACATTACCGCCATTTGTTAGCCAAAACTTTGGCGCTGGCAAATTATGCCGCGTTAAAGAAGCGTATACCGGCACACTAAAATTTGTGATGGTATGGCAATTTGCCATTTACGTATTACTCATTGCATTTTCAGGTGTTATAAGCCAATTATTTGGTAAAGAACAAGCCGTAATAGATGTAATTAAACTCTTTATTTATACCATCCCGCTAAGCTATGGCTTACAAGGGGTGATCATATTATCAAATTCATCGTTTAATGCTTTACACAAACCAATGTACGCATTGGTATTAAGTGTCATTCGGTTATTCATATTTTATGTACCATTTGCTTATGTAGGCAACGAAATAGCCGGATTATTAGGGCTATTTATTGGCGCTGCTTTAGGTAACTTATTTACAGCAATAGTGGCATACAAATGGTTTATGAAAAAACTAGAAGCGCTGAGCGGCGAATCGTTACAGGAGTGCAATAATTGAGCGACCATTTTCAGTTAAAATCACATTTTAAACCAGCAGGCGATCAGCCCACAGCGATTAAGCAGCTATGCGAAGGATTAGAAGCAGGCCTTGCACACCAAACTTTATTAGGTGCCACCGGTACAGGTAAAACCTTTACCATGGCTAATATTATTAACGATTTAAACCGTCCAACAATAATAATGGCGCACAATAAAACGCTTGCCGCGCAGCTATACGGGGAAATGAAAGAGTTTTTCCCTAAAAATGCGGTTGAGTATTTTGTATCGTATTACGATTACTACCAGCCAGAAGCCTATGTTGTATCTAGCGACACATTTATTGAAAAAGATGCCTCGATAAACGAGCATATAGAACAAATGCGTTTAAGTGCGACCAAAGCACTGCTTGAGCGTCGCGACACTATTATTGTGGCGTCGGTATCGGCTATTTATGGTTTGGGCGACCCTAAATCATACATGAAAATGATGCTACTTTTAAAAGTGGGCGAAAAAGTAGACCAACGCGACATGCTGCGTCGCCTAGCTGAAATACAATACACCCGCAACGATATAGATTTTAGCCGTGGTACATATCGTGTTCGTGGTGAAGTGGTTGATATATTTCCAGCAGAATCTAGCACCTTCGCAATTCGCGTAGAAATGTTTGATGACGAAATAGAGCGCTTAAGTATTTTTGACCCGCTTACTGGCGCCGTCGAAAAACATATAATACGTACCACTATCTATCCAAAAACACACTATGTTACCCCGCGTGAAAAAATACTCGGTGCTATCGATAAAATACAAGAAGAACTAAAAGATCGAAGAGCCCAGTTACTCAGTGCAAATAAATTAGTAGAAGAGCAACGCGTAACACAGCGTACGCAATACGATATAGAAATGATGCGGGAGCTAGGTTATTGCTCTGGTATAGAAAACTACAGCCGCTATTTATCGGGCCGTACGCCGGGCGATCCGCCACCCACATTACTTGATTACCTCCCAGACGACGCATTGATGATTATTGATGAATCGCACGTAACCGTATCGCAAATTGGCGCAATGTATAAAGGCGACAGAAGCCGTAAAGAAAACCTGGTTGAGTATGGCTTCAGAATGCCCTCAGCAATGGATAATAGGCCGCTGCGCTTTGAAGAATTTGAAGCTATTTCACCACAAACAATTTATGTATCGGCAACGCCAGGCGACTTTGAGTTAGACCGTTGTGTGGGCGCAATAGCAGAGCAAGTAATTCGTCCAACAGGGCTGCTTGATCCACTTATTGAAGTGCGCCCGGTGGGCGATCAGGTTGATGACTTACTTTCAGAAATTTATAAAAGTGTAGAGAAGGGCGAACGCGTACTTGTAACCACTTTGACCAAACGTATGTCTGAGGATTTAACCGATTACTTAAGTGAGCACGACGTAAAAGTGCGTTACTTACATTCAGACATAGACACGGTTGAACGGGTTGAAATTATTCGTGATTTACGTGCGGGTGTGTTTGATGTGTTAGTGGGCATTAACTTACTTCGAGAAGGCCTGGATATGCCAGAAGTGGCGTTAGTAGCCATACTTGATGCCGATAAAGAAGGCTTTTTACGCTCAGCGCGTTCAATTATTCAAACCATTGGTCGTGCTGCACGTCACTTAGATGGCCGCGCTATTTTATACGGCGATAAAATTACAAAATCGATGGCTAAGGCCATGGACGAAACAGCGCGCAGACGCGAAATTCAGCATGCTTATAATATTGAACACGGTATTGAACCGCATTCACTAGCCAAAAAGATTCTTGATGCGATGGATGTAGGCGAAGAAGCCGGCCCTAAAGATAACCTTAGACTTGTTCGTAAAGACTCTAAAAAGGTACTTAGTGCGAAAGAAATTACAGTGCAAATTAAGCAGCTTGAAACCAAAATGCATGCATACGCAAGCGATCTAGAATTTGAAAAAGCGGGCTCTGTTCGCGATGAAATACATGAACTACAACAACAGTTGATTAATTAAAAATGACAGCAAACTTTACCCCTCTTATTACCGCGCTTGAAGATGCGCCAATTTTAAAAAATGAACTGTGCCGTGTTTTTCATGGCCGTGGCCATAGTGTTGAGGCGTTAAGTCATATTAATTTAGACTTTTATCCGCCCAGTTTGTTTTTGGTTTCGTACGACGAAATTGACGAGCAAACACTAACCGAGCTTACCGACGTTGTGTGGCAGTGGGCACAAAAAAACCAGCCAGAGCTTATTAGCTCACTTGTGTATCAGCAACGCGCTGGTGTACAAAGCCAAAACACTGTGGTTTATGGGCAATTACCTAACCCGCATGTTGTAACTGAAAACGGCATTCGTTTTTTGGTTGATTTACAGAGCCGTCAAAATACCGGAATATTTCCCGATATGCGCAGCGGCCGTGAGTTTGTAATGGCTAATAGTAAGCATGGCAAAGTGCTTAATTTATTTTCGTACACGTGTGGGTTTTCGCTTGCAGCAATGCAAGGCGGAGCAGATCATGTAATGAACATGGATATGAGCAAAGGTGTACTTAAAGTCGGCAAGCAAAACCATCAATTAAATGGTTTTGAGCGTGGCGTAAGTTTTTTACCTCACGATATTTTAAAGTCGTTTGGAAAACTAAAAAAAGCAGCCCCGTTTGACTTAATTATAGTTGATCCGCCAAGCTTTCAAAAAGGCAGCTTTATATTAACTAAAGACTATCAAAAAGTGCTGCGCAGGATGCCAGAGCTACTTTGTGATACCACACAATTGTTATTGTGCGCTAATAGCCCAGAGCTTAGCGAAGAGGCGTTTAAAGCGTTAATAAACGAGCACACCCAAGGCGCAATTGAATTTGTTGAGCGCCTAGCCCCTACCGAGCGTTTTATTGAAGTAGACAGCGACAGAAGCTTAAAAGCACTTATCTACAAAACGTCACAATCTGCTGATTAAATGAAGCTCAGCAAACGCCTAACTGCCATTGATACATTAATTTCGCAGCATCACGATATTATTTGGGATTGCTGCTGCGACCATGGTTATTTAGGCATGGCGCTATTAAAACGCGCAGCTGCAAACCAGGTTATTTTTGTAGATATAGTCGCCACTTTAATGAACGACCTAGAAACGCAATTATCATCTATTAATAAATTACAAAAAACCTGTAATAAAAATCCGCAGTGGCAGGTCTTATGTCAGGATGTAGGCAAAATTGAAATTGCTCAAAGTAAAAGCCAAGTAGTTGTAATCGCAGGTGTTGGCGGTGAGCTGTTGTTAAGTTTAATACAACAAATTATTGCTAATAACGTAAGTGAGCATTTAAATAATGTTCTGTTTATTTTATGCCCAGTGCATCACACTTATAAGTTGCGAGTCGGTTTAAAGCAATTAGGTTTAGGGCTTGTAAGTGAACAAATAGTTTACGACAACAAACGTTTTTATGAAGTGATTGAAGTGAGCTTTAGTAGCAATAATGAGATTAGTCACACCGGTAATAAAATGTGGGATTTTAGTAGTGCAGAGCACGCTATGTACCAGCGGCAACTCATAAATCATTATAATAAAATGCTCAATAAAGATAAGCCATACTATCAAAAAGTTATAACAGACTATCAAGAACTCACCGATAGTTAAAAAAGCCCGAAAGTAGGGCGTACATGTGATCTAATTACG
The DNA here is from genome assembly GCF_015864705.1 of Pseudoalteromonas sp. NGC95. NCBI lineage: Bacteria > Pseudomonadati > Pseudomonadota > Gammaproteobacteria > Alteromonadales > Pseudoalteromonadaceae > Pseudoalteromonas > Pseudoalteromonas sp. NGC95. Next base: position 44,696 of record NZ_JADYWR010000027.1, read on the forward strand.
ACATTGACGACGTAATGTGTTCATAGTTTATATCGCACAACGCGAGTTTATTTGGTTTATTTATGTCAGATAACAAGAGTCACATTAATCATTTGCTTAGCAATGAGCAAAAATGGCAACACAGCTACGAGCAACCTATTTCTTATGCACCCCTTGTGCAATTGGCTAATAGCAGCTGGGTGGTGCCACAACATTTTTTACGTTACAAGCACACGCTTGAAAGCGTAAACGAAGTGCTTGAGAGTATTGAGTTTTCGGCTCACTTTAGAGTGCTTGCTGCACAAAAAGGTGAAGAAATTTACCTGCAAGTAGCAGTGCTGAGCCCAGATAACTATCAAAAAAGTGCTTCTGCAAATGAAGGCAAAGCCAAAAAACTATTATTTGGCAGACGCTGGATAGTAGAGGAAAACTTACCTACTTCAGAACTTATTCAAACTGCATTTTTAGCGTTAAAAGTAGCGCGTGAACATGAAGTAAGAGAGCTTTTTCAGTTAATGCAAAGCGGCGCAACAAGTACGCCATTTAATAACCATCACGACTTACCGGTAATGGCGCAAAACCCTGAGCTTGTTAAAAGTGAAAGTGCTGAAAGCCGTGTTGATGAAGTGCTTAAACGTATTGTATTTGCAGGAAAAAGTATTGAGCTTAAGAGCCAGCAGCAAATAGCCGAGCAACATTTATATACTGTTGAGCTGTTGTGTGAAGATTGCCAACTTAGCGAGTTTAATAAAAAAAAAATCGCGTTTTTAACAGCAGATCCATCCGCTAATAGCTTTTTACACGCCTTAATTACAGCATTAGTAGCCACAAGCAATGATTACGTAAACGAGCAATTTAAGTACAAAGGTTTTGCCCGCTTTAGTAAACACGTTGTGGTTGAGCAAATAGGTAACTTAAGTATCGCTATGCGCTCGCCAAGTACCGTAGGGCTTTGCTCTATGGGTAAGCAACATGCTAATCAGTTAAATTTTGAGATAGACAGTGGGCGAGCACCACAGGGCTGCGGGCAAGCTATTGGTGGGTTTTTAGCTGCTCATGGCATTGAGCAGCCAGAAAATGCACATTTATATCCAAATTACTTATAACAATTTAAAGCTTATTAATTTCATCTTTAACGCTAAAGCTTGAATCGGTAACAATAGCCTCAAGTGTTTGTACACGCTCTTTTAATGCAAGCACTTGTGCATTTGTTTCAGCTAATTGTTTATGGGCATCGCTGTTGTTGTTTTGCATTTTATGCTTAAACTCAAGATGCTTTTTATACATATCGTAAACTACTCCTGAGCCAACCGAAATTAGCACAATAAGTACAATCATCGTAGTTCCAGACATAACCTCATTCCTTATCATTTTATTATTCGTTTATGGTTAAAGTATAACCTTTAAGCGCTTTTGATAAAGCTGACAATTGTAACTTAATTTGTATAGTTCACTTAAGCCAAGCTTTGAGCGTGTTCATCATTTATACACTTTAGATATTGTTTAATGGCTGCATAGCCACCATATAATAAACATACTTTAGCCAATACAGTGAGTTGCCATGTTAAATAATAAAATACCTCCCGTTATTGTTGTGCTGTTTTTTGCAGGCATAATGGCGCTTATTGCGCATTATAGTGTTATTGATTTCACCGCATTTATTACCTACTTAGCAGCAAGTTTGGTCATTATAGGGTGTGTTTTTTGTATTGCAGGGGTGGTGAGTTTTAAAATAGCAAACACCACTGTAAACCCTAATAAACCTGAGCAAGCGTCAAAACTTATTACTAGCGGTATTTATCGGATTTCGCGTAACCCAATGTACGTAGGTTTTGCATTTATTTTAGCAGGGTGGGGTATTTGGTTAAGTTCCTTGTGGGCACTTTTATGTATTATAGGGTTTATTGCGTATTTAACGTTTTTTCAAATAATACCCGAGGAGCGTGCGCTCACTAAATTATTTGGCGAAGAGTTTACCGCTTACAAAGCGCGCGTAAAACGCTGGTTGTAATTTATATCCATTCGTTAAAATTAAACAAAAAAGGCTATCGATGATAGCCTTTTTTGTTTACAGCAATTGTATTACTAATTAATTGGTGCTTATTCGTATTCTAACGGGTCAGTAATGTTATTTAGTGCAAATGCTTCAAGGCGTTCTTGGCACGCGCCACATTTACCACAGGCCTTTTCACGGCCGTTATAACAAGTCCACGTTTGGCTGTAATCTAAACCCATTTCAATACCGTCGGTTAAAATACCAATTTTAGTATTGTTTAAGTATGGGCTAAAAATTTCTACAGCGTCGTAGTTAGCAATACGACATACATCATCCATTTTTTGCACAAATTCAGGACGGCAGTCAGGGTAAATAGCATGATCCCCAGAGTGAGCGCCGTAATAAACTTGGCCAGCTTTAAGTGATACCGCATAACCAACAGCAAGCGAGAGCAAAATCATATTACGATTAGGTACAATCGTACTTTTCATGCTTTCTTCTTCGTAATGGCCTTCAGGCACATCAATATCATCAGTAAGTGATGAGCCACCAATAAGTTGGTTAATCGCCGAAATATCAACAATTTTGTGTGGAACGTTTAATTTTTCACACACACTTGCCGCCACTTTAAGCTCTTTTACATGACGCTGACCATAGTCAAATGATAGGGCATATACATCATGGCCTTGTTGCAGGGCTTTATTTAATACGGTAAATGAGTCCATACCGCCGGAATAAATAACAACTACTTTTTGCGTCATATCTGTTTTGCTCTTAGTTTTAATAGAGGTTTATATCAGGGCGCGATATACTACACGGCCGCAGCTTAAATAACAATTTTTGCACAGCGCTTTTTGGTTTTTTAATAGTAGCAATTTGGCTGCTAGGTAGTAAGTGAGATCTCTTTTGTACAAAATTAATGAAGTGTTTGAAACCATTCAAGGTGAAGCTAGCTTTACTGGCACACCCTCAATATTTTTACGCCTGCAAGGCTGCCCTGTAGGCTGCTCTTGGTGCGACACCAAGCAAACGTGGGATGTTGATAATGTATATAAAGTATCGCTGGACGAAACCGTAGAAAAAAAAGCCGACTCAGATCATTGGGCTAACGCCAGTGCAGAGCAAATTTTAGCGTTGTTTCAATCACGTGGCTATACCGCAAAGCACGTAGTAATTACCGGCGGCGAGCCATGCATGTTTGACTTAAATCCAGTATGTAACTTATTACACGAACACGGCTTTAGTACACAAATAGAAACCAGCGGCACGTTTGAAATACTCGCCCCAGAGCAAACATGGGTAACGGTATCGCCAAAAATTAATATGCGCGGCGGTTATGAAGTACTTACCAGCACCATGAAGCGTGCAAACGAAATTAAACACCCCGTTGCCATGCAAAAGCACGTAGAAGAGCTTGAAGAATTATTTGCTAAAACAGGCGTTAATCCAAAGCTTGTTTATTTGCAGCCAATTAGCCAAAAAGTATCGGCAACCAAATTAGCAATCGACACCTGCATAGCCAAAAACTGGCGCCTATCAATACAAGTACATAAGTATTTAGGAATTAGTTAAAGCCAGCTTAAAGTTATAGTACGTAGGTTGGGTAGAGCGTAGCGAAACCCAACGAATCTCCAATTTCACACAATTTTTAACAATGCTCTATAATATTTAAATTGCGTAGGTCGTGTACTTAGCTCGGATAACCGAAGCGCCATCCGACAACCCCGTACTTTATAGCTTGTACTTTATAACCTAAAATTTATAACCTAAGATTACATCTACCTTAAAACTCATATCTTCTTCGTTAATTGTGCTAATTAGTTTACTATGCGCGACTTAAAAATATTCTACTACTTACCACTAGGCTTATATGTCCGCAAACGCGCTTTACACCGACCTTTCTGATTACTACGACTTAATGTGCGCAGATATAGATTATCAAGCCCAAAGCAATTCTATTCACAGGCTGCACCAAATTTTTGGTAATGGCGCAAACACCCATCTCGATTTAGCGTGTGGCACCGGCCCGCATGTACGCCACTTTATTGATTACGGCTATAAAAGTAGTGGGCTTGATTTAAACCAGCCAATGCTCGATAAAGCAAAAGTTCGTTGTCCAGAAGCGCAATTTTCATTGCAAAACATGAGTGAGTTTAAAGTAACCGAGCCCTTGGATTTAATTACCTGCTTTTTGTATTCAATCCATTACTGCGACGGCATTAATAAGCTAAAAGAATGCCTTGCTAGCGTACACAGCGCGTTAAACGTAGGTGGAATATTTTGCTTTAACACCGTTGATAAAAACAAAATTGACAGCGATTCATTTGTAGAGCACACCGCAACAAGCGAAAACAGCTTCTTCACATTTCGCTCTGGCTGGCACTACAGTGGTACAGGCAATAAACAGCTATTAAAACTCAACATAGAAAAAACCACCGTAGACAAAACACTCGTATGGCACGACGAGCACCCAATGGTCGCTTTTAGTTATACCGAGCTTAAAGAAGCCTTAAAACCGTACTTCGAAATCCACATATTTGAACATGACTACGACAAAATAACCCCATGGGCACAGCGCTCAGGCAACGCCATTTTCGTCTGCGTAAAAATTTAAGACAAACTCGTAGGTTGGGTAGAGCGTAGCGAAACCCAACGAACCTCCATATCCACGGCCAATACCCACGGCCAATAACCCCGCATTATATATTTGAAAACGTAGGTCGGATAAGCGAAGCGCCATCCAACACAGTAACTTATTTGAGTTTCGGCGAATATAAACAGCTAATTAATTATGATGTATGAAGTCAAGATTTGACCCCTATGGCTCTTCAGGATGATGAGAAAGAAGTGATTGAGGTATTGAGTGACTTTTTAGTTTAATCTATAAGAAGTTATGTAGAATAGATGTAAATTTACAATAAAAATAATCAGGAATGGACTCATGCTAGTGAAAGAAATCTTTGAAATAGTAAATTCAATTAATAATGACTTTACCGAAATTAAAAAATATATAAATAAAACAAACTCATATTCTAAAATTAGCAGTGTAGTTAAGCAACTGACTATTATTGATAATGATCTTCAGAATATTACCGGTGAACTTTCCGAGTTAGCAAATGTTGCGGACGATAATTTCTTAAGTAAATTTGAAGTGGGTTCATATCGCATGCAGGGCTATATAAGTAAGCCCGAGTTACTATTAGCTACTATTTCAAATCACCTACACAGTTTAGATGTTAACTTTGATAATTTTTTACAGACAGCTCAGGAGCTCTCAGAAGTTAATGATCACGTATCATTATTGATACAAACTGTATCTAAAAAAGTAAATCAACTCATACAAGCTTTTAATGCAACTAAAGTTGGAACACTTGAGTTAGAGGACGCTAGGTCGTTTGACTACTCTAAAGTTCAAAAGAAAATTATCGCTGAGTCCTTGAAAGTTATAGGTAAAGAATTAGATTCTCAATTTAGTGATCATAAACAGCAAACAGACAAAATGGTTCAAAAATTCCAAAGTAAAACAAATGAGGTTGAAATTGCAATAGACAATAATCTTGAGGTATTACGGACTAAGGCTAATGTAATTGAAGAACTATTCGAAACCACTTTAGCTGAGTTGGAAGAGAAAAAAGAGCAAATGGATGAAGTTCTAGGGCAGACTGCTAATAGGGTAATGGCACAAGATTATGACCATAGTGCAGCAGACGAGAAAAAAGCGGCTAATTGGTTAAGAGTTGGGTCAATATCTTGTATGGCGATTATTATATATATCGTCTGCTATTCATTTTATGATTCAACTCATTCTGGTTTTAGCTGGGAAAGTTCTATTTTTCGAACTGTGTTAGTTTTTATTCTATCAATCCCAGCTGCTTATTTGTCTAGAGAATCAACAAAGCACCGCGAGCAACAATATAACTACCATCACACAGCATTAGATTTAAAAGCAATTACACCTTACATTGCATCACTCCCAGAAGCAGACCAAAATAGAATTAAAATTTCAATTGCTGAACGGATTTTTGCTTCTAGGCAAACAAATGTAGCTCAACAAGACAGTTTCCCTTTAAATACACAAGAACTGATGATGGAGCTTATTAAAAAAGTAAATATTAGTAGTAAGAAGGAAGAACAATCAAAATCAAAGGATGCGAACTAAAATGTTCAGGAAAATAGATAAATATTTAGATGATGTAGTCTCTCCATACTGGGAGGTTCTTATGTATTTTTTGCTAGGACTTTTCATGTTGACGGGGCTAATTGTTACTTTTTTTTGTGATGAATCGTTAGCTGGTAAGTTTTCTAGTTTCGGAAGTTTTGCTAGCTTTTTAATAGCAACTGCTGCTTTCATGTATGCAAGGAAAGAGTACTTAAGGCAGAGAGGCTTGAATGAACGAATTGGAATGCAAGTAGTGACGTTACCGAAGTTAAGGAATTACTTAGCAAGTAACGTTGTTATGATTGCTTCAAACTACCACTCAGTAACAACAGGGTTTAAGAACAAAGATGGAGAGCTGACGGGAGGTTTTAATGAATTGGATGATGAAGATAAGGATGATATAAGGTTTGAAAATAATAGATTAGAAAAAGAATTGCATGAAATCTGGCAGGAGTTTATGGCTCAAAGAGAAAAAGCCTTTTTCCATGAAGCTAAATTCAGATATATTTTCACAGATAAATATAAAGAACTAGAAAAATTGATATTAAGCCTCCAAGACGTCCTATTTCTAATTTCCATTAAACTCAAAAAATTACAGTTTCGTAGCAATCATTCTAAACTGCTAGCAGAACGCATAACTGAAAATACGTATTATAAGCTGTTTATTGAAGGTAAGTTCGACACTTGGGATCAGCTAGATAAAGTAGATTATTATGAATTACAGAGAAAGCTACGCCTGATTGTTGATGAGGTTATACGGTCTCTTAAGTTTTAGTTACCCTTTGGGCTGCTAAACTTGTGAAAAGCCTTAACAGCTCTTTTTAAACAGCTTTTAAACAGGGTTGTATTAGTAATGTCGACTCCTGTTTTAATGAGGGTGTAACTAATTTTGTGTAACTGCCTATCATAATTTACTCTATCAAGAGTTTAAGGATTAGGCGATGAACATGAATAAAGAAGAACTCGAAGCGTTTGCTAAAGAAGCTGCTAAAA
>NZ_JADYWR010000028.1:0-43888 GCF_015864705.1 Pseudoalteromonas sp. NGC95
TGGCAGAAAGCCTCATTCTAGAGCCACGAAGGGGGCGAAGTTTTCCTCGTTCAGTCAACCCAAGACCACAGCGGTACGCTAGAAATAAAAAAGCCGTTCACCTTAAGTGAACGGCATTAGAACATACGTTCCCTTTTATTTAAAGTATATAATTTATACTTTTATTAACTAAATAGTTAACTGACTACTTGCTTAGTTCAAGCATTAGTTTGTTTAGGCGAGTAACAAACCCAGTTGGATCTTTAAGTGTACCGCGCTCTGCAAGTAATGCTTGGTCTAATAAAACATGTGACCACTGTGAAAATTTATCTTCATCTTGTTCGTCATTCAAATGCTTAACAAGTTGATGCTCTGGGTTTAGCTCAAACACAGGTTTTGCTTCTGGTGCTGCTTGACCAACAGATTCCATTAGCTTTTGCATTTGTGAGCTCATGTCGTTGTCGTCGCTTACAACACATGCTGGAGAATCTGTTAGGCGGTGCGTAAAGCGCACTTCTTTAACGTCATCACCTAGTGCTGTTTTAATACGCTCAACAAGGCCAGCCATCTCTTTTTCAGACTCTTCTTGCGCTTTTTTAGTCTCTTCGTCGTCCAGCTTACCTAAATCTAAATCACCACGTGTGATTGACTGTAGTTGCTTATCAGCAAATTCAGTTAAGTGGCTCATCATCCACTCGTCAACACGGTCACTTAGTAACAATACTTCAATCCCTTTTTTGCGGAAAATCTCTAAATGAGGAGAATTTTTCGCAGAAGTAAATGTATCAGCTACTACATAGTAAATTTTGTCTTGGCCTTCGTTCATACGCTCAACATATTGCTCAAGCGACACATCTTGCGTTTCTGAATCAGTATGAGTAGACGAAAAACGTAGTAGCTTACATACGGCTTCTTTATTTGCCGCATCTTCAGCTGGGCCTTCTTTCATTACTTGGCCAAACTCATTCCAAAATACTTGGTAATCGTCAGCTTTGTTTTTAGCCATACGCTCAAGCATTTTAATAATGCGCGATGTACACCCTTTACGAATAGCTTGCGTTACTTTGTTGTCTTGTAGAATTTCACGAGATACGTTTAGAGGTAAATCGTTTGAATCTAGTAAACCTTTCACAAAACGAAGGTAGCTTGGCATGAACTGCTCAGCATCATCCATTACAAATACACGTTGTACGTAAAGCTTTAAGCCACTTTGACGTTCACGGTTCCATAAATCGAAAGGTGCTTTTTTAGGGATGTATAAAAGGCTAGTGTATTCAGTTTTACCTTCAACCTTATTATGTGCCCAGCTAAGTGGATCTTCCCAGTCGTGGCTTACGTGCTTGTAAAACTCTTTGTATTCTTCATCAGAAAGCTCTGACTTATCACGCGTCCACAATGCAGTTGCACGGTTAATGCTTTCCCACTCACCTGATACTGCTGGAATTTTTTCGCCGTCTTCGCCTTCAGACTCTGGTACTTCTGCTTTAAACATTTGTACAGGTGTTGAAATATGGTCTGAGTATTTTGTAACAATGCCACGTAAGCGGTAATCGTCAGCAAATTCTTTTTCTTCATCACGAAGATGTAAAATAATGTCGGTACCACGGCCTTCTTTTTCAATTTCTTGAAGCGTGTATTCGCCTTCACCTTGAGATTCCCACTCGTAAGCGGTTGTTTCACCGGCTTTACGTGTACGAACAGTTACTAAATCAGCAACAATAAATGCTGAGTAAAAACCAACACCAAATTGACCAATTAATTGTGAATCTTTACTTTGATCACCCGTTAAGTTTTTGAAAAACTCAGCAGTACCCGACTTTGCAATAGTACCCAATGAGCTTATTACTTCATCACGTGTCATACCAATACCATTATCAGAAATGGTAATTGTATTTGCTTCTTTATCAGCACTAATACGAACACGTAAATCGGCATCACCTTGGTAAAGGTCGCCTTGAGATAGCGCTAAAAAGCGTAACTTGTCTGCCGCATCTGATGCGTTTGACACAAGTTCGCGTAAAAATATTTCTTTATTAGAATAAAGAGAATGAATCATTAAGTTTAATAATTGTTTTACTTCTGTTTGAAAGCCTAATGTTTCTTTTTGTGCTGCAGTCATTTATATATCTCCAATTTGCAAAGTGTCTGCGTTATGCACTTAATATGGGGTGAGGTGTTAGAACTTCAAGGGAAAAATCAAAAAAAGGTGAAACGAAAAAATAGAATATCTCGTTTATCTAAAATGGGTGCGGACAATTAATATGAATCATTTCACCTGTTGTTGGATGTTCAAAATATAAATCGCTGGCATGTAATTGTAAGCGCCCTGCCATGTACTCACTTTGCGCACTTTTATATAAATCACAGCCTAAAATTGGATGCCCTATAAACTGGCTGTGTATTCGTAATTGATGGGTACGTCCGGTAACGGGCGTAAATTGCACTAAGGTTCTGCACGGCTGTTTAAGCCGCTCAAGCACACTGTATTCACTCACCGCTACTTTGCCCGTCGATTGGCAAATTTTAACACGCGGAAAAAGCAGTTTATCTTTTGCAATTGGCGCAGTAATTTGCCCTTCATCAACAGCCAAGCATCCCTCTAACATGGCTACATAACGCTTTTGAATAGTGCGTGCCTGAAATTGCTTATTAAGATGCTTTGATGCTTTGGCGTTTAATCCAACAATCATAATGCCCGATGTGCCCAAATCTAGCCGATGCGGTAACTTAGCTTCTGCAAATGCAGCTGTTAAGCCCTTTTGACCATTTACTAAGCGGTAATGCACTGAGTCCCAGTTAAGCGGATTCTTACCAGACAAACTTAATAACCCACTGGGTTTATTGATCAGTAAAATATCATCATCTTGATATAATATTTCAATAAACCCGTCGCACTTAGGCGCTACAAAGTCATCAACAATCATTTGTGACTCTACTGGTGTATCCAATATTGAGTTAGCCATTAAATTAATCAATATCTTTTGAATGAAGCGCTTTTAAAGCCAATACTTGCTCACGCAAATCGTCTGCTACTACTTTGTCAGCAGCAATCGGGGTACCTACTGCAACCGACACCAAAGACCATTTTAATCGTGGTAGTTGCCACTTAGCTTTTCGGCTAAACATACTTCCCCACAGGCCCCCTAAATGCACAGGAATAACAGGCACAGGTGAGCGCTCAATAATGCGCTCGATTCCACGGCGAAAAATATCGATAGAGCCGTCGCTGGTTAGTTTTCCTTCAGGGAAAATACCAACAAGTTCGCCTTTATTAAGCGCAGCAGCCACTTCGTCAAACGCTTTTTTAAACGCTTCTGGATTGGTTTTTTCACTGTTAATGGGAATAGCTTTGGCCATTTTAAATAACCAATGTAGGGCTGGCGAATAATAAATAGGGGCAAATACCATAAATCGGATAGGCCTTGGTGATGCTGCTAAAATAAACATCCAATCGACAAAGCTCACGTGATTACACACTATAACGGCAGCGCCTTCATCTGGAATATTACTTTCACCTTTTGTACGCACTCTGTACATACAAATAGCTAAAATATATATAATAAATCGTAAAAAGAACTCTGGTACTTTGGTATAAATATAAACAGATATAAGCAAGTTTAGCCCAGCAAGTAACAGTAGCAACTCTGAAATACTCCACTGAAAAACAGACAGCGTTACAATACTTAAAACAGCACTGCCCACCATAAACAGTGCATTTAATACATTGTTAGCCGCTATAACTCGTGAGCGACTCGACTCTTCAGTACGCTGTTGAATAAGCGCATACAGCGGTACAGTATAAAAACCAGAGCCAATACCAATGCCTGCCATCCATACAAAATGCCACAACATGTCGCCTGTTTTTAATAACTGCTCAAGCGTCAATAATTCAAGGTTTTGAGGTAAATAAGAGCTAATAACGCTCTCTTGGCTCAGTAAGTATAAAAACAAGGTAATTAAAATAGCGCCAAAAGGCACAATTCCTAATTCTATTCGAGAGCGAGAAAGCTTTTCACATAATAACGAACCAATAGCAATACTTAGTGAAAACACAACAAGCGCGCTAGTTACAACCAGTTCATCGCCGCCCATTGTGTGTTTTACATAATTTGGTAGGGACGTTAAAATAATTGCGCCAATTAACCAAAACCAACTGATCCCGAGGACTGATTTACCAACCGATTCTGTTTGCGAATTAAGTGCTGAAAATACGTTTTTCGTGGATGAAAATATATTATAGGTAAATTTTAAGTTAGGCTCGTTTGCCTCACTAATGGGTATAAAGCGACTGCTCACATAACCCATAACAGCCAGTACTAACACGGTAATACTTATAAGCGTAGGCCCTACTGATTGAGTAATATAATAGGTGCCAAAAATTGTACCAATTAATATTGCTACAAACGTGCCTGATTCAACCAAGCCATTCGCTTTTGTTAATTCGTTAGGGGCTACGTGCTGCGGTAAAATAGAGTATTTTAATGGACCAAAAAACGTACTTTGTACGCCCATTAAAAATACGGTGGCTAACATCAGCCAAACATACTGCGTTAAAATAGAGACAGCCCCTACAACCATAATAGGGATTTCACATAGCTTTACGATTCTGATTAGTTTGGATTTTTCTGTTTTTTCAGCTAGCTGCCCCGCCATCCCTGAAAATAAAAAGAAAGGTAGGATAAATAACCCAGCAGCAATATTTGAATAAAGTGCGCCATCAGCAAGCGTTGCAGCCTGGAATATCAATAAAATAAGCACTGATTGCTTATACACGTTATCGTTTATCGCTGAGAAAAACTGCGTAGTAAAAAGCGGTAAAAAACGCTTACTACCCAGTAATGTACCTTGGTAGGGTTGATTATCTTTCATTGTATTCCTTACTAATTAGAGACATAGCCCAAAAATATATTATACCAATTTGTTTAATTAAATGATCTATTTTGAGGGCGGAAAAACGTGTTGATAGCTAGGCAAAAAATTCGCTATTTAGTTGTTCTAAATGAGAATTTTTTAACGCAGGTAGCGACACGTTTAGCCCCGCAAAATGATTAAGTATTATTGCGGATTGGTATTAGATTGTTTCTAAGCTTACCTTAAAAACAAAAAAGCCTACATAATTTAATCATGTAGGCTTTTATAATATCTTTTCAAATAGTGACTTAGAGTTAGTCTTGTGTAACTAAACGCCTGCCGCTAAAAGCATGCATAAGCGTTCTACCATCTACTAAATCAAGCTCGCCCCCCACAGGAATACCGTGAGCGATACGCGAAGCACCTACTTTATATTTATGACAAAGCTGAGCAATATAATGAGCTGTAGTATCGCCTTCAACGGTAGGGTTAGTCGCTAAAATAACCTCATTAATACCGCCTTGAGCAAGTTTTTGCTCTAAAACGTCTAAGCCAATTTCTTTAGGGCCGATACCGTCAATTGGCGATAAATGACCCATTAAAACAAAGTATAGCCCTAAGTACTGACCCGTTTGCTCAATGGCAAGCACATCAGTAGGCGATTCAACAACACATAATATGCCGCTGTCTTGGCGTTTTGTACTTAAACAAATATCGCACTGAGCTTGTTCGCAAAAAGTACGACAAGACTGACAATGCCCTATGGCTGTCATTGCTTTAGTCAATGCATTGCCCAGCTGAGTGCCTCCCTTTCGGTCGCGCTCAAGCAAGTGAAAAGCAATACGTTGCGCTGACTTTGGACCTATGCCCGGTTGACAGCGCAGTGCTTCTATAAGCTGATTTAAACTATCTGAAAGTTGCATTATTTACTTAAAACGGCATTTTCATACCTGGTGGTAATTGCATGCCGCCAGTTACTTTACCCATGCGCTCTTGTGTTTCTTCAGCAACACGGCGTACAGCATCGTTACATGCTGCTGCAAGTAAGTCTTCAATCATGTCTTTGTCGTCTTCCATAAGGCTTTCATCAAGCTGAACACGACGTACATTGTGGTTACCAAGCATGGTTACTTTAACTAAACCGGCACCGGCTTCGCCAACAACTTCTAATGTTGCGATTTCGTCTTGGGCTTTTTGCATGCGATCTTGCATTTGCTGCGCTTGCTTCATCATGTTACCCATTCCACCTTTAAACATAACTTTCTCTCTTTCTTTTAATACATTAATTAACATGAACATAAGGGCGATTGTAAGTAATTACAATGCCTGAATACTGTTTTCGTCAATTTCGGCGCTAAATACTTGCTGAAATTGTACTATGTTTTCATCAGATGTGATCACATCGATTGCTTGTTGATGACGACCTGCATCAATTTTTTGCTGAATAAGATAAGGAGAGTCAATAACTCCCTTAGCAAAATTAATACTTAACGACACGTTATGCTCGTAAATACTCGACAATGCGGCATCTAATCTTTGGCGAAGCATCGGTGTATCTAAATGCTTTTGTGATTCATCAACGTCTATATGTAAACTGTTGCCTTGCTTGGTAAATATTGAATGCAATGCAAATTGGCGCATACGACCACCCAGTCCCATACGTTTAATTAAATAAGCCCATTCATCTTGTTGATGTGCAAATCTAATTTCACTAATTGGGCTTTGAAAATCATCAGGGGCAGGAATACTTACTTCCTCTGGCACTATTTCAGGCGCTTTTTGAGGGTTTATTTGCTCAAGTAATTCTGGCGCAAGATTTTCAGTAATTGTTTGGTGCTTTGCTTTAAAATCAATCTTACTAGTTGGCTTTATGTTGGAGTGATTATGTGCCTGAGTTTGGCCCCCTGTTACTGGGAGCTCATGCTTTTTTTCACTCTCACCTTCGCTATCAGTTTCCCAAGGAGGGATATCGCCAGACGCATTACCTGAAGGGCTATTAAGCTCACTTGCACTTGTATCTGCACTACCTTGATGAACACTTTGGGCTTTAGGCATTCTTGGATGCTGTTCTGGCTTTTTAGCAGGCGCTTGGCTTGGCTGCACTGCTACATTATTTGCAGATGTACTTGTACTCTTGCCTGATAACCTACCCGCACCCGATATGTTTCTGTCACGTAAAATACGAGCAATGGCAGATTGCGCCTGCGCTTCTTGTTCAGCTATTGGCGTACTTGCATTGTGATTTGCTAAGGGCTCTGGTGAAAACTCTGAGTTTGCAGTAGGTGCAGGTTTAAAACCCTGATCTACAGCGCTACTCATTATATCGTCAAACTGCGAAGCTAACGTTTGCTCAGCATCACTATGTTGCATGTAAGCTTCATCTTCACTTTGGCGCTGGGCTTGAGCATCCGAAACAACATTGGTTTGTGGTTGTTCATTAGCTGAAGCCTGTTGTTCAAAAGCGTTTTCACTTTGTTGAACCGGTTGCTCTACTGCAACTTGGGCAGGCTCATTATTACTTTGTACGACATCATTATTCGATGTCTGAGCAGCAACATTTGGTAAAGGCTCTATCTCAAGGGATTTAGGCTGCTCTATATTGCTAACTGGCTTAGTATTATTTACAGGGGCACTACTTTGGCTAGCTACAGTGTTTTGCGATGTTTTATTTTTATTTAATATATCTCGCAGTGCATTTGCGCGGCTTTGTTTATTTGGAGCCGGCTCTTCGTTTACTGTGTGTACAGTTTGTTGAGCGTCTGTAGGCTTAAATGCTAATAATCTTAGCATTATCATTTCAAAACCTAAACGAGGCTCTGGTGCCCATTGTAAATCTTTTTTACCATTTAACAGTAACTGATAATAAATTTGAATTTGTTGTGGGCTCGTATGTTGTGCAACATGAGCAATATAATCTACATTTTTTTCATCTAGCCCTGCCGCTTCTGGCACTAACTGGGTTAGTTGGGTCAAATGCGTAAGTGCAATTAAATCATCAAGCAATGCAACATAATTAGGATTACGACTTGCCACCTGTGCAATCTCATCCATTAGCGCAACGCCATCTTGTGCAAGTAATGCTGCAAGCAAGCTTTGGCTATAATGAGTATCCATTAAACCAAGCATTGTTTGTACTGCTTGATTATTAATATCACCATTTGTTTGTGCAATAGCTTGGTCAGTTAAGCTAAGCGCATCACGCATACTGCCATCAGCGGCTTTTGAAATAATGCTAAGTGCATCAGTGTCAAAGCTAAGCTGCTCTTGAGTAAGTACGTGTTCAAGCTGTGTTTTAATTTCACTTTGCGACAAGGCATTTAAGTTAAATTGTAAACAGCGAGATAAAATAGTAACTGGTAGTTTTTGAGGATCGGTCGTCGCCAATAAAAATTTCACATGCTCTGGTGGCTCTTCAAGCGTTTTCAAAAGCGCATTAAAGCTGTGCTTAGAAAGCATGTGAACTTCATCGATTAGGTATACTTTATAACGTCCACGTGTTGGTGCATATTGAACGTTATCGAGTATTTCGCGGGTGTCTTCTACTTTTGTACGAGAAGCCGCATCTATTTCGAGTAAGTCAATGTAGCGCCCTGCTTCTATATCTAAACAGCTGCTACATTGGCCACACGGATTTGCAGATATACCTTCGTCGCAATTTAAGCTTTTAGCAAAAATACGCGCAATAGTGGTTTTACCTACACCGCGGGTTCCAGTGAATAAATAAGCGTGATGCAGTCTATTTTGTGTAAGCGCATTTACAAGCGCTTGCTTAACATGAGACTGCCCAACCAATTCATGAAAGGTTTGAGGACGCCATTTTCTCGCTAGAACCTGATAACTCATCGATTACTCGCCTTCGAATTCAACCAATTTTAGGATTTTAATACCCATTTTTTTGATGCGCTGCTCGCCACCAAGTTCTGGTAGTGATACAACAAATGCAGCATCTGTGGCTTTGCCACCTAGTTTATGAACTAATTTAGCGGTGGCTTCAATTGTGCCGCCAGTTGCTAATAAGTCATCAACTAATAATACTTTATCGCCAGGTACAATTGCATCAACATGCAGCTCTAGCGTGTCTTCACCGTACTCAAGTAAGTAATCTTGACGAATAACTTCGCGTGGTAACTTACCTGGTTTACGAACTGGAATAAACGGAATGCCTAATGCGTAAGACAGTGGCGCACCAAAAATAAAGCCACGTGATTCTGTGCCAATTATTTTAGTAAAACCCTGATCTTTATATTCTGCGATAAACGCGTCAATAGTTGCTTTAAAGGCTTCTGGATTTGCCATTAAAGTGGTTACATCGCGAAACATGATGCCCGGCTTTGGATAATCAGCAATTGTAGTTATGCTGTTTTTGATAATTGCTGGTGTTACTTGAGTCATAATTTTAACTGCTCAATTGTTTATATTACAAAGCAGGTGATTATAACCTTAACTAACCTTTAATTGCGAGTTTGGCGTTACTATAAAAGAAGTATTAACTATGGGGGGGTAATTAAAATAAAGTGGTTCAAGGCTGAAGTAAGCAACAGCCTTAATAAACGCTATGCATTTTAAGTTAAGCTAGTGATCCAGCCTAATATTGCATTTAAACAACCAATCCCTGCAAATACAGCTAAGAAAGCAAGAAAATAAGTAGCGTTGAACGGATCTTTAAAGTCTTTATCATCTGACATTGGTACAACCTTTTATTAAGCACGACAAATAAGGCTGCCATAATAGACGATGTAAAATCATCAATAAAGACCTTAATCTTGATTTTTTGTCACAATTACACCGCGTTCAACCATTGCATTAAGGGTAACCAATGCGCCTTGAGCAATTTGCTCTGCATTAAATTGTGGTGCATGAGCGAATACCTGTTGGCAAACGTCGTCAAATGTCGCTCCATCACTTGCCTCAATAATTGATAGTAACAAAGCAGTCATCGCATTCGTAGCCAGAAATTGAACGTCATCATCTTCATCTCTATATACAACAAAATAATTAGGCTGAGGTGATGGCTCTTTTGGTTTAAAGCGATTGCTAATATTTTGAACCGGAAATTGATAACTTAAATTTCTTGCCGTTTTCGATAAATACAAAGCAGAACTAGTAAGCGCTGTTGTTTGTAATTTTTGCTCTTGCTCATCTTCGTGTGCAATCGATACATCTAGCTCTACCCATTCATAATGTGCAAGTTCTAGCATAAACACGGGATCGTATCTTTTCATTTTATAATCACTTGATAAGTAATTAATAAACTCCCCTGCTATATCTAAAAAGTACGGCGAATGACAATCATATTCGCTAAAAAATTGGCGTACAAGGACCAGCCATTGCTTGTCTGTATATAAGGTTTTTAATACAGGAAAACCTGATGATATAAAACCTTCAATGTTATTAAAAAATAGGTCGCGATAAATGGCCA
Organism: Pseudoalteromonas sp. NGC95; assembly: GCF_015864705.1. Classification (NCBI taxonomy): domain Bacteria; kingdom Pseudomonadati; phylum Pseudomonadota; class Gammaproteobacteria; order Alteromonadales; family Pseudoalteromonadaceae; genus Pseudoalteromonas; species Pseudoalteromonas sp. NGC95. The sequence goes on from NZ_JADYWR010000028.1 coordinate 10,250, forward strand.
TACGCCTGTCTTCGATACCGCTGGGCTTTTTATTTTTTTTAGGCTCGCGAATATGCGCCATAAATTCGTTTTGTATTTCAATAAAGCTCATAACCAGGCACTCTTTTAATATTTATAAAGGCTTATATTAAGCTCGTTGTTTTGAAACCGTTGAAGTAATGTGTTTAGCTTGTAGCTCATGAATTATATCTAACTCTTTGGTTAAAATATTCATGGTAGGGATATTAAAATCGCGCTCAAGCAAGGTTGGAAATACGCCATGCACTTCATATGCTTTATCCAGTAGCTCCCACACAGGATCAATGACATCAGCACCATGTGTATCAACTATTAAGTCATCAGCCTCATTATAATGGCCTGCAACGTGCCCATAGGCAATACGATTAGAAGGCAGCCCAGTTAAAAACGATTGTGCGTTATAGCCATGATTAATCGAATTCACATAAATGTTATTCACATCCAGTAAAAGCTTGCAGTCTGCCTGCTCTAAAATGGTATTTGTAAATTCGAGCTCTGATAATTGCTGTCCAGGAGCGCCATAATAGGAAACATTTTCTATCGCAATTTGCTGCTCAAGTATGTCTTGTACTTGTTTAATACGAGGGACAACATGTGCTATTGCATCTTGTGTAAACGGAATAGGCATTAAGTCATACATATGGCCTGTACCAGAGCAGTAACTTAAGTGCTCACTGAAAATTTTTATATTGTGCTCTTCAAAAAAAACTTTTAAAGATTTAACAAATTCAACATCCAGTGGTTCGGGTGAACCGATAGACAGTGATAATCCATGACACACAAAATTATTTGCATCTGTTAATGTTCTAAATTGCTTTTTAAAGCGTCCACCTAGTTTTAACCAGTTCTCTGGCGCAACTTCCAAAAAATCTACTTGATTAGGTACGTGTTCAAGCAGTTCATCAAGCATTTCTCGTCGTAGGCCAAGGCCCACCATCCCGAAATCTGTACTCTGGATTTGTGTCATAACTACCTCTAACTTATCAAAAAAGGGCCTTAAGGCCCTTTTAGCATAACTTATTTAGAATAAGATATTAACGACCGCCACATTTACCTTCGCCGCACTTACCTTCTTTTTTAGTTTTTTTAGCATCGCCGCCGCATTTACCTTCACCACATTTGCCTTCTGTTTTAGCTTTTGCATCTTTTGCATCGCCGCCACATTTACCTTCACCACACTTGCCTTCTGTTTTAGCTTTTGCATCTTTTGCGTCGCCGCCACATTTACCTTCACCACACTTGCCTTCTGTTTTAGCTTTTGCATCTTTTGCATCGCCGCCACATTTACCTTCACCACACTTGCCTTCTGTTTTAGCTTTTGCATCTTTTGCATCGCCGCCACATTTACCTTCGCCGCACTTACCTTCTGTTTTAGCTTTTGCATCTTTAGCATCGCCGCCACATTTACCTTCACCACACTTACCTTCTTTAGCGTCTAGTTGGTAACCTGTCACTAATTGTTGAAACTCAAATGGGTTGGCTTGTACATCTGCAGATACAAAGCTTGCAGAGCCAACAACTACTGCACCTAAAGTTAACGCGATTGTATTTTTTTTAACTGTATTCATTTTGTGACTCTCTTTAATCAAGTATTGTAAATCTCAGCAATAAAAATGTATTTTAAATTGCTTGTATGCTTAAGTAGACCTGTACGAGAATAAAAACTTTCATTTATTTTCATAATATTTACTTTTGCGGTTTCTACATTAAATATGGTTGGTAATTACAGATTTATCAATGTGTGATTTACAGGTAAACTATGCGTCCAGTTTTTTATCAAAATTAATCACTTTATGAAACTTGTTTTAGCACCTATGGAAGGTGTCGTTGATTTTAAAATGCGCCAATTACTCACAGACATTGGTGGGTTCGATTTGTGCGTTACCGAGTTTGTAAGAGTGGTTGAAACATGCTTACCTGATAAAGTTTTTCATCGATTTTGCCCTGAACTACATAATAATGGATTTACGCGAGCAGGTACTCCTGTGCGTGTTCAATTACTCGGCCAAGAAGCAAATCCGTTAGCCGAAAATGCAGTAAGAGCAATTGCTTTAGGATCTCATGGGGTCGACCTTAACTTTGGTTGCCCAGCAAAAACCGTTAATCGTAGTCGAGGGGGTGCTGTACTGCTTAAAGATCCTGACCACATGTATACGATTATTAAAGCAGTCCGAGATGCTGTAGATGATAAACATGAAGTAAGTGCAAAAATTCGCTTAGGCTTTGATGACGACAGTAACAGCCAAGAAATTGTTGATGCTGTGGTAAGCGCAGGCGCAAATAGTGTAGCTATACACGCCAGAACCAAACGTGATGGTTATAACCCGCCAGCTTATTGGGAAAAAATTCCACCAATAATAAAAGATAAAAATATTGCCGTTGTTGCCAATGGTGAAATTTGGCAAGTTGAGGACGCAATGCTTTGCCAAAAACGAAGTGGATGTACTGATTTGATGCTTGGTCGTGGCGCCCTTTCGCACCCTGATTTAGCAAAAAAAATTAAAGCTCATGTAAATAATGAACAATATGATGGCCTTCAATGGGAGCATATTATTTATCACTTAATCCACTCTGCTATTCATCAAGACCCTGCAAAAGATGAAAAGTATTTTGCTTCTCGTACAAAGCAATGGCTAGGTTACCTTAAACGCCAATACCCGCAAGCGATCGATTTATTTGATGAAATCAGGCGTTTAAAAAGTAAAGAAGATGTGGCAAGCGTATTAAATAAATACGCCAAAGCACCGCAACTTGATTCAAATCATAACGGCTAACCTAAAGCCTCTAGATAATATCAGTATAACGTGAAGCCAATTTAATAAGGTTGTACTGATAATGCATCATCAAAAAAGACTAAACGATGAAATAGCACAAATTAAATTAAATATATTAACTATGCTTTCTAAATCAGCCTACCCTACACATCAGCATTTAATACAAATTTTAGATAATACAGCAAACAATGAATGGTTAGACTGTGCAGCAGAGAAGCTAGGTCCTGAGTATGCGTTTTTGATCAGTCGCATGACTAAATTAGAAGCGGCGGTCAGCCAAATAGAAATTGGGCAATATGGCTACTGCTGCGACTGTGAAGAAAAAATACCAGCCAAATCACTTGAACTAGACCCCGCAACCCAACGGTGTACAAAGTGCGCACAATAAGCGCACTTTCAAATCATTATATAATGTGTTGTATAAAGCTAAATGATTGCCCTGGGTAGAGTATTATATCTTCAACTAAATATTGAGCCTCTTCTTGGGTGATTTCTAAGCGTTTCATAAGGTTTACCTTCGCCTGTGGCAAAGTCCACGCATGGTAATGAATGCCAATATCTGATTCCATCATTGCAAGCATCAATGTTTTATCTTTATCAGACATGTTCATATTGCTCGCCATTGCAGGTAAGTCTTGATAATCAGCCTGCCAATCAAGACCTTCAATTAATTTTTCATCCGATAGATACTGCACTAAAAACGATTTTTTATGAGAAATAGACAATTTACTGTCGAATACAACACGATCTAATACTTTTATATTTTCATTTAAAATAGTAACCCACTCTAGCGGTGAATGTACTTCGCCACTAAAGTAATTTAGTTTGCTCTGATACCACTGTGACCCATTTGGCAGGCCTCTCAGACCAACACTACCTCTAGGCTTGTAACTAGCTAAATAATCGCTAAAAGCTCTTATATGACTCTTAAGCGCTGGTTGAACGTCATTACTACCTATCGCACTCAATACATAGCTTTGTAGTAGTGTGAGCTCAATTTTATTCAGCTTTAAATTGCTTTGTTTAGCACTGTCTAGCGTATCTTGGGTTAACTTAAGCCAAGTAATAATATTATCCGGCGTACTTTTTGAACCCTCAAAAGCAAGCATGTTTTTTAATACGTCTACTTGAGCCGGCCAATTAAAATAGCGCTCAGGAAAGCGCTCTGCAATAACCAAGTAGTTTACTTGTGCAATTTGATTGAGATTAAGCTCCATACCCATTAGGTTCTGATAAATAGTATGACGTTTAACTAAATACGCATCAGAAAATACCAATTGCTCTTTAGTAATCCTATCGATTTTTTTAGCGTCTGGTTGTACAAGTGCCATGTTTAAAGTTTTTAAAGCAACTTGTGCGTCTTCAAATGACTCATAAGGTTGAGGCTGCTTTGAACATGCAGCTAAAAATAAGCACAGTAGTAATGAAAAAGAGAGCTTTTTATACATAGTAGTTCCAATAAAAAAAGCCCCAGAGGGGCTTTTTATAAGTTGCTTTAGCTAATTAAAATTAAATTTTAACACCGTTGCGAGCGGCTTTATCTTTAATATATGTAGACCAACCTTTTGCAAACTTACGTGTGCGAGGGTCATCCATAGCTTTAGTAATTGCAGCATATGCTTGCTTATACTTACCTTGATAGTAATACGCTTCAGCTAAATCTGAATAAATAGTACCTTTTTTGTCAGAGCCAAGCTCTAATGCTTTGTTCAAACGAACAACAGCAGCACTGAATTTCTCAGATTGTAAAAGTAATGAACCAGCTTTACGGTAAAGTTCAGCGTCGTCATCAAATTTAGCAGCTTCTTCATAGTACTTAGCAGCTTTTTCTAGATCCTTAGAGCGATGATAGTTACTAGCAATCGCGCTAACATTCTGCTTTGTACGTTTTACTTTTTCACTCTTAACGGCCTTTTCTAGCGTTACAGCTGCTCTAAAAGGGATCTCGTTTAGAGAGTAAAAGTTAGATAAGACTTTATACTCAACTTCATTTTCAAAGTAACCGTTCTTGTAAGCAACTTCCATCGTTGCTAAACCTTTTTGATAGTCTTCGGTTTGTAGGTAATATTTACCTAAGCTAACCCAAGCTTTTTTATCATCAGGCCATACACGAACAATCTCTTCGCCAATCTTAACCATGTTTGCATAATCTTTAAGTTCAAAGTATGCACCCAGTTTTAATTGGTAAGGACCTTTATTAGGTTCTTTTTGAAGTTTAATTGCCTTATCTGCTGGTTCAAAAACATCACGGAATTGCTCTAACTGATAGTTAGCTTGAGCAATACGTGTATAAACCGTAGGGTCCTCTTCACCGGTAAAGTCCATCCAAGCTACATATGCTTTTTTAGCTTCTTGGAACTTTTCTGTACCAGCGTATAAGTCACCTAACAACTTAAGAGTTTGTTCTTGATCAGCAAAGTTTAAAACATCAGGTGCAACGGCTTGCTTAGAGTACTTGATCGCTTCGTCATACTTTTCTTTTTGAGCGTACATGCTACCTAGGTAACGATTTACGGTCGCTTTATCAAAGTCATTCGAAGGCTCGATTTCTCTAAGCAAAACAATTGCTTCATCAACTTTTTCTTCGTTGTACAAATCAAATGCTTTAATTACTTTTTTACCAGTACGCTCGCCCATGATTTTAGTTTTTGCTTTTTTACGCTCTTCAATCTTTGCGTAATCCGGCGCTGCTAAAACAGATGCACTTAAAGTAGCACCCGACACAGACATAAGAATTGCAAGAGCAGTTACTTTAGAAAAATTTCTCATTACTCGCCTCCTTAGTTGCCTTGGTTAAGTTTAAAGTCTAATTGAACTTGTAAACCTGGTTGTTTCTGTGGTTTTCCGTCAATGATCTTAGGACGGTACTTCCACTTACGCAGTGCGCGTTTAGCTTCACGGTCAAAGATACGTTTTGGATCTGCGTCAATTACTTCAACGTCAGTTACTCCACCTAACTCATCAATTGTGAATGAAAGTTGTACCCAACCTTCTTTGCCATCACGTGCTGCTTGCGTTGGATATTTTGGTTCTATACGAACGATAGGTGTCGCATCACCATCTCGTCCAAATGCACCAGGACCACTTAGTCCACCAGCTGAACTACCAACATCAATGCTACCCATATTAAATGACATAGCACCAGGGTTTGGATTATTATTTTCCGGCTGTGGCGGCTGCGGTTTAGGCGGCTGCTTTGGCGGTGGTGGAGGAGGAGGCGGAACACGCTTCCTCTCCTGCACCTTAGATTCAGGCGGATTCGTCATTATTTCGACTATGATCTGCTCTTTTTGTTCCGTATTACGGTCAGCCCCACCAGAGATGAGGAAGGCCATGAAGTAGAACAAGCCGAAAGTAACTGCCCCACCTGCAATCAGTGAAAACAGAAAACGAATCATTACTGATCTCCAGCTATTGAAATTCTAAGGTTGTCACCCGTCGCTTTAATCTGGTCCATAACTTTAACCACTGTGCCGTGTTTAGCTTCTTTATCAGCTTGTATAATCACAACTTCAGTAGGTTGTTCTGCTAATAAACTTTCGATTTTTGCTGAAATACGTTCAACATCAATTTGTTGTTTATCAACCCAGATTTCGCCGTTACTACGAATAGCAATAAAAATGTTAGCATTTTTTTGCTTAGTAGCTTGGGCAGCTTTTGGTTTATTGACCTCGATACCAGCCTCTTTAACGAACGATGTAGTTACGATAAAGAAAATAAGCATGATAAATACGATGTCAAGCATTGGCGTCATATCAACCGCTGCTTCTTCTTCTTCACGAAAACGTTGTTTACGTGCCATATTTAATTCTCTCTCTAGTGATGAGGCATACTATCAATAAGTTTGGCTTTCACCATTTTAGCTTTTGTCTCAAGACGTGAGCTAAAAAATACTCCAGATAGTGCCGCAACCATTCCAGCCATTGTTGGGATTGTTGCCATTGAAATACCTGATGCCATTAAGCGTGCATTACCCGTACCCTGGTTGGCCATGGTTTCAAAAACCGAGATCATACCAGTAACAGTACCAAGTAAGCCTATTAAAGGACAAACAGCTACTAATGTCTTAATCAACAACATACGCTGATCTAATTTTTCAGACGCTTCAGAAATCCATGCTTCACGGATTCTGTGTGCGTACCAAGACGTAGTGTCTTGGCGGGCATCCCACTTTGCTACAATTTCTTTCGCTGTGCGAGGAAACTCTGCAAGTAGAAACCAATAGCGCTCAATCATTAAAACCCACATCAGAAAGAGTGCTATCGCGACCACGTATAAAACCTGGCCGCCTGTGCCAACAAAATCCCTGATAGATTCCCATATCTCCATCAGGACTAGCATTAGGCTTTCTCCTTCTCCGCGTGAGTAGCAACGATACCCGCGCTTTGCTCATCAAGGATGTGTAATACCGACTTACTACGACCAGCTACAAGAGCATGAAGTAGAATTAGTGGTAATGCAGCAATTAGACCTAGCGCTGTAGTTACAAGTGCTAGAGAGATGTTACCTGCCATGATCTTCGGATCACCCGTACCGAACAATGTGATTGTTTGGAACGTTAAGATCATACCGATTACTGTACCTAGTAGACCTAGTAACGGTGCGATTGCAGCAAGAATCTTAATTATGTTGATACCAGCTTCGATGCGTGGCGTTTCACGTAGAATCGCTTCATCAAGTTTAAGCTCAAGGTTTTCAACATCTTGGTTCTTGTTGTCATGGTACACTTTAAGAATACGACCCAGTGGGTTATTTGTATTCGGTGTAGCAACATTTTTAAGCTGGCTCTTAATCTTACTAGTAGTAAGTGTAAGGTCAACAAAGCGAATTAGAGTAATTAGCATACCTAAAGCTAGTAAAGCTGTAATGATATAACCAACTACGCCACCTTGATGGAAGTATTCCATAAGTGTCGCTTTTTGAGTGTTGATACGTAAGATAGCACCACGAGTCGGATCGATATAAACACCAGCGTAGTTATCTGGTGATGTATTTTCAAGATCAGTGATACCGTCTAAAATATAGCTATCAGGCTGTTTACCTAGAGGCTGAATAGACTTAGTTTCTGGTGAATAAATTAAGTAACCATCGTCTGTAACTAAGTTAAAGTTACCGATACGCGTTACTTTCTTCATTGACGGGTTACCGTCAAGACCAGCAACTTCAGTTTCAAAAGTTGAAACTTTAGCTGATTCAGTCATTTCTGTTTGAAGTGAAATCCAAAGTTCTTCAAGTTCGCGAACTGTAGGAAGTTCTTTAGCAGCAGCTAATGAACGTAAGATTTCAGCACGGCCAGGTTTCTCAGCACTAACTAGTGATGCTTCGATAGAACCGATAGCGTCTTGAGCTGCACGACGTACAACACCAAACATCTCACCCAAAGTACCTTGAGCACTTTGAAGGGCTGCTTCTTTTTCAGCTAACGTGTTTTCATTTTGTGCATATTGCTTAGTTAAGCTTTCACCACGAGACTTCTCAGAAGCAAGTTGGCTTTTAGCTTTATTAAGTAAAGATTGCTTGTCAGCACGATCTGATAAGAACTCTTGTTCACGTTTCTTATCGATTTTACCTTCAGAGATACGCTCTTGCTTTACTTGCTCAAGTATTTTATCTAGAGCTCCAGTATTTGCATGTGCATTTAACGCGGTACCTGCAGAAACAGTTAGTACTGCGGCAACAGCAAAACCTTTAAATAGTTTCTTCATTATTGATTACTCCGCGCCAAAGATAGGTAGTTTAACAAGTTCTAATGTCGCTTGCTTACGCGCCATACGAATAACTTCTTTAACAGGTTTTAGGTATTCTTCACCTAATTTTTTCCACTGTTTAGTGTTGTTATCCCACACCCAAGCATGTTTCAAGTCAAAAGACTGAGCAACGTAAGTAATACGACCTAACTGACCGATATCAACGTTAATACTTTTGCCATCAACTTCTAGTGTACCTTGTGAAGCAGATACAAGTGAGCTGTATGCTGTTTCAATAGTGTAAGCTTCAAGTACTTGACGGAATTTTTCAGACGTCGTTACAGACGCAGAAACCATGATTTCACGTAGTCTTTCAACACGTCCTAAACGCGTCTCTAGATTAAATGGAACGTCCGCTTTGATGAATTGCTCAAGCGTATCGATCATGCGATACATCAAAGGCACAACGTTTTGTTTCGTGTTATCAATCGTAGCGATTTGACGATCAAACGATTCAATAGACGCGTTTTGGCTATCAACCAAGCGCGACACGTGATCGTTATACACTTTCATAAGTTCAGTCTCATCAACAACGCTACGGTACTCAGCGATTAGCTCCTGAGTTTGACCATATACATTGTCAATTTTAGTTTGAGACTTAACCGCAGCCTTTTGAATTTGTTGACCTGCTTTTTGCACGTCATTCAAAGGATCTGCAATCACATTGCTGCTTGCAAATGCAAATGCGCCAACCAACGCAGTTGCTACAAGACTCTTTCTGATTTTAACAGACATAGTTCCCAACCAATTAAGTAATGTTACTTTTATAATTTAATTATCCTCCGAAGAGAACAACCCTGATATCTTTTAATAGATATCAACCTTCCAATAATGCTAAATGCAATTAGCGCTGTCAACTTGATGTTTACTAATCTCTGCAAATAAATAGCTAAGTTAATGCTTAAACAAAAGTACTAGCACATAACTGTTAACATTATTGCAACTAAGCTTTTGCTTAATATTTCGATTAAAGCCTTTTGAGGGGTGTATTTATTCGCATTGTACTGACATAAAACAACATTATTGCAACATTTAGCCAAAGCTGAATTCGCACTGAAAAAAAACAAAAAAAAATATAGATAGATATAACAAAAGTTATTTTTTAAACGATTTCAGCACATTTTATCTCCCCAATAACACTTCATCTGAAAAAACAAACCATTTGTCGCACAAAAAAACAACACTGGATAATCTACAATACCGCCCACCTTGCTTTATGCACGCAATGCCTAAAGCCATTTATAAAACGTGTTTCCCATAAATAGTAATAATAAGTTTCTTTTAGCAAGGCCTGAAATAGCCAAATAGCTTTCGATAATTAGACGAGTTACATTTACCGCTTTAGAGTGCTCATTAATACTATTTGACAGTTAAATTTATTTAGTAACAAAGTTAATCACAAAAAGCTGCTCAACTTTAATAATAATGGACTATAAATGATGCCTAACGCTTCCGTAATAAGCTATCAGAGGCCTATAGAGGTTCCCTTGCCCATTTATAGTTAAAGTACAAAACTTCAACCTGATTGCACTAGCAAGACTTACACTAAAATTTACACAGATTGTTATTTGGCATCATTTTTATGTATATAAGTATCAGATCAGTCGGATAAATTGTAAGGGATGTTTTAAATGCGATAGAAAGTGGTTCGATTGTATAAGTTATTCAGATAATTGAATTTTGGGTTTGTATTAAAATAGAGGATTTAAGAATATATGAAATTTGTGTTCAAGGATTTAAAAAGAAGGATTTTATTAATTATGTACATAGAGAGGAATTATGGTGAAACAGAGACCTGCTTCACCAAGATGAACTAGAGTTCACATAATAAATTATGCTGCTTCTACGTTCTCAGCTTCAGGGCCTTTTTGACCTTGTTTGATGCTGAATGTCACTGCTTGACCTTCGCTAAGAGTGCGAAAACCAGAACCAGTGATTGCGCTGAAATGTACAAACACGTCAGGACCATTTTCTTGTTCAATGAAACCAAAGCCTTTAGCTTCGTTGAAAAACTTTACTTTACCAGTAACCGACATACTAAATTTTCCTGTAAGTCAATAATTAAAATTCAGCCATATTATTATGGCAATATCCTCCCTGAGTCAATGCTCAAAAATATGGAGGTACAGTACAGGAACAAGTAATAACCTAACCGGTAACCTTAAACGCAGCACAATATCCGTAAATTCAATACATAAAAACTCAAAGCAAGGTAAGATTAACACATTATATTTTTTTTCGCTCTATTAATTGGGAATTATTTATTAAAAATATAAATTTGTTTCAAATCGCCTTTAACTGACTAATTTCCAAGCAAAAACTATAAAGTATTATTGTAATATATATTGCTATAAACGCGTATAAAAGCCCTCTACAACAGCAATACTGTCAAACAACGCTTCAATAACATCAAAAATACAAACAAAAAAGCCGCTTTAAAAATTAAGCGGCTTTTGGTTTAAATATAAAATATTAACTATGTAACAGACCAATCAATAGTATCTTCTGCTTTTATAGGCACAACTTCAGAGTCGCCTAGGGTATAACTTGCAGGTACGTCCCATGGTTTTCTTTGTAATGTTATTGTATCGGCATTACGCGGCAACTCATAAAAGTCAGGACCAAAGTGGCTTGCAAATCCTTCAAGCATGTCCAAAGCTCCTGCGTCTTCGAATGCTTCAGCGTATAGCTCAATAGCGGCATGAGCCGTATATGCACCAGCACAACCGCAAGCAGCTTCTTTTTTATCTTTATAATGTGGTGCAGAATCAGTTCCTAAGAAAAACTTTTTATTTCCACTTATAGCTGCGGCCATTAATGCTTGCTGGTGAATGTTACGTTTGAGGATTGGCAAACAGTAATAATGTGGGCGAATTCCACCCGCTAACATATGATTACGATTATAAAGCAAATGATGAGCTGTAATTGTTGCTGCTACATTGCTAGGTGCATTAACTACAAACTCTACTGCATCTTTAGTTGTAATATGCTCTAGTACAATTTTAAGTTCAGGAAAGTCACTTACCACATCCCCTAAAATCGTCTCTAAAAATACTTTTTCACGGTCAAAAATATCAATTGATGAATCAGTAACTTCTCCGTGTACTAACAGCAACATACCTACTTCTTGCATTGCTTTTAAAACCGGGTAAATATTTTTGACTGATGTAACACCCGAATCAGAATTGGTTGTAGCGCCAGCAGGATACAGCTTTGCAGCTACTATTTTACCCGTTGCTTTTGCTTTCTTTATTTCATCTGGTGTCGTTTTATCAGTAAGGTAAAGTACCATTAATGGCTCAAAGGCACCTTGTGGGCCTGCTGCCATAATACGTTCTCGATAAGAAAGAGCGGTATCAGTACATGTTGCCGGCGGAACAAGGTTTGGCATAATAATAGCGCGACCCATGTATCTGCTAATGTCTCGTACAGTATCCTTTAGCTGGTCGCCATCACGTAAATGTACATGCCAGTCATCTGGGCGAGTGATAGTAAGGGTTGTTACAGAGTTTGTATTATTGCTTGTCATTACTTTGTTCCAAGGCTGAATTTATCCGATCATAGGCATATGATGTTTTCGAGTAAAGATTTTATTAAAAATAATGCATATGTTGATGACATTACCGAGTTGTGTGATTAAAGCTTAATACTCCAATTCAATTGGGATTAGCCATTGTTATTACTTACAATTAATTAAAGTCATTCGTCATAATAATTTACAGCCAATTAAAACCACTCATCGCTTTATTTTGTACAAAATCCAAGATTAGGTTAACTTAGCTACGTATTTAAAAATAAAAAGAATAATATAAATTGCCTATGTCTTACAAAAATAATGCCTCAAGAGCACTTGAGATAAAAACTGATCAACTGAGTATTATTAATCAATTTTCATCAAGCTTATTGCAACTAGACACACTAGACGAGCTATTTGAGTATGTTACAACGCACGTTGTTAACCGTTTAGGATTTGTTGATTGCGTTATTTACCTTGCCGATAACAATGCTTATACATTAAATCAAGTTGCATCGATGGGTATTGCTCACGCCCGTGATAAATATCAAGCCGAACGTAAAGTAATACGTTTTAGTGAAGGAATTACTGGGGCTGTTGCAACTACTGGTAAAGCCGTAGTTATCGATGATGTAACAAAAGATAGCCGTTATATCGCAGATGAGCGCCCTGCCCAATCAGAACTATGCGTCCCTCTTATATATAAAGAACAAGTTTTAGGTGTTATTGATTGTGAGCACCCTATTAAAGGCTACTTTACAAACGCACACCTTGAAATTCTTACAACAGTTGCCCACTTACTCAGTGCTAAAATTAACCAGGTAAATACGGTAAATAACTTACAAAAAACAGTTGAGCAACTTAACAACGCACAAAAATTAGAAAATAGCTTATTACAAATAGCTAACCTAACCTACAAAGCTAACGACTTAGATACCTTCTTTGAAGCCTTGCATTCAATTATTAATAACTTACTTCGTGCTGATAACTTTTTTATCGCTTTATATGACAAAAAAGTAGATATACTTGACCTTGTTTATATAGTCGAAGAAGGCATAAACACTAAAACACATCAAAAAATATCTAAAGAACAGCTAAAAGACACTGCTTCATATTACCTACTGCAAACAGAGCAAACCTTATTACTCAATAAAGATGCCTTTCAAAGTCATATTGATAACGGTGATTTTAAAATGGTAGGTCGACAATCAGAGTCTTGGTTGGGTGTTCCATTTAAAACAAGTGATCGTATAAGCGGTGTTATTGTTGTACAAAGCTACGATAAAACACTGCAATACAACGAACACGACAGCGCTCTTCTAACTTACGTAAGTCGCCAAATAAGTATGGCAATTGATAGGCAACTAGCCCGACAAGAGCTCGAGCATAAAGCATTGCATGACGAGCTTACCGGCCTTGCTAACCGCTCATTACTCATTGAGAGAATAAAGCATGCTATTTTACGTTTAACGCGTGCTAAAAAAAGTACTAGCCATGCCCTGCTGTATCTAGATTTTGATCGTTTTAAAAGTATTAATGATTCGCTGGGGCATGAGGTCGGAGACCATTTTCTTATAAAAATATGCGACTTAATTAAAAGTACAGTACGAAGCACGGATACATTTGCTCGTTTAGGCGGTGATGAGTTTGCTATTTTCATGGAAAATATCACACATAAAAACCAAGTTAATGAAGCTTTAAACAGAATTAAAAGCGCATTATCAAAACCTCTAAATGTAGATAGCCACTTACTTCAAGCTTCTACTAGTATTGGTATTGCCTATACCGACAACATAAACGATAAAGCTTATATATTACTGCAACAAGCTGATGCTGCTATGTATGAAGCAAAATCCACCGGGCGTGGACAAGTTAAGTTTTTTAATAACACGATGCGTAAAAAACTTAAAACCCATGCCGATATCGAAAACGACTTGCAACACGGTATAGAACACAACGAATTTGAACTCTATTTTCAGCCAATTTTTACAATTACCACAAGTGAAGTTATCGGATTTGAAGCACTTGTGCGCTGGCATCATCCTAAAAAAGGATTTGTACCACCTAATGACTTTATACCGATAGCTGAAACTACAGGGCAAATTATAAATCTTGATTTACATTTACTTGATTTAGCCGCTCAGCAGATTTCTAATTGGCACCAGCAAGGTCATCGCTTTTTGAAAGTAACGGTTAATGTATCGTCACGACATTTTGCAAGCCTCGATTTTGTAGCGCAAATACATTCTATTTATAATAAATACCAATTACCTCTGGGTTCTTTATGTTTAGAAATTACCGAATCAGGCTTAATAGAAAATCTAGAACTCGCCACTCAAATAATAGAAGGTCTTTCACCTTTAAAAGTAAAATTGTGCCTTGACGATTTTGGAACGGGTTATTCAGCACTGGGCTACTTGCACCAACTGCCTATTCATATTTTAAAAATAGATAAAAGTTTTATTGACCACCTACAAGATTCCACCAACCCACTTGTTGAAGCCATTTTATCACTTGCGCAATCATTAAAACTTGAAGTTGTTGCTGAAGGGATAGAAACACTTGAACAATTAGCCATTTTACAATCGACCGCGTGCGACTATGGCCAAGGTTTTTTAAAGTCAAAACCGGTCGCAGCCAAAGAAGCCATATTACTTATTAATAAGCCTTTATAAAAAGAGCCAGCGAGTTGGTCGCTGGCTTAGGTATTACGTATATACTCATCCATTAAACTAAAGCTAAAAAGCAAAATGACTTTAGTTTTTAAACCACAACCTAAAGTAACCATTCCCCACCCCACACAGTTATTTATATAGTCAAAATTCACACTGAGGTGAAGCACACCGCAATCGATATACTTAAAATACAACATGAAGCAAACTCATCTAAAACTCATCAAACCAGTTTTTGAATGACTTTTATCGTTACTAATTTTAATATTTTCGCGATTCATAGCAACAAACTGCAATAAACCACAATAAATCGCAAACTTTTAGCCATCTAGACGTTGAAACGTTTTTTATATAGGCGTAGTATGTGGTTAATCTGAGCTGAACTCACTTTTCCCATGAGAATTTTTAAAGATGATTGGTATTAAACATTTAAAAACCATAGCAACCCTAAAAGAAACAGGATCTTTGGTTAATACAGCACGAGAGTTATTTTTGACACAGTCTGCTTTATCTCATCAAATCAAAGATTTAGAGAATAAATTAGATTGCCAATTATTTGAGCGTAAAACTCAACCAGTCCGCTTTACCCCTCAGGGAATGCTATTACTTGAGTTAGCTCACGAAATATTACCAAAAATGGAAGCGACTAAATGCCGTTTGAAAGAAAGCTTAAATCAGCCTATTTCTCAACTGCGTTTAAGTGTGGAATGCCATGCATGTTTTCATTGGTTATTGCCTACTATTAAAGAATTTAATAACTTTTGGCCTGATATAAAAATTGATTACGAGCGCGGCTTTAGTTACGACGCTATTCCTGACTTACTAAGCGATGAGCTCGATTTAGTTTTAACATCTGACATACGTGAACCCGACACATTAGAGTACGCGCACTTATTTGATTTTAAATTGAAGCTTATTGTGGCACCGGATCATGAACTTGCTAAAAAAGCGTATGTAACAGCGCTTGATTTAAAAAACGAAACTATTATTTCATACCCTATCCCGCGTGAACGCCAAGATATATTTAAGCATTTCATTCAAAATGCACGTTTTGACGGTACGTTAAAAACGGTTGACCAAGGATTACTTATTTTTCAACTAGTAAGTGCCGGCATGGGCGTTGCCGCTTTACCTGATTGGCTAGTTACACCTTATGAAAGCCAAGGCCTAATTAAATCAATTCCTTTGGGCGCTCTTGGCCTTACTCGTCCTATGTATTTAGCGATGAAAAAAGACATGAAAGATAACCCTGTTTATCGTCACTTTTTAAATACGTGTAAGCTAAATAACGGTCGATAATCATCAATATAATGAGTAATATCGCTGTAATTAACCCTACAGCGTTTAACTCTTATGTTTGTTATTAAAAAAATGATTGGTGGCTTACTTATGCCACTGCCTCTATTTGGTTTATTTGCGTGCCTGATGCTCCTACTCGCATTTAAAGGCCGCAAATCAGCTCTCTTCTTATCTACTTTAAGCTTAATTGTATTACTTGCATTGAGCACACCCTTTATCGCCAATTTAATTATCCAAAATAATGAACCTGCGTCGCTTGCATTTAATACCCTAAAGCATCCAAAAATAGACAAAATAGTTGTACTAGGTTGCGATATAAACCCAAACCCTGCACTCAGTGCTAATAATCAATTAGGCAATTGTGCGCTAACGCGCTTAGTAGAAGGTGTAAAGCTAGCAAAGCACTACCCTAATGCAAAGCTTATAGTGTCAGGCGGGGGTTATCAAAATATCACTAATAGCGGGCTTATGTATCAAACGGCAATTAGTTTAGGCGTTAATAAGAGTCGTATATCCCAAAACCCAAAAGCAATGGATACAGGTGAAGAAGCTAAGTTACTGGCATCAAAATTAGTCGACTTTAAAGTTGCACTAGTAACATCTGTACTGCACATGCCACGCGCAAAAGACTTATTTAATGCTCAAGGTATTGAAGTCATAACCGCAGCCACTGATTATCATAATTTTGCTGCACTTCCATGGAGCAAACAGTTTATTCCCAATGCTCATGCTTTACTTGTGGTTACGCAATACAGTCACGAAGTAGTAGGAAACACATGGATAAGTTTGCGCCGCTGGATAGATCCAGAGGCGCTGTAACTCATTTCGTCTAACTAACCTGATGTAATGGTCTCCTCCCTATACGGCATCTATGTGCCATGATTAAAGTGGTTACAATAATCAAAGGGAGAAGACCAAAATGAAGATTACAACAATTGGTTTAGACATAGCAAAAAGATTTTTCCATGTGGTGTGCTGCAATGAACAAGGGCGCTTAGTTAAAAAGAAAATGTTAAAGCGTGCGCAAGTGTTATCTTTTTTCCAACAACACACTACGTGTTTAGTTGCTTTAGAGGCCTGTGCAACTTCTCATTTTTGGGCTCGAGAAATCAGAAAATGTGGTCATCAGATAAAGCTTATTCCACCTCAGCATGTAAAAGCCTTCTTAGTTGGCAATAAAAATGATTATAACGATGCTATAGCAATTAGCGTTGCTTCAAAACAACATCATATTAAGAGTGTCTGTATAAAATCAGTTGAGCAACAAGATAACCAAGCACAGCACAAAGCGAGAGAATTAGCGGTCAGACAAAGAACGGCACTATGCAATCAAATCCGAGGCTTAACTGCTGAATACGGAATTATTTTAAATCAGGGTGTAAACACAATACGCAAAAGTATCCCCCTAATTTTAGAAGATGAAAATACCGGATTATCAGGCGCATTTAAAGCGGTACTAAAGCAGTTAGAAACACAATTGAGTAACTTAGACAGCTGCATTGAAACTTACAGTACATTAATAGTTGAAACAGCAAAAAATAATGATATTTGCCAACGGATCCAAACAATACCTGGATTTGGTCCTATGGTATCAAGCGCCTATTTCAATGAAGTTGGAAATGGCAGCAACTATAAAAGAGGCCGCGATGTTTCAGCGTCTTTAGGTATCGTTCCGCGTCAACACAGTAGTGGCGGGAGAGATACTTTACTTGGGATAAGTAAGCGAGGAAATAGCTACTTAAGGTGCCTGTTGATCCAAGGAGCAAAAGCTGTTGTCTCAAGAGCAAAAACGAAGAATGATAAATTAAGTCAATGGATAAACCGACTGGTTCAAACTCGAGGGCATAATCGAGCATGTGTAGCTTATGCCAACAAGATGGCGAGAATGGCTTGGGCTATTAGCGCTTCAGGTGAGAGTTACTCACCCGTATAAATACTCTTCAAAGAATTGCGTAAGTGGCTAAAACGATGACATAACAGGTCAAACCTGCATATTGAAAACCTATAGAGTTCAGTGGTAGTAAATACCGATAACCTGATCAGGACAATATGCGCGGATTACATCAAGGTCAGAAGTAATAATCTTCACTAAAAGACCGTATATATGACAGCAAACCTGTCCCTGCTATCGTTGAATGACACCTTGCAATACTGGAGGAGACCATATATGAACTCTAGATAATAAATCTATCTCAAGTAGCGTTCAGGTTAACTAATAGATAGCCTAGTTAAACTGGGTTATCTATGTCTATAAATGTCACATCAAAACCATGCTCTTGAGCAAGTAACTCACCCAGAGCTTTTACACCATAGCGCTCTGTTGCATGATGCCCTGCAGCAAAAAAATCAATGTTTTGCTCACGAGAACTATGAATTGTTTGCTCCGATGCCTCACCCGTTAAATAAGCATCAATGCCTTGCTCTGCAGCTAAATCAATATACCCTTGCCCACCACCGGTGCACAGTGCAATGGTTTCAATTTTTGTTGAACGTACTAAACTTGTGAGTGGGGTTCGATTTAGCACTTTTGCAATTTTATCTGCAAAATCTTCACCACTTAATGGTGTTTTTAAACGCCCTTTCATTGCTACGCTATTTGAAGTTGGTTCTAGCCCTGTTTCAATTTCAATATCTAATAACTTTGCAAGTTGCGCGTTATTGCCAACTGCTGGATGAATATCGAGTGGTAAGTGATAGCCAAATAAATTAATATCGTGTGCTAATAACGCACCTATACGACGCTTTTTCATTCCCGTTATTGGTTGGGATTCCCCTTTCCAAAAAAAACCATGGTGAACTAAAATAGCATCTGCTTGTTGCTCAATGGCAGCATCTATTAAAGCTTGACTTGCGGTTACACCCGTCACAATTTTTTTAATTTCGTTTTTACCTTCAACTTGTAAGCCATTTGGGCAAAAATCTTTAATTAATTGAGGTTTTAAAATGTCATTTAGGAGTTGGTTAAATTCTCTACGTTGCATATAACTTACCTTACTTAGCACTGAATTTTGTGCAAATTTTGGCGTTTATAGCCCTAAAATGGAAGGAAAATCGCAAAAAATTGAAAAACTGTTTTAAAATAGGTATAAATACCTCTTCTTTATCTGTGTTCACAACGTATAGGGTCTCTGATGAGCAAACTAGACAAAACAGAAGTGTTATCTGCCTTTGAAGCAGCGTACGAAACTGCCAATGGTAAAAAACCTGAAATCACAACTAAACCTGGTTGGTACAGCATTGATGGCGGTAAAAATTTACGCCTAGCTGACGTAGCAGAGCTTACTAAAAAGTTAAACTCTGGTAAAACAACTAAAACGAAAAAACCAAAAGCAGCTGCGCCTGTTAAAGCACAGAAAAAAGCGCCATTCACTGTTGTTACCGAAAACGAAGAAGGTTACACAGCGGAAGAACTTTGGATTGTAATTTTAGCTCGTAAAGATCATGACTGTCGCTTACCGCGCGGTGTTGTTTAATCAACATTTATGATTTTTAAAAGAAACCGCGTTAAGCGGTTTTTTTATGTGCGTTATTTGCTAAAAAAAATATCTAAAAATTATATTAATTATCGTCTTCCAACCTTAATTGCACCATTTAATCAAAAAAATAGAGCCTTATAAGTTGAGTAAGACTAAAAAAGCGGCTATGTAGCCGCTTTCAAAAGATCAAAATAAATTATAACTTTTCGAAGTAAAGTGGTTCGCGCTCTTTTTTACCTACTTCATTCATTGTTTCGGCATTGAATAAGCGACCATTGATCATGGTGTAATCTACTTTATCCGAATCTCGAATATTTTTAAGCGGATCGCCATCTATAACCATTAAATCTGCCAGTTTGCCCACTTCAAGGGAGCCTACGTTTTTATCGAGCCCTAAATACTTAGCCGGATCGAGTGTTGATGCACGTATAGCCTCAAGCGGTGTCATTCCGCCTTGTGCAAACATCCACATCTCCCAGTGCGCACCTAAGCCTTCACGCTGACCGTGAGCACCTAAGTTAACCAATACTCCTAGGTCTTGCAGCTCAGCAGCAACGCGTGCGTTATTAAAGTGATTATAGTGATGATCGGGCGCTTTAATGCGGCGCATAGAGCGTGGTAATAATTGATTTTTAGGCACAAATTTACTTAAACGTGGATGATTCCACACATCAGTTTTATCGTACCAGTAATTTTCACCCCAAATGCCACCATAAGCCACTACAAGTGTTGGTGTATAGCCAACATCACTTTGCGACCATAACTGCTTTATATCGTCGTATATGTTCTCTACAGGGATTGAATGCTCGATACCTGTGTGTCCATCTACAATCATACTTAAGTTATGTTGTAATAATGAGCCGCCTTCTGGTACTACCATCATTTCAAGTTCACGACCTGCTTCAATAACTTGTTGGCGCTGCTCTCGGCGTGGCTGGTTATACGACTTAACACTAAATGCACCTACTTTTTTAAGGCGCTCTAAATGAAATTTAGCATCGTCTAACGAGTCAATATGCGAAGTATAACCTGGCATATTTGCGCCATATAAAATAGTACCGGTTGAGAAAATACGCGGGCCAACAATCATGCCTGCCTTTTGCATTTCGCTTGCGGTAAATATTTCAGAGGTATCGTTTGATGGATCGTGAATTGTAGTAACACCTAACGCTAAACCTGCAAAGTTTTTCCAGTTTTGCTCAGGTATAATTTCGTCACTTGCTTGCGAGCCATGTGCATGAGCATCAACAATACCAGGCATAATAGTTTTACCTGTTACATCAATAACCTCAGCACCTTTAGGAATGCTTATATCGCTGGCTGTACCAATTGCTTTAATATGCTTACCATCAGTGATAATTACACCATTTTCAATAACCTTTTCGCCGTCCATAGTTATAATTTTTGCACCAGTGAGCGCAATCATACCTTTAGGCTCTGCCATTTTTTTAATGAAACCGATATTATCGCCACTTTTCACTTTAAAGTCGGCATCTTCAGCTTTGTTAATGGCAAACATCCCTTCAAGGCTTGCATGATAAAGCTCAGGCCCTAATGTCCAGTAAAGTTTGTTGCTCTTAGCACTCCAGCTAATGTTTTCACCAGCACGCACTGATAACTGCTCTATTGGAAATTGACTGTCTTTAGGCCCAATATTAATTGTTTTACCACTTTGAACAAACGGCGTTACAAATACTTTAAATCGCTCAGCAAAAGCGAGGTATTGCCCATCTGGTGATACTCTAAATTCTGTCGCATGTTCTGACTCGTACAGTTTACGAACTTTTTTACTTTCAAGCTCAACTACACTTAGCGTTGGTTTTGGCCAAGGACTCATTATAAAAACGCGATCGTTTGCATCTCCAAATTGTGGTTGATAACCACTTTTTGAAATAAGCTCACTTTTACCGCCTTTTGCGCTTACGCTATAAACCCCCGGATTAAGTGACCACTTAGGGTTTAAAATACTGCCCCCCGTGGCTTTTCGATAAACAACCGTTTTCCCATCTGGACTAAACGTAGGCTCTACGTACTTGCCAGGCTCTTTAATTATTGTATCGCCACGACCACTGCGCACAGACGCAACCCTTACAGACCCTTGTTTGTTGTCATCCCATGTGGTGTAAACTATTTTTTTACCATCGCGAGAGTACTGTGGAAATAATTCGTAATGGTCAGTTTGCTTTGTTAAACGCTTAATTTTACCCGACTCTAAATCGCGTTTATAAATATGCCCAAGCGCTTCAAAAATTGCCGTTTCGCCATCTGGGCTTACTTGCACATTACGCAGCATTTTTACATCAAACTCATCAGTATCTAAGTTTTGTGTAAAGCGCACCGCTTTTTGAATTTTTTTAGTAGTTTGCACTTTAAAAGGAATGGTTTTAACGGATTTGTCTGCAACATCTAGCTTGTGAATTGTACCACCAGCCCAAAATACTAACTCTTCGTTATCGGGTGTCCATGCAATAGTTGGGTATACACCATGAATAGCCCATGTTTCTTGCATATCTCGCTCAAGCTTATCGTAAAGCTTAGTGTGCTCACCGCTAGTTAAGTCATATAAATACAAGCTAGTTTGAAAGTCATCACGCTTTATATAAGCAAGTTTTTTACCATCTGATGATGGTGTAGGCCTAATAGCACCGCCCATCGTATCGATTATGGTTTCAATTTCACCCGTTTCACGGTCGTAGCGCTTAATTTTATAAATGCCCGCTACAGAATCCTTTGAATAATGAAAGGTTTTACCGGGTGTTGCATCATGCGAAAAGTATACATAACGACCATCAGGTGAAAACATTGGCTCACCTAAATCTTTTTGATCGTTCTCGCGTTTTGTAAGCTGTACGCCCTTACCACCCGCTTTGTGATACAACCACACTTCACCTGCTCCCAATGAGCGGCTAGCTGTAAAGTGTTTACGCGCAACTAAGTAGTCGCCATCAGGACTCCATGCAGGACTATTTAGTAATCTAAAGGTTTCATCGGTAACAGCGTGTTGATTTTCACCATTTAAGTCCATTATCCAAATGTTATCGCCACCACCTTGGTCGGAGGTAAACGCAATACTTTTGCCGTTAGGACTAAAGCGTGGTTGCATTTGCCATGCAATATCAGAGGTGAGCTTTGTAGCTGTACCACCACTCATTGGCATAGTGTAAATATCGCCAAGTAAGTCAAACACCACGGTTTTACCATCAGGGCTAATATCTATATTCATCCATGTGCCCTGCTCAACGCTAATTGCAGCGTCAACAAATTGCCCCTTAGGTGAATCTACTTGCCATTTTTGTTCGTCTTTTTCAGCGGCATTTACCTGCCCTATCGCTAATGACACCGACAGCGCCAATACTGTATGAAGCATTTTTTTCATGCGTTTCTCGCTTGTTATTGTTGCAGTAAAAACTATTTCACATGATTGCAACAAAAACAAACGCAACTTGCCAGCGTTATATGATAAAGCGCGGTTTATGTAGGTTTAATGCCAAACAATAGGGTCAAATTGATAGTAATTAACTAGCATACTGTAAATTTCAGGATCGTATCGGCGAAGCTCTGCGGGTTTTTCGAGGAAGGTTTCGGTGAGTACAGCAAAAAACTCAGCTTCGTTAGTCGCACCATAGCTGTGAATAACATGCGGCATGCTATAGGCAACATGGCTTTTTAACTGGGTGAAAGCACGGCTAAATACTCGGCCCCACTCTTTGTAATCTGCTGAGCTTTTTAAAATGGGTGTGCCCGTTGTTTTACCTGTTTCTTGATCGAGTTGATGCGCAAACTCATGAAATACCAAGTTATGTCCATCGCTTGGTAAACGATTACCCTCAAGTACATCATGCCAGCTTAAAACGAGCGTGCCGCCAGGCCATGACTCGCCTAGTCTTACCGTATTATGGTAACTCACAAGTCCTGCACTATCGCGAGTTGATTGCGGAGCATAATAAGCACTTGGATATAATAAAATTTCTTTTACATTTCTATATAACGGCCACGGTTTATTAAGTACTAATACACACGCATCGGCGGCAACAATTAACTTCATTGCAGACGTTAGCCTTAAGCCATCACAACCGACAAAGCGTTTTTCGTTTAAAAACCACGTAATATGTCGCTCTAATTTTTCTCTGTCGGCGTCGGTCATTTTTTTATAGATGGGCATGCAACGCAGTAAAATATCTTTTTGCTGCGAATTTAAAGCAAAGTCTTTATATTTACTGCGCCATAATCGGTTTTGAATTGATGGCCAACGCCAGAAAATCACCACAAAAAGAATTAAAACAACAATTAACAGTCCATTTATCATGGGGATTTCCTGAGCTAAGGTATGGTATATAAATATGTCCAGCACACGTGCTTTTCAAGCATACAAGGTTATGTATTTGAATATAAAGTAATTCACTTCGCATTGCTTATAGATTACTTATAAATTGTTTACTGCTTTGCACTGCCGTTACTGATGTGTTTAAAGTTAATTTTTGCAAAAGGTATCAAATGTACCCTGCAATGTGTTTATAAATTTCGCTACGTGCAAACCATCCATTAATGAATGGTGTACATCGATAGCTAAAGGCATTGTGCCTGTGTGTTTATCAAACTGACCAAATACAAATTTAGGAATGCCTAAACTCTGCCCTTCACTAAATGCATGCGAAAACGCACTAAAATTCAGCCACGGCAAAACAGATATATGAATTAAATCTGCCTGCCCTTCTGTTTGAGCAAATGCATTAGAAAATAACGGCTGTAATTTCGCTTTTTTGCTTACGTCACTTGCATGATTTGCAAACTCTTTAAAATCGCTTGCGCTATTAAAATAACTAAAAACAAACGTATCGTTTTCAGACAACTCAACCACACTTGCGCGAACACTATTAAGTAACCATGGTTGATTATCTATTATACGTAGCATTATTGAATCGTACTCATGGCACGCTTTTAAGGTGCAATATACATACGCTTGAAAAAAAGAAAATTGATTGGTTTTGCAATAGTCGTAAAGTGCTTGAGCATCTAAACGCACACACACATTAAAGTAAGGCTGAGAAAAGTGTTTAAATAATTCAAAGTGTTGCTTTCTAGGCCAATTATCTAAATCGATAGGCTGCATGAGAGAAGTTGAGGGAGTCATAATTTGCCGCACAAAATTAAAAATAAAGTGTACCGCTGTTCAGTAATAATTGCATTAACTTACAGATAAACAAAAGGTGTGCAATTGCACACCTTTATATAAATTAGAACTTAGATCACAGACCGTTTTTAATGATCTCTTGCGCTAATTCGTCAGCAATTAAATGCGTTGATTTTTGCTCTTTTTCGCTACGTGCAAAGATTTCAGCTAACGTATTAAAAATACCTTCAACATGTTTATTAGACGCTGCTGAACTGTAACCTTCTGGCGCTGTTTCGTAATAAACATTAATAATACCACCGGCGTTAATTACATAATCTGGTGCATATAAAATGCCTTTTTCACGAATAACTTCACCGTGGCGAGACTCTGCTAACTGATTATTAGCACAGCCTGCAATAATAGTCGCTTTTAAACGCGGTATCGTTAAATCGTTAATAGTTGCACCTAATGCACACGGTGCATAAACATCAACATCTAAGTCGTAAATTTCATCAATGCCAACCGCAGTCGCGCCAAAATCATTAACTACGCGATCAATTGCAACTTGGTTAATGTCAGTTACAAACAACTCAGCGCCCGCATCGGCTAAATGCTTACATAAACCATATGCAACAGCACCTAAACCTTGAACAGCCACTTTCACACCTGCAAAATTTTGATGACCACGTTGATGCTGTAGCGCTGCTTTAATTCCTAAAAACGTACCGTATGCTGTAAATGGCGATGGGTTACCACTTTTACCTTCAAGGCCCAGTACGTAATTAGTTTCTTTATTCATAATAGCTACATCAGCACATGTGATGTTTACATCTTCTGCTGAGTAATAACTGCCATTTAATCGCTCTAATTGGCGGCCAAATGCACGGAATAATTGCTCAGATTTAATTTCTTTCGCATTACCTATAATTACAGATTTACCGCCACCAAATGGTAAGCGCGCAACTGCATTTTTATAAGTCATGCCCTTTGATAAACGTAGCACGTCGTAAACAGCGTCTTCGTCGTTCGCATAATCCCACATTCTACATCCGCCAACAGCAGGACCTAGGTTGGTATTATGTACAGCAATAATTGCTTTTAAACCCGACTCTTCATCAGAACAAAAAACCACTTGTTCATGGTTATCAAATTCAACTCGATTAAACACAGCCACTTAAAATACTCCGAAATAGTTAACCCGTGAGAGGGTATGCGCGCTGGAAATTGCCGAGACTTTATCACTTCATATTCGAGTTCGCTATACTCGCAGAAGATAAAACCAATGAAAACATCAAGCTTAAATTAAATAACCGGATTAAAACTATTGTATAGATAAAAAATTCACAAAATTGTCATTTGTAAGTTTTAAAAACTATAAATAGAACAACCACACCAACTTACGTTTACGTGAACGTAACAAAGCTATTGCGTGTAAAGTTTAATATACAAGTGCTGCTTGCCCGTCACGTACTGCTGCCTATAGGTTTCCAGTAAAAAGTGAGCTTTTTCGCAAACTGGTCAGAGCTGTAAACTTGGTAATGACTCTATTTAAAAAACAAAAAAGCGAGCACTAGGCTCGCTTTTTAAAAACATAACGTACGTTATTTTAGCTTGCTATCAAGCTCTTCTATTTTAGCTTTCCAGATTGCAGGGCCTTGTGTGTGCGCATTAGCACCTTCACTGTCTACTGCAACGGTCACTGGCATATCTTCTACTTCAAATTCGTAAATAGCTTCCATACCTAAATCTTCAAAAGCAACTACGCGTGCTTTTTTAATCGCTTTAGATACTAAGTAAGCTGCGCCACCTACTGCCATTAAATAAACAGATTTATGCTCTTTAATCGACTCAACCGTTGCAGGGCCACGTTCAGCTTTACCAATCATGCCTACAATGCCTGTTTTTTCTAGCATCATATCGGTAAATTTATCCATGCGAGTGGCTGTTGTAGGGCCAGCAGGACCTACTGCTTCATCACGTACCGCATCCACAGGACCAACGTAATAAATAAATTTATTATCAAAGTCTACGCCTTTTGGTAAACCTTCACCTGAGTTGATCATATCTTGCAGGCGTTTATGCGCTGCATCACGACCTGTTAAAATAGTGCCCGAAAGTAAAACAGTTTCACCCATTTTCCATTCTTGAACATCTTTTTTAGTCAGTGTATTTAAGTCAACGCGACGTGTGCCTTCGCCCACTTCAAATGTTACTTGTGGCCAATCTTCTAGCTTAGGTGCTTTTAAATTAGCAGGGCCAGAACCGTCAAGTGTAAAATGTACATGGCGAGTTGCCGCACAGTTAGGGATCATTACTACAGGTTTTGAAGCCGCATGCGTTGGTGCTGTTTTAATTTTAACATCAACAACCGTTGTTAAACCGCCTAAGCCTTGTGCGCCAATACCTAATTTATTAGCACGGTCAAAAATTTCTAAACGCAGTTTTTCTTCAGTCGTTTCTGCGCCGCGTTCCATTAGTTCATGGATATCAACCGGGTCCATTAACGACTCTTTAGCCATTACTGCCGCTTTTTCAGCCGTACCACCAATACCTATTCCTAGCATGCCTGGCGGACACCAACCAGCACCCATTGTTGGTAGTGTTTTTTCTACCCATTCAGCAACATCATCTGACGGGTTTAACATAACCATTTTACTTTTGTTTTCAGAGCCGCCGCCTTTAGCCGCAACCATTACTTCTACTTTACCGCCCGCTACTAAATCAATATGCACAACCGAAGGCGTATTATCTTTCGTGTTTTTACGCGTGCCAGCAGGGTCTGCAACAATAGATGCACGTAAAGGGTTATCTGGATTCAAATATGCACGACGAGTACCTTCATCAACCATTTGTTGAACGGTTAAATCTGTTTTATCCCACTTAACATCCATACCTACTTTAACAAAACAGGTAATAATACCGGTATCTTGGCAAAGTGGACGCTTGCCTTCAGCCGACATGCGTGAGTTAATTAAAATTTGTGCAATGGCGTCTTTAGCCGCTTTACTTTGTTCTTTGTTGTAAGCTTTTTCGAGAGCTTGAACAAAATCAAGTGGGTGATAGAACGAAATATATTGCAATGCATCTTCAATGCTATCAATAAAGTCTTGCTGACAAATTGTACTCATAGTGGTTCCTTAAGTTACCGTTACGCGTTGTCGCGTAATCTAAATCAAACCGGTGACGGTGGTTTGCACTGTTTTTTACAGCTTATTGCTGCCAAAAAATTTGACTTATGATACCCTCCCAGCCCGTTTCGAGCCAGTTCTTAAAGGGGCAGTAAATGCTAAACAATAAAAAAAATTGTATTAAATTAGGCATAACACAAAACTGCATTGACGTTTTTGCGCATTTTTCACATTTGCATTACGCAATTCTATTAGATTCTGCAAATAGTAATCATATAAACAGCCGTTTTGATATTATTGCCATTGAGCCGCAAAGTACCCTTGAAGTAAAAAATAATAAAAGCTTTTTAAATAATATAGAAAGTAGTGATAACTGCTTTGAAATTATGAACAATGAGCTTTCGCATCTTGATAAAACAAAAGCCGGTTACGATTTACCCTTTAACGGCGGCTGGCTTGGCTACTTTGGCTACGACCTAGGCCGTACAATTGAAAACATCCCCACTCGTGCTATCGAAGATATTAATCTTCCCCAAATGGCTATTGGCCTTTACTTAGATGCCCTTATTTACGACAAGCAGCAACAAAGCTGGTTTTATGTATCGCAGCCAAACACCGATCGATTAGCGCTTTATCAGCAATATTTAAATACACACGTTAACTCCCAAGTTAATACGCAGTCCTTTGCCCTAAACAGCGACTGGCAATCAAATATGAGTAAAAAAGAATACGCTACAAAATTTGCTCAAATTGAGGAGTATTTAAAAAGTGGCGATTGTTACCAAATTAATTTAGCGCAGCGCTTTAACGCTCAGTTTGAAGGCTCCCCTTGGGCAGCTTATATTAAACTGCGTGAGGCAAATAAAGCGCCGTTTTCAAGCTTTATAAATCACCCTCAAGGGGCTATTTTATCAATTTCCCCTGAGCGCTTTATATCTGTAAATAATAACGTTGTAGAAACCAAACCTATTAAAGGCACACTGCCGAGAAAAGCAGATGCACTAGAGGATCAACAACAAGCGAAAATACTCGCAGCATCAGCTAAAGATCGCGCTGAAAATGTAATGATTGTTGATTTACTGCGTAACGACTTAGGCAAAGTGGCAAAACCTGGCAGCGTTCACGTCCCTTCCCTTTTTGCTATTGAAAGCTTTCCGGCAGTGCATCATTTAGTAAGCACGGTAACCTCAGAACTTGATGAAGGTAAAACAGCGGTCGATCAGCTAAAAGCGGCTTTCCCGGGTGGCTCAATCACCGGTGCGCCCAAAATTAGAGCGATGGAAATAATTGAAGAATTAGAACCGCATCGCCGCAGCATTTATTGTGGTTCAATTGGTTATTTAAGTGCATGTGGAAATATGGATACGAGTATCACTATTCGCACCTTGGTGTGCCACAAAGCGCAAATTTACTGCTGGGCAGGTGGCGGAATAGTCGCTGATTCTAAAGTCGAATTGGAATATCAAGAAACTTACGATAAAGTAAATAAAATCCTCCCTTTATTAAAACAGTAGGTCGTTTTGAATAGTGAACACATTATGGCGCGGTTTCTGTTAAGCCCTACAACTGCGCCAAATCAGTTAAAAGACACACGTAAAAAACGCGCTAGC
This sequence comes from Pseudoalteromonas sp. NGC95, assembly GCF_015864705.1. Classification (NCBI taxonomy): domain Bacteria; kingdom Pseudomonadati; phylum Pseudomonadota; class Gammaproteobacteria; order Alteromonadales; family Pseudoalteromonadaceae; genus Pseudoalteromonas; species Pseudoalteromonas sp. NGC95. The sequence goes on from NZ_JADYWR010000028.1 coordinate 39,601, forward strand.
GCTGTTATGCTGCCAATTATTGATATAGATAACCATGCACATATTTTACTGTGTAAACGCCCTACTTATTTACACCATCACCCTGGGGAGATTTGTTTGCCCGGAGGCAAGTTTGAAGTAAGCGACATTACCCTTCGCACCACAGCACTTCGCGAACTAAAAGAAGAGCTAAATATTGCCCAAAGCAACGTTAATGTATTAGGTCACTTACCTGAGTATTCAACCTTAACGGGTTTTAGTATTAGCCCCTATGTGGGTTTACTCAAAAAAAACACCACCTGGGAAAATGACTATAATGAAGTACAAGCGAGCTTTTTGCTCTCTGTTACTGAATTAAATAACGAAGCTAACTGGCAACCCTTACCTTTTCAACGATTTGGGAAAACGGTTATTTTGCAAGGTTTTAAAACGCCGCATGGTTTACTTTGGGGTGCGACTGCAAGCATTATAAAAAACTTTACAAAACAACTCGCCTTACCAGTTTAAATCTTCGTTATTAGTAGTTACACAATCACAATTCCACGTTATCATGCTCGACCGTTCAAAGAGCAGCTTCGTGCTGATAAAACAAAGTAGAGACACACATTATGATCAGTGCATTTGATATGTTTAGTATTGGTATTGGCCCTTCGTCATCACACACCGTTGGCCCAATGCGCGCATCACGCTTATTTGTTAATGACCTACAAGAACAACAATTATTAGCAAATGTTACCGATATTAAAGTAGAGCTTTATGGCTCTCTTGGTCAAACAGGCGTTGGCCATGGCTCGGGTAAAGCCGTAATTCTTGGTTTAGCCGGTTACGATCCTGAAACAATTGATGCCGATTTAGTCGACGACATTTTAGCAACCATCGAAAAAGATCAGGTTATTTATCTAAACAAAACACACAAAGCTAAGTTTCCAAAACAAGGTGCTATTGTTTTTCATCGTCGTAAAACACTGCCTAAGCATTCTAATGCAATGGAAATTATCGCCTCAAACAACGGCGAAAAAGTTTACAGCAAAGTATATTACTCTATTGGCGGTGGCTTCATTGTTACCGACGAAGAGTTTGAAAACGAAAAACAGGCGGCCCTCGATATTAGAGAAGAAAATCCAGCCCCTTTCCCATTTGGTAGCGCAAAAGAACTACTAGAGATGTGTAAAGAGTCTGGGTTTAGTGTTTCTACCTTGATGATGAAAAACGAAAAAACACTGCGTACTGAAGACGAAGTAAAAGACACATTGTTCCATATTTGGAAAGTAATGATGGCTTGTATTGACCGTGGTATGCGCACCGAAGGTATTTTACCTGGCGGCTTAAAAGTAAAACGCCGTGCGCCCAGCTTATACTTAAAACTAAATATAGAGGTCAGTAACGACCCGCTTCGTGCAATGGACTGGGTTGATTTATTTGCCCTTGCCGTAAACGAAGAAAATGCGGCAGGTGGCCGTGTAGTTACCGCACCAACTAATGGTGCTGCGGGTATTTTACCAGCTGTGCTTATGTACTATCACACATTTGTGAAAGAAGTAGACCGCGATATAGCCACGCGTTATTTATTAACCGCTGCTGCTATTGGTATTTTATATAAAAAGAATGCCTCTATATCGGGTGCCGAAGTAGGTTGCCAAGGTGAAGTGGGCGTTGCGTGCTCTATGGCTGCAGGCGCATTAACAGAAATTGTTGGTGGCAATGTTGTGCAAGTAGAAAACGCAGCAGAAATTGGTATGGAACATAATTTAGGCCTAACGTGCGACCCTGTTGGTGGCTTAGTACAGGTGCCGTGTATTGAACGTAATGCAATGGGCGCTATTAAAGCAATTAACGCTTCACGTTTAGCTATACGTGGCAGTGGCGAGCAAAAGGTATCGCTTGATAAAGTGATTAAAACCATGCTTGAAACTGGTAACGATATGAAAACTAAATATAAAGAAACCGCTCGCGGTGGATTGGCTGTTAATATTATCGAATGTTAATCAGCTCGCTATAAAAAGAAAAAGCCGCCTATTTTTAAAATAGGCGGCTTTTTTATTATTCGTTTAATGTAGTGACATTATTTAACGGGTAACTCTATATCTGCAAATAACTTATCTACGTCATCTTGGTTACGTAATAAGCTTGCTCGCTCCACGCGCTCTTTAGTTAAGTGCGGTGCAAAACGTTCGATAAAATCATACATATAAGTACGTAAAAAGCTGCCCTTTCTAAAACCAATTTTGGTCGTACTAGCTTCAAATAAGTGGCTTGCATCAATACACACTAAATCGGTATCGCTTACTTGATCTATCGCCATTGAAGCAACAACACCAACTCCTAAACCCAGTCGTACGTATGTTTTTATAACATCAGCATCGGTTGCGGTAAATACAATGTGTGGTTCAAGCCCGTGTGCGCTAAACGCTTTATCTAACTCTGAGCGGCCCGTAAAACCAAATACATATGTAATAAGTGGATATTGAGCAATATCAGCAACGGTTAAACTATTTGCCTTTTTAGCCAACGGATGGTCTTTAGCGACAACAATACTGCGATTCCAATGGTAGCAAGGCAGCATAACTAAATCTGAATACAAATGCAGTGCTTCTGTTGCAATAGCAAAATCGGCATCACCGCGTGCTGCAGCATCCGATATTTGCTGTGGAGTACCTTGGTGCATATGAAGCGATACCGCAGGGTATTTTTTCATAAACCCTTGAATTACGTTAGGCAAAGCATAACGAGCTTGGGTATGTGTTGTAGCAATATTTAACTTACCTTGATCAGGTAGCGTATGCTCATTAGCAACGGCTTTAATACCTTCTACTTTAGAGAGTATTTCACGAGAAATATTAATAATATCTTCGCCGGCACCGGTTACATGCGTTAAATGCTTACCACTGCGACCAAAAATTTGCACACCCAACTCATCTTCTAACATGCGTACTTGTTTAGAAATTCCTGGCTGCGAGGTAAATAAACTCTCAGCAGTCGCTGAAACATTTAATTTATGATTTTGTACTTCTACGATGTATCTGAGTTGTTGTAATTTCATGGCTGCAAATTTTAACGTTATTATTCATATTATTTATAAAGGCAATACCGCTTAAAACCAAGTGTTATTTACGTAAAATAGCACTTTAGGTCTTTAGGTGTGCAATTATCTGATTAGAGCTCAAGGCTAGCATAATAAATATGCTTCAGGTAGCGATGATTATTCAGCTTTAGTTTATAAGCCCTTAGGCTTACTGCAGTTTATAAAGAGCTCAACCTATCAATTTTTTGGTATATTTTTTAAGTTAATCGGCGCAAAGCTACCCTGTTAACGTATATTTAATGTAAGATTAAATAATTAGGTTATATATCCGAGAATTACACCATGATCGTTTCTATTATAATAGTGCTTATAGTTGCATTGATTGTGATTGCACTTTGGGTAAGTGCTGTACAACAACACAAAGAAAAACAAGAGGCAGAACGCCGTAAAGAGCTTACAAAACAAAAAGCTATAATAGAAGAAACAGAAGAGGCACTAATGAATAGTGCTAACATCCCCCTTTCTGAAAATCTAATTCGTACATTACAGCGCCGTATCTACGAAGCTTTAAATACAATGGTTACTAACTCGCAAACATCTAAAGCACTTAAAAGCCGCTTAAGTGAAGCAAAAACGCACTTATCTAATCCAGTTCAAGATAATAGCAGTGAAGCTTTAACGCTACCGAGTAATGACAAACAACTTGTAGGCCTAATTCAGGGCATTAAAAAATTACGCTCAATTTTACGCTCTGAACACAGCAAAGGTCGTATTGATAGCCAAGTTTTTGTTTTAGAAGATAAACGTCTCGAAAAACTACAACTGCGTATTAATATTGAAAGCCAAATAAAACGTGGCTTGTCTGCCCGCTCAGCCAGTATGGTTGGCTCTGCAAGACAGTACTTTGAAAAAGCGCAGGCAACACTCAGCGCAGTTACCTACTCTGATGAATATGTAACAACAAAACGGCTAGAAGTTGAGGGTTACTTAGAGGCAATTAGTGTTGAACTGAGAGCTTCTAATGCAAGCGCACTTAAAAAGAAAACAGAAGAAGAGCAAGACGACTTAGATATACTGTTTGCTCCTAAAAAGAAATGGTAGTGCTTTTATAAAAGCATTAAAAAAGCCTGCACAAATTAAAATTTGTGCAGGCTTTTTTGTATTTTTTGTCTCGTCCTGAAATGTGTTTACACATTTAGGATTTATTATGACCAAGTCAAATAATACACCGATCAAACGAACACAACGAGATTATTCATTAGGCTTTAAATTACAAGTTGTCGACGC
>NZ_JADYWR010000029.1:0-5912 GCF_015864705.1 Pseudoalteromonas sp. NGC95
TGAGGCCGCATTTGAGTTTAGGAATGAAAACACCAAACCAAGTGCACAAAAAAAGCCAGGAGCAAAAGCTACTGGCCTTCAATTAAAACCGTCAACGTATTTTAGGACGGGACATTTTGTTAGCTATTAAGACAAAAATGCAAACTTGAAAACAAACAAGGCTGTTAATATCCAAACACTAATACTGACTTGATCTTGCTTACCGCACAAGACTTTAACCGCCGTATAAGATATAAAACCAAGTGCAATACCGTGCGCAATCGAAAACGTTAATGGTGTCATTAGTAATACCACAGTAACAGGAATTGCATCGGTCATATCATCCCAGTTTACAAACTTTAAATTTTGCAGCATCAGAACAGCTACATATAAAATAGCGCCTGCCGTAGCATAAGCCGGTACCATTTGTGCAAGCGGTGCAAAAAACATCATTAGTAAAAAGCAAATGCCTACAACTACAGCTGTTAAGCCAGTACGTCCGCCAACAGATACACCAGCAACCGATTCTATATACGATGTAGTCGTAGACGTACCTAGCATCGCACCTGCAATTGTTGCTGAGCTGTCAGCACTTAATGCGCGCCCTAAACGAGGCATGTTACCTTTTTCATCAGCTAAACCTGCTTTTTGAGTTACCGCAACTAATGTACCCGAAGTATCAAAAAGATCGACAAACAAGAAAGCAAAAATAACACTCATCATTGATATATCAAAAGCGGCTGCAAAATCTAGCTGCATAAAAGTAGGCATTATTGATGGTGGCATAGCCATAACACCGTGATATTCAACAAGCCCCAAACTTAAAGCAATGCCAGTCACTAATAAAATACTAATAAGCACGCCACTTTTAAAATCGCGGTATAAAAGCGCTGCAATTACAAAAAAGCTTAATATAGCCAATAACGGTCCTGGAGAAGTAATGTCGCCCAACTGTACTAATGTTGCCGGGCTTGAGACAATAATGCCTGCATTTTTAAGGGCAATTAATGCTAAAAAAGCACCTATACCCGTTGCGATTGCTCGCTTGAGCACCAGAGGTATGGCATTAATAATCCACTCTCTGACTTTAAATAAGCTTAAAAACAAAAATATACAACCCGACATAAATACAGCCCCTAACGCGGCTTGCCAGGTATAACCCATTCCTAATACGACACCATACGTAAAAAAGGCATTTAGTCCCATACCAGGCGCTAATGCTAATGGATAGTTAGCCCATAAACCCATTATAAAACAGCCTATCGCAGCTGCTATACATGTCGCTACAAATGCAGCCCCTTGATCCATCCCAGCCTCTGCGAGCATAGCCGGGTTTACAAATACAATGTATACCATAGTTATAAAGGTAGTTAGGCCAGCAACGCATTCGCGTTTAACTGTTGAATTATTTTCGCTCAGTTTAAATAAGGCTTCGAACATAATAAACTTGTGATAGTAAAAAGTGGCGAGATTTTAACATAAAAATTATCTTTTACAGGACATTTTACCTTGCTATATACTAAACTGTTAGAGTAGTTAAAATAATAAATGAACCAATATGCTTAAAACAACACCTTGTGAGCAAGACTTAGAGCAACAGCTAGATAATATTTTAGGTTTTGTTACTCAACCCGAAAATACCTCTGTGCCCGTTGATAATAAAAAAGATGAGCAAAGTACGTTAAATAAAGCCCTATATTATTTAAAAAATAATCAAGCTCCATTGGCTGCAAAATGGATGCGACTTGCTGCAATGGCGGGAAACCATAGAGCACAGTTTTATTTAGGTTTATTCTTTGTGAAAGGTGAAGGCGTGCCACAAAGTGTATTTCATGCTGTAGCTTGGTTAAGCTTAGCAAGTAGCCAAGGGTACGCCCCTGCCACTGCAGCGGTTACAGATATACGCAAACATATCGAAACTAAGCGATTTAAAGATGCTCAATGTTATGCGGCAAGTTTGTACGAACAAATCCACCAACTCCAGTTTTCTCATATGATCCCTCGCACGAGTGAAAACACATAAGCTAGCTATAGCATAAGTACTGTATGCAGTGTAAAAAATACTGTATATGGTTACAAAGATAATCCTATACAGTATAAAACCCCAAAATGAAGACACTGCTCAAAAATTTATTTTTAGAATACCTTCTCAAAAACGACCCTATAACAACCTGATTAATAAAGAATTATAAATTAAAAAAATAAAAACAATGATCAAAAGCTGAATAACTGTACAAATAAATAGCATAAAAGGCTTGCACGAAAGCACTGTATAAACTACTGTATATGAATACTGTATAAAAACCCAGTGAGTGAAATTATGTTACAGCCTATTACCGTAAGAACAGTTAAAAGTTACCAACAAGATGAGCAAAGCGATTGCGTGAATTTGATTCAAATTGAAGATGAAATTTCAGCGACCTTTGAGCTTTTAAAAGTATTACACCAATACAATAGCTCTAATGCATGGACGTTACTAATTGCTCCAGATCACGTACCTAGCAAAGCTTTACTTGACTCATGCTCTATTGATACAAGTAAATTACTTGTTATTAGACAGAAGCACCTAGTAAATTTAGAGTATGTATTAAATTCTGCATTACATAACGGAAACTTTGCAGCGGTAATTACCTGGACCGATATAGTTAATAACCAACTACTTACGAATCTATCGTTCGATTTAAGTAAAACGAATACAAAACTATACTGTTTTACTAAAAAGTCTCAAACAACAGAGATATCACTCGCCCAATAAGCTTGTTAAACTAATGTTTTAGACTTTGTATTATTATTATGACTTCACTCAATACCACATTATGTTTTTGCAGCAGTGGGCACAATTATGCCGATTGCTGCGAGCCGCTTCACTTATCTGTTAAGCAAGCTGATTCTCCTGAACAACTTATGCGCTCACGATTCAGTGCTTATGTTATTAAAAATGCAGAATATGTTTATCAAACCTACGCAAAAGAAAAACAAGCTGAAAATCCGGTTAAAGAAATCAATGATTTTGCTAACAGCTGTCGATTTATAAATCTTGATGTAATTGGGTCAAGCCATGATGGAGATACCGGCACTGTAGAATTTAAAGCCCAATATTTTTATCAAAACTTATTTTGTGAGCTTCACGAAAAATCGCAGTTTATTAAAGAAAACACTCAATGGCGTTATTTAGATGGCACTATATATCCTGTTGAAGATATTAAAGTGGGCAGAAATGATGACTGCCCATGTGGTAGCAATAAAAAGTACAAAAAATGTCATAGCGTGTAATAAATAATCTTATTTAATATTTATCACCTACAAGGTGTTTTTAAGTGGCAAAGTGATTTATTAGCTAGCTAAACTTAAAAACACACTTGGTTACGACCTTGCATTTTGGACTCATACATTTTTTCATCTGCGATCTGCAAGGTGTTTTTGTTATTTACGTACGGTTGTAGGGTTGCACCGCCAATACTAATAGTCACAAAGTCATATTCTGAATATCTGTGTAATATTCCTAAATCGACCACATTTTGTTTAATTTTATCAGCAACACAAATCGCACCTTCAGTGCTTGTATGCGGTAGAACAACTACAAACTCTTCGCCGCCGTAACGCGCAACAAAATCGGTTGGCCTTTGCAAACTATTAGTAATAGTTTGTGCAACAAGGTTTAAAACCGTATCGCCTTGCACATGACCATAAAGATCGTTGTATTGCTTAAAGTAGTCTATATCGATGAGTAATAGTGCATAGTCGACTTTTTCTCGTAAGGCGCTTCGTTCCATTTTAGAAAAATGCGCATCAAAATAACGACGATTGAATACCTTTGTTAAATCATCTAGAAATACTTTTTGATTGAGTAAGTCATGTTGCAGTTTCATCGTAATATGGGCGCGCACTCTTCTATATAAAGTTTCCGAGTTAGTTGGTTTCTTTATAAAATCTACAGCCCCTGCTTCCCAGCACTCTTCTTCTTGATTTTCAGATGAGGTGACAAAAATAACGGGGATATCTTGTGTTTCAGATATATTTTTTAATTTTAGACATGTTTCAATACCACTCATTCCTTCCATATTAATATCGAGTAGTATTATATCTGGCGGATTATGTTTACAAATTTCAATCGCATCCTCACCACAGCTCGTTGTTGTTACACTAAAATGCTCTGATAATATTTTTTTTAATACAATTAAGCTTAATAGCTGATCGTCAACGACAAGTACCTTAGAGCTCTTTAAGCTTAATTTCAATTGGTGGTCAGAGTAATTTATAGGCATGGTACAACTGTTTTGTTTTTTTAATTAAACACACCCTATATTACTATATTTTGTTATGCAAATGTTAATAAATCGAAATTCTACTTATTAGTTACTAATAAAAATGATTTATGGTGAATCTTTAATGCATAAAAACAAAAAATGAGCCACTTGGGCTCATTTTAAAACTTCGAACACTTAATTAAATTAAGTGTTATTCGTCATCATCTAAATCTAACTGTTGACGTTGAGCAGGTCGAGCTAAAATCTCTACATAGAAAGAGGTCAAACCTTGCTTTTCAATTTCGCCAATTTGGTTACTTAATTCAGCAACGTGCACAACTTGCGCATCTTCAGCTGTGTTACCAAACTTACAGTCAAATGCCCAATAGTCAGCATCTTCAGGTAGCGTTTTATTACGCTCTCTTTTCAAATATTTTTTCACTTCGTGCTTTGCAGCATCAACCATACGAGGGTATTTGATTTTCTCGTGATTTAGCGTGAATGTTTTCTTCATTACGTTCCTAATTACCTTGGTTTAATGATAATGGCATTTCATGTCATACCATTTGACGCCATTATAGCAATTGCATTTAATTTTTGGATGCTTTTTTTTCATTAAATCAATTATTAGCAAATATATAAAGCAGACCCGTTATAAAGCATATATTAACTGGTGATTATTACAATCATATATCACACCGCAATGAGCTGAAGTGGTTGATGTAATGCATCATTATTAAGGCTGTCGTAAAAAGCAGCTGCATCTATAGGGGGATTAGCTAGTTGAGTTTGTCCGCTTTTAATTCTTCTTCTGACGGCAAGCTCACAGTTATCTATTATATTAAGTGGAATATGCTTATCATCATTTCTAATCGCAAGTGGTTCAGGGCTTAAGCATTGTCTTAACTTAATACTTGTCATACCACAGCGCTCTCCTTCTTGAGATATTAATGATGCATTAAATTGTCCAACCAACATATTATATTCATCAGGGGCTAAAAGTTGCTTTGGACCTGCGCCAAATTGCTTTCTTAACGCCTCTTCTTCTATAACTAAATTATCTATTTCAGTTTTTGGTAAATGAAATTGACTAAAGTCGAGTGCGTCATGTGACAGCATCGCTAATAATAGTGCAAATTCGCCACGGCGATTTTCATGAACACTATTATTGAGTCTACTGTTTAACTGACTCTCTGTGATTAACAAATCATCTATTTGCATAGTCTTTAGCCGATTGTGGTAACTGATAGATATTTATCGGCTTTATTTCAATTTTCTTTAGCTTTTTTCTTTACTTAAATACGCAATTTGCTATTATCAGCGCCGTTGCATTGGAGGGGTTCCCGAGCGGCCAAAGGGATCAGACTGTAAATCTGACGGCTCAGCCTTCGCTGGTTCGAATCCAGCTCCCTCCACCACTTTTCTTACCGCTAAGTTAAGTGGGGCCAAATGCAATAAAATTAGTGTGGAGGGGTTCCCGAGCGGCCAAAGGGATCAGACTGTAAATCTGACGGCTCAGCCTTCGCTGGTTCGAATCCAGCTCCCTCCACCACTTCTCTACTATTCCTATATTCCTATATTCCTATATTCCTATATTCCTATATTCCTATATTCCTATATTCCTATATTCCTATATTCCTATATTCCTATATTCCTATATTCCTATATTCCTATATTCCTATATTC
>NZ_JADYWR010000029.1:5953-42172 GCF_015864705.1 Pseudoalteromonas sp. NGC95
TATTCCTATATTCCTATATTCCTATATTCAGTAACATCAAAACACCCACTGTAAACTCATACCATTTTGTTTTAACCAATTAGATGATGTTTTGTAATCGGGGAAAAACGCCTCTACTCGCTGCCAAAAAGCTTTGCTATGATTTAAATACTTTAAATGGGCAAGCTCATGAACAATCACATAATCTATAGCGTGGTAAGGAGCACCTATAAGATGTAAATTAAAAGTGAGTTCTCGCTTGCTATTACAACTCCCCCACTTTCGTTTATAAACACCTATTTTTAAATCATTTGGCAACTCTTCACCCATTTGAGTACAGAAATACGCTAAACGCATTTCTATGTAAGCAATAAGCTGCTCTTTTAAATAAGTCTCTAATAGCTGTCGATACTTTTGATTAGTGTTTTTAACTCGAGGAGATATTGTAATAAGTAAGTGGTCATCATACGGGGTTACTTTGGAATCTTGGCCTGAGTCCAATTTCAAATAAATAGTTTCTGAAAAAACACTTATTTTTTTAGATTCAAAAGGGTACTGCTTAGTGTCATCAATTGACAATTGTTTTTTTAATTGTTCTGCAACCCACTCTTGTTTGTCAAATAACCAAGTATCAATGTGTTTTTTTGCGACAAAATGTGGCGCATACACAGTTACCTTTTGACTATGCACTTTTATTGCGACTGTTTTGCGTCTAGTACTCTTTTTTAGTTGATATTCAAACACGACTTAAACTCTAAATATAGCATCCGTTTATATAATCCATATTACCATCAATTTTAAACTCTTAGGCATACAGTCGCACCTAACTCCTAATCCACTTTATTATAATAAGCTATAGATTGAGCCGTCTGTTTTATTTGAATTGAAAGTTAAAATATTTTATTTACTTCAATAACAAAAAATAAATAAACTTGGTTAAAATTCGTCACTTTATAGCGCGATTAGAAATAACGGTTCATTTATTAGTAAATTAGATTAAACTTGTAAAATAAAGATTATATTTCGAGCCGTTATGCTATCAGCTTTCTTCATTACAGACCAAGATCCAAGTCTAATACTTAATGGGGTTTACGACCCTCTTCTAGTCTCAATGTCTGTATTAATAGCCATTTTTGCTGCTTTTTTTACTACTAAGCTCATTGATTTAGCAAAAGAGACTAAATTCCCTCGTTATCAACGTTTAGCAAATATAACTGCAGCAACTGTATTTTCTTCTGGTATTTGGAGTATGCACTTTATAGGTATGTTAGCTTTTTCGCTATGTACTAATATAAGCTACGATCCAACAATCACACTACTCTCTTTTCTTCCTGCTTTATTAGCATGTCAGTATGCGGTATCAATACTTGTAAATAGTGATGGAAACTTTAGAGTGCTCAGCATTTGCTCGATCTTACTAGGGGCTGGTATTGGTACAATGCATTACAGCGGTATGGCTGCAATGGAGCTTTCCCCAATGTTGCGCTATGACCCACTGACCTTTGGTCTTTCAATTTTAGTTGCCGTCGCTCTTTCGTTTATAGCGTTATATAGCCGCTTTAATCTTGAAAAATTTTTTCCAAAACTATCATACCTACAAAATAGAGCCATCAGCGCTATAATATTAGGCTTTGCTGTTGCTGCTATGCATTATATGGGCATGGCATCTACACGCTTTGTTGCAACATCTCCTCTTTTATATGACGACGCAAATGCTTCTGCTGGGCTCACTTTTGTAGCCATCGCGGTTGCAACTGCAACGATTGCCATTACAAGCGTAGTAGCGGTACTTAATGGCATGGTCAGATATAAAATGTTACTTGAAGAAAAGTCAGCCGACGAGTCTCGCTTAAACGCAATTTTAGGCACAGCCATTGATGGAATCGTAACGATTGATCACACCGGCATTATTTTGAGCTTTAACGAATCAGCCAGTAAAATTTTTGGCTGGCACGAAAATGAAGTACAAAATCATAATATTAAAATGCTAATGGATGATGCTATCGCGATGCATCACGATAGCTACCTTTCTAAAGCTAAAAATATTGATTTAGGTAAAGTAATCGGTGTTAACCGTGAAATTTTTGCAAAGCATAAAAATGGCCACTTATTCCCGATTCGTTTGGGGATTGGAGAAGTTAATCAGCCAGGGCAAAATCCTCTATACGTAGGCTTCATAACCGACTTATCAGAGCAACGAGCTTTACAAAAAAGCCTTGAAGAAAAAGAGCAAAAATACCGCTCTTTAATGGATAACATGCCAGGTGTGGCTTTTAGGTGTAAATTTGATGATAACTGGACCATGCTTTTTATCAGCCCGAGCATCAACGAGTTAACGGGTTATAACCCTAATGAATTTACTGAACATTGCATTGAATTTAACGATCTAGTTTTAAAATCAGACCAGCAACCTATTGTAGATGCCGTCACTAAAGCCGTAGAAGAAAAACGTCAGTATTCAATCGAATACAGAATTCGCCACAGAAGCGGTAAAATCTTATGGCTTTTAGATAAAGGCAGTATCGACTTTGACACCCAAGGCCAAGCAAAGTGGATTGATGGTGTTTTAGTTGATATTACAGAACGCAAAGAATATGAAGAAAAACTAGAGCAAGCTAAATTTAAAGCTGAAGAAGCTGCTTATGCAAAGCAATCTTTTATGGCTAATATGAGCCATGAAATACGCACCCCAATGAATTCTATAATAGGTTTTAGCGATCTATTAATGGACACTCCACTTGATCAAGAACAACAAAAACATTTAGTGACCGTAAATAATGCAGCGCGTTCATTACTTAGATTATTAAATGAAATTCTCGATTCCGCAAAACTAGAGCGCGGTAAGCTCACTATTGAGCCAATACACTTTAGTTTAAAGCCAGTAATAGACAGTATTATTTCTACTTTTTGGCTAGAAGCTAAAAAGAAAGATTTAGAACTTAAACTTCATATTAAAGAATCGGTAAGTGCTACTTATTACGGTGACCCAGATCGACTCAGGCAAGTACTTACTAATTTAATTGGTAATGCTATTAAGTTTACCGAAAAAGGCTCTGTTACCGTAACTGTTGCTATAACACAAAATCAGCATCTGTTTTTTGAAGTGCAAGATACCGGTATTGGTATTGCAAAAGATCGTATTCAAGCAGTGTTTCAACCTTTCGAACAAGCCGATGGTACTACTACTCGCCGTTTTGGTGGTACAGGTCTTGGTACTACCATAAGCAAACAACTTGTAGAGCTTATGGGCGGAACAATAAACTTAGTAAGTGAACTAGGTAAAGGCACCTGCTTTTACTTTTCATTGCCGCTTACTTTAGGTGACGAAACTAAAATAGATCATTTTGATGGTCTACACACACAACTGCCTGCACTTAGGGTGTTAGTAGTTGACGATATCGAGCAAAATACAGAACTACTTTCTTTACTCCTGTCACGCGATCAGCATGCAGTTACCAAGGCATCTAACGGACTTGAAGCGATTAAAGTATTTGAAGAACAAGACTTTGATGTCATTTTAATGGATATACATATGCCATTGTGTGATGGCATAGAGGCAACACAAAAAATAAGAGCAATAGAAAATCAAAGACAAATTAAATACACGCCAATTATCGCGCTCACAGCCAGTGTATTACAACAAGATAAGCTTACGGCTAAGAAAGCAGGCATGAATGGCTTTGCAAATAAACCCGTCGATATAAATCAGCTAAACCAAGAAATAGCACAAGTGCTTGGTCTTGGTATTGCAAAAGAAATTGTTATATCGCAAAGCGATCCTAAAGCGCAGCATATAGATTTTGAAAAAGGGTTAGCCCTTTGGGGTTCTAAGTGTAAACAACTTACAGAGATTACTAAATTTATTAGTGACAGTAATAAACGGTTCGAAACATTATTCAGTGATAAATTATCAAACATAAAAGATGTCGATAGTACCATTCACACACTTAAAGGTGTTGCTGGTAACTTAGGCCTAATAACATTAATGAAGTTATTAACCGATTTAGAGCAAAAACAAAGTGACGCTAAAGTTATTAGTACTTTAGACGATATAAAAAACGAGCTACTTGTCATCTCACAATTGCTATCATCTAATACTTGCGATAAGCCAAGTAGTAAGCCTGAAGATAATAGTTCTGACACGCTATCAATTGATGAAATTAAGTCACTGTGTAAGACGCTTTATCAAGATGCACAAAACGCAGAGCTAAATGATGAGCTATTAGCAAAGCTGCAACGCGGCGCACCTGCTAACTGTCAAGATGATGTTGATGCTATAGCCGAGGCCTTTGATGAATTTGATTTTGATAAAGCACACGTAATACTAGAAACCTTACTTGAAAAACTAACAAACAATGAGTATTAATTAATGGATTTTACAACAGATAGGCCACGAGTATTAATTGTTGACGATGAGCCTGCAAATCTAAAAGTAATGCGCGAAGTGTTAGGTAATCAATATCGTATGTCGTTTGCTAAATCGGGTGATGCCGCATTGGCACTACTTGAAAAAGAACTACCGAAGCTAATTTTGCTCGACATAATGATGCCAGGTATGAATGGGTTTGAAGTCTGCCAGCGGGTAAAAAACAATCCTAAAACGTCTCATATCCCCATTATTTTTGTGACAGCTTTGGGGGACGAAAATGATGAATTTAAAGGTTTTGAACTTGGTGCCGTAGATTATATTACTAAGCCAATAAGCCCTGCTATTGTAAGAGCTAGAGTTAAAACTCACTTATCGCTAGTGCAAGCTGAGCAATTAAAACAAGCACATGTAGATTTAGTACAACGCCTAGGCCGTGCTGCTGAATATAAAGATACTGACACTGGCGAACATATAGTGCGTATGAGCCAATACAGCAAAGTATTAGCATTAGCGCTAGGTATGGATGAGCAAAGTGCAGAGCTTTTACGTCAAGCCGCCCCAATGCACGATGTTGGGAAAATAGGTATCCCTGATGCTATCTTACTAAAGCCAGGCAAGTTAACTTCTGAAGAGTTTGAACATATGAAGAAACACGCCATAATTGGTGCACAAATATTAGCAAATTCTTCATCGCCATTACTACAACTCGCTCATAAACTTGCTATTGAACACCACGAAAAATGGGATGGTTCAGGCTATCCTAACGGGATCAAAGGCGAAGAAATATCAATTGAAGGTAGAATTGTTGCCGTTGCTGACGTTTTTGATGCTCTGACTTCAAAACGCCCTTATAAAGAGGCATGGAGTGTAGAGAAAACAGTTTTGCATATGCAAGAGCAAGCAGGAGCTCATTTTGATCCCGCTCTAATCGAACTATTTGTGAAAAAATTAGACGATATTCTTGCTATAAAAAATTCAAATCAAGAAAGCTAATTCTTTTTAGCGCTGTGAGAGCCAAGCTCAACATTTGGATAGTAAGACTTTATATAACGATAGTCATGTGACGTAATTTCATGGCTATTGCTACTCTCATCTTTAAAGTACATAGAAAACGTTACACCATGATCTGCTAAAACTACTTTTATATTTAAACCCTCAAGATGATTACGCCATTGAATAAATTGCTCCCCTGAGGCCAAAAATGCAATCCCTTTACTACGCCCCTCACCTTCAAAAAGTGCTAAACGAGTTGTTGAACTAGTATCTTCAAGTGTTAAAGGGCCGCGTCCGTCCTCATCCCAAAAGGCAAGCTCGGGTACTACACTAAAACCTAAAACACGCGCATACCACTTAACGGCATCAATCAAGTTATCAACATTTAAATGGCAATGATCAATCCCAGATAATTTAGGTATGCTTGTATTATTCACGTTACTCACCTATTTCTGACTTTAATTGCTCTAAAAAGTCATGCATATATCTTGTACGTCTATTCGCTTCTGCTTTAGCAGATGGCGTATTCATACTATCGGCAATATGTAATAACTTTATAAAAAAGTGATCAAGCGTGTATGTTTTATCATCAGCCTCGCGTTCAATACAAAAAGGGTCTTCTGGGTTATACAATAACCGAGAAATTGATCCGCCTACTTTCATGCATCGACTCACTCCAATAGCGCCCAATGCATCCATTCTGTCAGCATCTTGTACTATTTGCGCTTCAACTGTTTTAATTTTTATATTTGCGCTGAAACTATGAGCGGCAATGGCATGATGAATCTCATCAAAAAGTGACTCGTCATAATTAATAGATTTTAAAAATTCCAATGCCTTATCGGCTGCCATAGTAGAGGCTTTTGCACGATCAGGATGATTTTTAGCCACCGCCACACAGTCATGCATCCACGCTGCAGGTAATACAACTGACATGTTTGCCTGCTCCGCATTACATAGCTGTATTGCAACGCGCACCACGCGTTCTATATGAGTAATATCGTGAGCTACATCGGCATGCACTAAAGAGGCTATAAACTCTCTACATTGTGAATTAAGTATTTTTAAATCGGGGCTTAAAACGGCGTCAGGCACTATTAGGTTCCAAAAGCTAATGAATCGATAAATTATCCGTACTTTACCGTGCTTTATGCCCACCTTGCAAAACATTCATTGTATGTTGCTCCTTGCTTGACTAAAATACAGCGCTTATTTATTACTACTGAGAAGCCTTATGTCATCTGCCGTTTACCTACAAGCTGGTCGCGATAAATCATTAAAAAGAAAACACCCTTGGTTATTTTCAAAAGCCATCAAAAAAATTAAAGGTAAACCTGGATTAGGCGACACAGTAACGATTCACGATAGCGAAGGTAAGTTTTTAGCAACTGCTGCTTACAGCCCTCACTCACAAATTCGCGCACGTGTTTGGAGCTTTGACGAAAAAGAAGTAATCGATCAAAACTTTTTTGAACGCCGTTTACGTCGCTCATTAGAAGCACGTAGCCAAGTAATAGAAGAAGGCGGATTAACAGGGTTTCGATTATGTGCTGCGGAGTCTGATTACTTACCAGGCGTTACAATCGATAAGTTTGATAACGTGTTAGTGTGTCAGCTATTAAGTGCCGGTGCTGAGCGTCATAAAGGCGAGATTGTTGGCGCGTTGATGTCTATTTTTCCAGGTTCTAGCATATACGAGCGCTCAGACGTAGAAGTACGCACTAAAGAAGGCTTAGAGCCAATAAAAGGCGCTCTTTGGGGTAACGAACCAACACAGCCGGTACTTATTGAGGAAAACGGTTTTAAAATTGAAGTCGATATAATTGATGGACATAAAACGGGCTTTTATTTAGACCAGCGCGATAGCCGCGCCGCACTTGAGCGTTTTTCAAAGGGTAAAACGGTACTTAACTGTTTTAGTTATACAGGTACATTTTCGTTGTACGCCCTGCGTGGTGGATGTGAGCATGTAACTAACGTAGATGTATCTCAACCCGCTTTAGATACAGCAAAACGTAATGTTGAACATAATAACTTAGATTTAAATAAAGTAAGTTTTGTTAAGCAGGACGTATTTAAGTTACTACGCCAATACCGCGACGAAGGTAGACAGTTTGATACCATCGTAATGGACCCACCAAAGTTTGCTGATAATAAAGCGCAGCTAACCGGTGCGTGTCGTGGTTACAAAGATATCAACATGATTGCCATGCAAATACTAAAACCAGGTGGAACATTACTAACGTTCTCATGCTCTGGTTTAATGGAACAAAACTTATTTCAAAAAGTAGTAGCCGATGCAGCACTTGATGCAGGTAAAGACCTACTTATAATGGAGCGATTAAACCAGGCAGCTGATCACCCAATTGCTGGCAGCTACCCTGAAGGCTTTTATTTAAAAGGCTTAATCTGTAAGGTTTTTTAATATCTACTATTGAGTTTAACTGGATTCAAGTTAGTTAAACTGAATGATTTCAAGACCTGCTGTTACCGTGCCATCATCTTCTTTGCTGGCACGTATTACTTTTGCTGTTGCATTTAAAGGCGCAATACTTGGGTGAGTCGAATCAATGTTCACCGTCAGTAATGTATTAGGTTCAAGTAATTCATCTAAATGAATTGATAAACCTGTTGCACTTAAATCCACGCACTCTGCGGCAAAACTTAAACCCGCTATTGGTTCTATCGTTGTTAAATTTGCAGGTGTATTGATCTGCATGCGTCTAAAATTTCGCTTATCATCAGTAAACATACGTTACCTCTAAAAAACCGTGTTAATTTCTTCCAACAAAGCACCCACTGAAAATGGCTTTACAACATATGCGTTACAACCAGCGTCAAACCCTGCTTGTTTTTCAGATGGAGACTCTAGGCCCGATACCATAACAACAGGAATATTTTTTGTTTCAGGTGTGTGTTTTAGCATTCGGCATGTATCATAACCATCAAGACCAGGCATACAAACATCAAGCAAAATTATATCTGGCGGACTCGCAATTGCCGATGCAAGACAGCTTTGCCCTGAATCTGCATAACTAACATCAAATTTCGACGCGAGTGCTGCTTTGAGCATTTCAAAATTAAAATACTCGTCGTCTACCACTAAAAGTCGCTTTGTTTTATGTTCAATCGATGAGGACATAACTATGTCACTTCCTTTTCAAAACAAAAATAAATCCTCCTATTAAGGTACTAAGCTTAATAGAAAATGCAAGTTTTATTCTATCTCTTTTATCGCATTAAGTACTCGCTTAGCCGAAATTGGGTAAGGAGTTCCAAGCGTTTGAGCAAATAGCGACACTCTAAGCTCTTGTTGCATCCAAAAAATAGCGGTTACTTCTTGTGGAATAGGCAAGCCTTTAGGCGTTTTATTAACTACTTTTTTGTACTCTTGAGCAACTTTATCCAACTCTAGTACGCATAACCTATCACGATTTGGATCCACAGGCAGCTTCTCTAAACGTTTTTGAATCGCTTTTAAATAACGAATTAAATCCGTTATTTTATCTGCGCCATGCGCGCTCACAAAACCTTTAAATATAAGTGACTCGAGCTGTGATTTTATATCGCCATGCGCGGTTATCATCGTTAAATCAACGCGCCCTTTCATTTTTTTATGCAGTGCGTGCGCAATACTTAATACTTGCTCAACTTGCGTTGCAATCGATACAACGGCATCACCGAGCTCACCTCGTATTTGCTCTTTTACTGTTTCAAATGCTTTTTCATCGCGTATATCACCGTGTTTCACTAATAAGCTATCAACACCTGCGGCGATACAGTCATCAATTAAATCAGCTATTTTACCAAATGGGTTAAAGTACAAACCCAGCTTGGCCTTATTCGGTAAGTTTTGTTGTAAGTACTTAATTGGCGACGGCACATTTAACAGTACTAAACGGCGCAAACCTTGTTGATGCGCTTGCTGCGCTTTTGCTTCACTATCAAAAAGCTCCACTGCAGCGGCTGATTTTTTATCCACCAGCGCAGGGTATGCTTTTATTTCGTATTGACCTTGTTTTTTAACATATGACGCTGGCAGCTCACCAAAGTCCCATTGTGTTAGGTCTGATTTTTCAATGCCTTTATCGGCTACTTTAGACAGTGTTTCGGTTACTTCACCTTGCAGCTCTGCTTTAAGTTTGGCTAAATCAAGTCCACGAGCAAGTAACTTATCGTGTTCATCACGTACTTCAAACTGCAATCGTAAATGCGGTGCAAGCGCGGTTAAATCCCACGCCTCCATATCAACTCTCACACCTGTCATTCTTAATAAGCGCGTAGCTAAAGCATCAATTAGGCTACCTTGCATTGGCTCAATAGCTGCAAGTACTGCATCTGCGTAATTTGGTGCTGGCACAAAATTACGGCGAAGCGATTTAGGTAATGACTTTATAAGCCCACTTATTAGCTCATGTCTAAATGCAGGTATATGCCAGTCAAAACCACTCTCTTGTACTTGATTCAACAGTGCTACCGGTATTTGTACCGCAACGCCATCAACTGCTTGGCCTGGGTCAAAATGATAAGCAAGCGGCAGTATAATATTGTCTTGCTGCCATGTGTCAGGGTAGTCAAACTCAGTGATATTACTTGCACCATGCTGCATTAGCTCTTCACGAGTCATGTGTAGGTAATGCTTATTTTGTTGTTTTTGTGTTTTATACCATTTTAAAAATGCAGCGCGGTTATTAATTTCTTTGGGTATTTTTTTATCGTAAAACTCAAATAACATTTGCTCATCAACTAAAATATCACGACGACGCGACTTATTTTCCAGAACTTGAATATCTTCAATAAGCTCACTGTTAAATGCTAAAAAGCCCTCGTTTAAGCCCAGCTCTTGCTCAACTAATGCAGTGCGCACAAAAAGCTCTCGGCTCACTTTAGGGTCTATGTTACTATAAACACAGCGGCGTTTATTTACGACAAGTAAGCCGTACAAAGTTTGCTGCTCAAACGCGATTACCGCACCTGGTTTTTTCTCCCAGTGTGGCTCTGTATAGCTACGTTTTACTAAATGCTGCGCTAATGGTTCTACCCAGTTAATGTCTATTTTTGCATTTGTGCGGGCATATAATTTACTGGTTTCTACCAGCTCCGCTGACATGATCCATTTAGGGCTCTTTTTAAATAAACCTGAACCCGGAAAAATATGAAACTGACTATTACGTGCACCTTTGTATATTTGCTTCTCATCTTTAAAGCCAATATGGCTCAGCATTCCGCTTAATAACGCTTTATGAACAAGTTCGCCATCAGCCGCTTGGCTGGTTGCTTTCATGCCCATTTCGTTACACACAGTACTTATTTGATAAACAATATCTTGCCACTCACGCAGGCGCATATAGGCTAGGAAATCTTTTTGACACAGCTTTCTAAACTGGCCGTTAGTCAGCTCGCTTTGCTGCTCTTCTAAGTAATTCCATAAGTTCAAAAAAGCGATAAAGTCTGAATCTGGGTCGTCAAAGCGACCGTGTTTTTCATTGGCTGCAGCACGTTTTTCTTGCGGGCGTTCGCGTGGATCTTGAATCGACAACGCCGCCACAATAACAATCACTTCACGCAATGCGCCAAGTTTGTGAGCTGTGAGCACCATTTTAGCTAAACGAGGGTCTACCGGTAATCGGCTGAGTTCTCTACCTGAAGCGGTTAAACTCGTTTTACTATCACGTTTGTCTGGTTTTACTGCTTGTAGTTCTTCTAATAACGATAAACCATCACTTATATTACGGCTATCTGGCGCTTGCACAAACGGAAATTGCGCCATATCACCAAGCCCGAGTGCCAACATTTGCAAAATAACTGAGGCAAGATTAGTACGCAGTATTTCAGGGTCGGTAAACTCTGGGCGCGATAAAAAATCATCCTCAGAGTACAAGCGAATACAAATACCCGCTTCAACACGTCCACAACGACCCATACGCTGATTAGCACTTGCTTGCGATATAGGTTCTATTGGCAGGCGCTGAACTTTTGTACGATAACTGTAGCGGCTTATACGCGCAGTACCTGGATCTATTACATAACGAATACCAGGCACGGTTAGTGACGTTTCGGCTACGTTGGTCGATAAAATAATATGACGACGAGAATGTGGCGCAAATATACGGTTTTGCTCTGCGTTAGATAAGCGCGAGTAAAGTGGTAATACATCAGTGTGTTTTAAATTACGCTTGCTAAGTGCATCAGCGGTATCGCGTATTTCACGCTCACCGTTTAAAAATATCAGTATGTCGCCAGGACCTTCCGCGCACAGTTCGTCAACAGCATCAAAAATACCTTGTAGCTGATCGCCCTCGGCTTCCATATCTTCTTTATTAATATCGGCCGTTGGGTTGTAACGCACATCAACAGGGAAAGTACGACCCGATACTTCTATAATGGGCGCATCATCAAAATGCTTTGAAAAGCGCTCAGGATCGATGGTTGCAGACGTAATTATTATTTTTAAATCGGGACGTTTTGGAAGTAGGTTTTTTAAGTAACCTAAAATAAAGTCGATGTTTAAGCTACGCTCGTGCGCTTCATCTATAATTATGGTGTCGTATTGGTTTAAAAATCGATCTTGCTGAATTTCTGCCAGTAAAATACCATCAGTCATGAGTTTAACGTACGTATTATTAGAAACCTGATCGCTAAAACGAATTTTAAAACCGACTTGCTGACCAAGTTCGCACTTCATTTCTTCAGCAATACGGTTAGCCACCGTTCGCGCTGCTAATCGGCGTGGTTGAGTATGGCCTATTAAGCCATCAACACCACGGCCAAGCTCTAAACACATTTTAGGTATTTGAGTTGTTTTACCTGAGCCCGTCTCACCTGCAATAATAACCACTTGGTTATTTGCAATGGCGTCTTTAATTGTTTCCTTTTTTTGACTTACTGGCAATTGCTCAGGGTAAGTCACTTTAGGAAGGCCCGCTAAGCGTTTATCACGTAATTCTTGGCTACGGGTTATATCAGCCGCTATTTTTTCAAGCGCGTTGGCATGCTTGTTTTCATCCGTTATTTTTTTTACGCCATGTAAGCGTTTTTTGAAAATGAATTGATCTTTTTTCAAGCACGTTTTTAGCTCGCCAAACAACTGACCTAGGTTTACCACCCGCATACCTTATAAAATTAGTTAAAGAGCCATAATTGTATCAAATTAAACGGCCGGGGTTAATCCTACAAAATGCATAACACGGGGTTGTTTGTTATATAAACGCTGCGATTCACCTAAACTGCGAATAATAAATCTATCTCAAGCAGTTATTTTCAGCGCTAACTGCACTGAAAATAACTGGCTAGCAATAAATGAATTAAAATATCATTGTGGTTCAATATGTTAGTAAATCTCTTAACCAGAGTTGAGGTTAATTAAATTACTTTGGCTTATTCGTCGTTAAAAATGCCCACGTAGGTCGCTTGCGTATTCGATTTACTTGCCCGATACATGCCAGAGGTATTAAACGGCAAGCTAATATTCCCCTTAGTATCAATAATAATAACGCCACCAGTGCCACCAATTGGCTTAAGCACACCGTTTATAACTTCATCTCCAGCTTCAGCTATGGTTTTACCTTGATACTTAACACGCGCACATATATCGCTCGCTACGTTATAGCGAATAAAATATTCACCGTGCCCTGTTGCCGATACTGCGCACGATTCGTTTTCAGCAAATGTCCCAGCACCAATTACCGGCGCGTCACCTACACGGCCATAACGTTTTGCCGTCATACCACCTGTGGATGTACCTGCCGCTAAATTACCGTTTTTATCAAGCGCCACTGCGCCAACCGTGCCCATTTTGTAAGAGTTAGGCAATGCTTTGTGCGCGGCTTGGTACTCTTTACTGGTTGCTTTGGCTTTATCTAATTTTTGTTTTGCTTTTAAAAGCGCTTTGTAACGAGGCTCGGTATCAAATAAGTTATTTTCGACAAGTTCAACACCTTGCTCTTTAGCAAACTCCTCAGCGCCTTGCCCACTAAGCATTACGTGTACAGAGTTATCCATGACCAAACGCGCTAATTTAATCGGGCTCTCAATATGCTTTACACCCGCAACTGCACCTGCTTCACGGTTTCGACCATCCATTATGGATGCATCAAGCTCATGCCCGCCATCGTAAGTGTATACCGCTCCACGCCCTGCATTAAAATGAGGCGATTGCTCTAATACTGTAATTGCCGCAGTTACCGCATCTAAACTTTCACCGCCTTGGTGCAATACTTTATAACCTGTCTCTACGGCCTCTGTTAATTTAGCGCGGTACTGCTTTTCTTGAGCGGGTGTAAATCGTGCTTTTTCTATTGTCCCTGCCCCACCATGAATCGCAATGGCAAAAGGAGTCTCTGCAGCGAATACGCTATTACTTAAAGCAAAAAGGCTGCTCGCAAAAATTGCTAATAAGGGTGTTTTCATAATGAGTTCTTTTATGGGAAAGTTATAAACTAATGTGAATGGTTGCGGGCTTAATTTCAACTAAAGTGAGTTTAATGGCATAAAAAAAGCGCCTTAAGGCGCTTTTTAAAATTTTACGTGTTTGTAATACCAATTTTATTAAAAACATGGTCATTCTAGCGTATTAAATAGCTCACTAACTACGTTGAAAATTATTTATATAGAACAACTATGTATCATAATTTTAGCCTTGTTATTGAGCCATTTTCTTATCGCTATAATAGATCACTAATTTAATGCAATTGGTATAATTAAGCTTGTTTAGCTTTTAAACGCGCTAAACGTGCTACTTGATGAGTAGACGTTAAGAAAGAATAAATTGGTGCTAAGTAACCACGTTTACGAAGCTCTAAGAAATCAGCATCGCTTAACTCGTTTAGCTTTTTCTCATCGATAAGGTAAATACCGTTGATGTCTTTTTTCTCGCCTTTAATGTCTACTGTAAGCGTTTGCGCAATTAGTAGCTCTTTATCAGCAAGGAATTTAGTGAACGCTTCAGTTACTTGAGAAAACTCAATGAAAGATACAAGCGCTTCTTTACGACGTTTTAGGTAATCTGTTTCTTCGCCGTTTTCAAATAATGCATTACCTTCGTCTTCACCAACAAGCGCACTTGCTTCGTCAATTACGATACCGTATTGATCTTGATCTGGGTGTTTAACTAAGCCCAGTGGGTAACGAGTAGATGCCATAGGTGCAAATGCTGCAGTCCATTTGCCATCTTCTACAAAAAGGTTTTCGCCTGGCTCTAAGCCAAACATAGCAACAGCTTGAAAAGTGCCGCTTTCGTTGTTTTTAACGAATGACATTGGAAACTCGTTTGCTACGCGTGCAAACTCATGTGCAACTACTGGCACTAAATGTTGAGTTTTCATGAATTCTACATTGATGCCGTTTTGAATTTTAGTGTTGGCATGTTTTTCGTTGTGTAAAGGCTGTACTTGTTGCTCCGCCATGTTACTGCTCCGTTTATTTTAATTTATATGTTTCATTGTTAATACCTTTAGGCTAATGCTTTTGAGCTAAAAAAGGAAGGGAAACTTTTATGACAACGACCATGAAAAAATAAAATTTAACTAAATCTGAACGTTGCTAAAAAACATACAGCTCAAACTCATAAATTTTGTTCAAAAACAACACACTTCATGGTTGAATTTAATACAAACCAAAGTTGTTCATTAACATTGGTTAACAGTTCAGGACTGTTTTTTTGCAGTGTTTAGGCTTAAATTTGAGCAAATAAAAAAGGCCGCTTATATAAGCGGCCTTTAAAAGTTAAATTAGCACCTAAATTAAGGCGCCCAATATACTTCAATATTTATACTTGGGTGATTAAGCACAGCGCGAAGTGGCATGTCATTAACATCGCCGCCCGCTTTTGCTTGCTTATAAACAGCGAGTTTTTCTTCACCGCTAATTAAAAGCTTAACCACTTTAGATTGCGCAATGGCATTTAACGTAAGCGTCATGCGCTCAGTAATACTACCCGTCACATCACTTTGTATCGCATTAATTGCACATACTGTTTGCTCAGTTGTTAAACCGTGCTCTAAACCTTCTGCATTTGGGAATAACGACGCCGTGTGACCATCTGGGCCCATGCCTAGAATAGTTACATCGTATGGCGCTTTTAAAGCACTGTAAGCAGCTTCACACACTTCACTGCCTTGCTGCGCGGTTGCAGCATCGTTTTTCATGGTTATAAAGTTTGCAGCACTGCCAAAATTTTGTAATAACGTGCTTTTAATAAATGCTTCGTTACTTTTTTCATGGCTTGGGTCTACCCAGCGTTCATCAACCATAGCAACATCAACATGTTGCCAATCTAAATCAAGCGTTGATAAATGCTTATAAGCTGGCGCAGGAGACGAGCCACCCGACACCATTAATACAGCACGGCCATCGTTTTTAATGCCATCACGTAGTGATTGCTCAAGCGTTGCAGAAAGCTCAGCTGTTAACGCGTCTTTATCGTCAAAAAATTTTTCAACTAGTGTTGCCATGCTTATACCTTATCGCCTGTGTTAAACCACACGTGGCTTTTTTCTGCCAATAGTTCATCAGCATCCTCAGGACCCCAGCTACCAGCACGGTAAAGTGCAGGCTTGCCTTTGTCTTGCCAACGGTCAATGATTGGATCAATCCATTTCCACGCTTGACGAACTTCATCACGGTGAATAAATAACGACGGGTTATCAGCAGCGGCATCAAGCATTAAACGCTTGTACGCATCTGAGTGAAAACCATTACTGTAAGCTTGTGAAAGCTCAATATTCATTGTTACTGGTTCAAGTTGCATTTGAAGGTTATCAAGACGCTTAGACATAAGCGTTAGTTGAATTGTTTCCTCTGGCTGCAAACGAATAACAAGACGATTTGGCTCGATATTACCCACGTTATCTTCGTAGATATTGTGAGATACTTTTTTGTATTCAACCACAATTTCTGCACAGCGCTTAGCCATACGTTTACCCGTACGAAGGTAAAATGGAACACCCGCCCAGCGCCAGTTATCAATATGCGCGCGAATAGCTACAAACGTTTCTGTTTTACTAGAACCTTCATTTAGCTCTTCTAAGTAACCCGGTACAATTTTACCGTTTAAGTCACCTGGTACGTATTGACCACGAACAATATTTTCATCAACATCACCATCTACAAGCGGGCGAAGTGCTTCTAATACTTTTAGTTTTTCGTTACGAATGCTGTTAGCGTTAAGCTTATTAGGCGACTCCATTGCAACTAAACAAAGTAGTTGTAATAAATGGTTTTGAACCATGTCACGAAGTGCACCGGCTTTATCGTAAAAACCAGCACGGCTTTCAAGGCCAACAGTTTCTGATAAGCTAATTTGGATGTTATCAATAGATTTAGCATCCCACATATTTTCAAACAATGAGTTTGAAAAACGTAGCGCCATTAAGTTTTGTACTGTTTCTTTACCTAAGTAATGGTCAATACGGAAAATTTGCTCTTCATTAAAAAATTCTGCAATTTTTCCATTAATTGCTTCAGCAGAATCACCGCAATAACCAATAGGCTTTTCAACAACAACGCGTGATGTAGGTGTAATTAAACCTTTAGTCGATAATATTTCACAACATGTGCCGTAAACAGCAGGCGGAAGCGATAAATAAAACACGCGAGACTTAGTGCTTTCGTGCTCATCTAAAATGCCTTTTAGCACATCCCAGTTGTCGTCTGCTTCTGTAACATTACTTACCACTGGCACTAAAAAAGTAGAAAATGCTTTCCAATCTTTAGCGTTAAACTCACCTTTGCTTAAAAATTCTTGTAATGCTTTATGCGCTGTTTCTATGTATTCAGCACGTTTCGATTCTTCGCGTACTGTTGGTAGGATACGTGAGCCTTCAGGTAAGTTACCTTCTTGATATGCTCTGTACATTGCAGGTAGCAATTTGCGTAACGCAAGATCACCACCGCCCCCAAAAATTATAATATCAAAAGGATTAAGCATAGTTACTCTCTACGTTGTGATACCCAGTACATTTTATAAATGTGCGGGTATGCCTATTTATTGCTAGATTAGATGGCTTTTATAGCTGTATTTAAATAAAAGCCTGCTGAATTGTTCTGTATCGATGATTTATTCTTGTTTTTATCATTGCGCTTATTAAATGAGCCTTAGGGGCCCTGTATCTCCTCTCACAAAAATACAGACCCTAAGCACTCCAGCGCTACCCGTTCAAAGGTACTCGGTTTACTTACTTGCGTAAGCGAATTTTTTACTGCGTACGGTTTTGTTTGTAGTACGCCATTAAGCCGTTTGTAGAACTATCATGAGCATGTTTAACGCTTTCATCAGTGAGTTCACTCTCAATTTTAGATGCTAAACCTTTACCCAGTTCTACACCCCATTGGTCAAACGAACATATTTCTAAAATAATGCCTTGGCAAAATATCTTATGCTCATACAGTGCAATTAAACGGCCCACTGTTTTAGCATCTACTGTATCTAATAGCATAGACGTTGTAGGACGATTGCCTTGATGAATTTTATGATTTAATAACTCATCAATCTCTGCTTGCGATTTACCCTTAGCGGTTAAATCAGCAGTAACTTGCGCTGCATCTACACCACTCATCATCGCTTCTGTTTGTGCAAAGAAGTTTGATAATAAAATATCGTGATGCTTATCAACATTCACTTGTGGTTTAACTGATGCAATAAAATCTGCAGGTACAATTACATTACCTTGGTGTAAACACTGATAAAACGCGTGCTGACCATTAATACCCGTCATGCCCCAAATAATTGGAACTGTAGTATAAGGTACCGTTTCGCCTGCAAAGTTAACGTGTTTACCGTTACTTTCCATTTCGCCTTGCTGTAAATACGCAGGCAACATATGCAGTGCTTGGTCGTACGGTAATATAGCTTGCGCTGTGTAGCCTAAAAAGCTCGTATTCCATACACTAAGCAATGCCATAATTAATGGTATATTTTGCTCAAACGGCGCAGATTTAAAGTGCTCGTCTATTTCAAACGCACCTTCTAAAATTGCTTCAAAGGCGTCGTAGCCTAAATATAAAGCAATTGGTAAGCCTATCGCACTCCAAAGTGAAAAGCGACCACCAACCCAATCCCACATAGTGAATACGTTTTCGTCGCTGATACCAAAGGCTGCCGTTTTTTCTAAATTTGTACTTACTGCAACAAAATGCTTTGCAATTGTACTTTCATCTTTTGTTGTTTGTAAAAACCAGTCAACCGCCGTTTTAGCGTTTGTCATAGTTTCTGACGTAGTAAATGTTTTTGACGAAATAACAAATAATGTTGTTTCAGGGTCAATGGTTTTTAATATAGACGAAATTTGTACACCGTCAGCATTAGATACGTAGTGAACATTTAACGTATCATCAGCAAGTGCTTTTAATGCCTCAGTTGCCATTTGTGGGCCAAGGTTAGAACCACCTACGCCAATACTTACAACATCTTTTACCGCTTTACCGGTATAGCCTAACCACTTACCGCTACGAACTTTTTCTACAAACACTTTAATTTTAGCTAATTCGTTGTCTACGGCTTGTGTTACGTTTTCGCCATCCACTATTAATGGAGTGTGAGCACGATTACGAAGTGCCGTATGTAGTACTGAGCGATCCTCGGTGATATTGATTTTTTCACCGCTAAACATTTTATCGCGCCACGATGCAATATCGCATTCTTTAGCAAGCGACATTAAGTTTGCAAAAACATCGTTATCAATAAGTTGCTTAGAATAGTCGAATAATACGCCAGGTACTTGAGTCGAAAACTGAGAAAAGCGCGTGTCATCTTGTGCAAATAACGTTTTCAGATGTGTTTGTTTCATCTTAGCTGCACTTTGTTCTAGTGCTTGCCAACTTGCTAGTTGCGTTCGGTTAGACATGGAAATATCCTCTAGTTTTTTCAATCAATTGATTTAAAAATGTTTTTTATAAAAGCAAAACTCTTAACACTGTTTATTTACACTAAAATAAAGCGCCGATAGTATAACTAAAAATGCAAAAAAAGTGCTGTTTTTATAATTTTAGATGCCGATGATAACGCAATTTTTAGCTTTTGACACCGGTATCATAAAAATTTTATAAATTAATTTACCCGCAATTTTAAAGGCAACGGGATAGCTTAATCAATCAAAATGAAATATTAATGAATTTTTATCAGCACAATAATTACTTTTTATAGTTATTCACTAATTATTAGGGCCTGTTTATCTTTCGAAGTTAAATTTGCAGCAGTGTGTTTGGCATTTAGGCAAGGCAGAGCCTATGTAGTGTGGTTATTCCCCATAAATAGGCGATAACGTGGAATAAATGCCAAACACGCGCTGCCCGAAGGGTTCTGCCTAGGGGCAATTTACTCTTTGTTACTCGGTTTTTACTTAGCCCACTAGGTTACAAACCTCACGCCGCGATTAAATAGCCCCTAGATTGAACAAATTTTAATCCTGAAAGGTCAACAGGCCCTAGGGCTTGTTTACCTTGCGAGCAAATAAACCTTAAAAACAAAAAAAATCGGCCCTAAAGCCGATTTTGTATAAATTACAATCTTTGTTTAATTACTAAGCGCTAACCCGCCACTTAGGTTATAAACCGTTTTGTATCCTAGTTGCATTAAATTAGTTGCAGCAATTTTTGAGCGGTTACCACTACGGCATAATAAAATGTACTTGTTATTTTTGTTTAATTGCCCTTCAAATACCGCATTTGCCATTCTGCTAAGTGGTATATTTAATGTTTTTTCATCTAGCGTATTAAATAACTGAGCAACATTATTTGCTCCATGCTCATACGGCTCCCGAGTATCTATTAAATATGTATCGCTGGTGTTTAACATTACTTTAGCGTCATCAAAATTTAATTGCTGTGTATCAACCTCAGGTAACGCATTTACATAACCACACAATTGCGTGTTATCTACTTGTTTTGAAGCGTCGTACTGCTGTTTTTGTATTGCAAATTCATCAACTGAAATACTGCCGCTCACTAACGCATCAAGTAATGGCGTTTGGTTTTGCTGTACAGCCCAGTTCATGGCAAAACATTGTTGGTAGTCGTGCCCTGAGCAAATAATGCTGGTGCTATTAAGTTGCTCGCTCATTGCTAAAATAGAGCGTGCCATTGCTTTTGCATCCCCACCTATAAGCGATGTATTGCCAAGCCCTGCAGGCAGTATTAAATCACCACAAAAACAGTAACGCGTTTCGCCATTACTGTTTTTTAATAAATAACTTACACTGTCTTTGCTGTGCCCAGGTGTAACTACTTTTTCAAGTACGTCGTTTGCCAAGTTAATACTTGCTGTATTTAGCGGCCAACCTAGCGAATCAACCTCACCTTTTACAACTCTTGATGCAAGAACGCTGGTTAGTAAATTAGTCGCTGACTCTCGCTCTTGATGCAGATGAGTATTAAGCACCGCCGATATAGTTAAGTTTTGTGTATTAGCTATTTTTTCAAAGCGCGGAATAAGCTCAATAATAGGATCGATAATTACAGCGTGCTTATCATCGCTTACATAAAGCCAACTACATGCTCCTTGGTGCCTAAACTGAGTAAGGCCCAGTGCGCATACTTCTTGTTGTGGTGTGGTGCTGTCAGATACGATTAAACAGTTTGCCTGGAGTATTGCTTTAAGAGCGCGAATACGCACACAAGCATCATCAATATCGTGTTGTGTTGCAGCAGGTCCAAACGATAGCCTAATCGCGTTTTCGCTTTGCCACTTACTTGCACCCATTGCATCTAAAACAAAACTTGTTGATGCGCCTGTACTACAAGCCGAGCCTCCACTTACGCGAATGCCCGCAGCGTCAAATAAATCAATCACTTCTTTGCTCGTTAAATCGTTAACAGCAAAGTTAAGTGTGGTAGGCACGCTATAAGCAAAATCATGATTGAATGTAATATCGCCAAAAGTGTCTTTTATCGCGCTTTGTAACTGGCTTCGATAAGAATTAAGTACGCTAATTGGTTTAAATGTATCGTCTGATTTATCAAGCAACATACTAAATAGCTTATTTAACCCTGCAATACCGGGTAGATTTTCGGTGCCTGAGCGCATTCCACTTTCTTGACCCCCACCCGCTATAAAAGGTGTGTACGCACTGCCACTACGAATATATAAAAAACCAATACCTTTAGGTGCATAAAGCTTATGCCCCGAAAAAGGTGCGTAGTCTATTGTTGTATCACTCAGCGCGAGCGCTTGTTTACCCAGCGCCTGTACGCAATCCACCATCCACGATACATTTTTATTACGGCTACGAATTACCTGCTCAATAGCGGGTAAATCTTGATATACACCGGTTTCGTTATTAACGGCCATGGTGCAAATCATCAAAGCGTTATCGATATGTTTAGCTATAAAATCTAAATCTAAAATACCGTTACTATCAACCGGAATAGCAAGCACCTCAGCATTAACGTCAAGTACGCTATTCCAGTGCTTAAGTGTATTTGGTACCGCTTTATGCTCAGTAGCACCATATAACAATACGGGGTTTTTAATCGGGTGTTTTTTAGCATCAATTAACGTAGAAACCACCGCAGTTTGAATACCTTCTGTTGCGCCAGAGGTAAATAAAATATCACCATTATTTGCGCCAATAACTGTGTGTGCTTTTTGACGTGTTTGTTCTAATAAATGCTTGGCTTGAATACCTGTGATGTGCGGGCTTGAAGGATTACCAAAACATATTTGCATGGTATGAGAAACAACATCAGCAATACAAGGCAACACAGGGGTCGTTGCGTTTGCATCAAGGTAAACTTGTTTTACTGGCTCATCGTGCAATAAAAACTCAGACATTAAAAAACGCACCTTATTACTAAAAAATATATCTTATTACCAATAGTACATAAATTTACAGGTAATGAGTAATAATCAATTAGCACTAGAGGTGCGTTTACTATGCTTTTTTAGACTAAAAGTCTGTTTACTTAATTATTCACTGACCTCTTTACTTATCTCTTCATGCGTTGACGACCAAGCTGTTATTAGCGCTTTTACTAATGAAGCCAACGGGATGGCAAAAAATACGCCCCAAAATCCCCACAAGCCACCAAAAAATAATACCGCGACAATTATAAATACCGGATTTAGATCAACCGCCTCAGAAAACAGCAGTGGCACAAGCACGTTGCCATCAAGCGCCTGAATAATTCCGTAAATAATTAAAATGGTCCAAAACTGTGTTTCTAATCCAAACTGAAACAGCGCAACTGCCGCTACCGGAATAGTGACGAGTGCCGCGCCAATAAATGGAATTAATACCGACAAGCCAACAAGCACACCAAGTAATGCGGCGTAGCGTAAATCTAAAACAGTAAATGCAATAAAAGACACACCACCAACAATTAAAATTTCAAACACTTTACCGCGAATGTAATTCATAATTTGTTGATTCATTTCATGCCACACTTGCAAAATTAAGCGTCGTTGCTGCGGGATCAGTTTAGCAATACTCCCCGTTAGCTCCAGCTTATCTTTAAGCATAAAAAACACCAGTAACGGCACAAGTACTAAATATATAAGCCATGCAACAACATCTTTTAATGACGTAAGTGAAAACGACAATACAGTTTGACCAAACTCAATGATTTTAGCTTCTACCGTTGCAACAATAGCTTGTACTTGATCTATGTTAATTAAACTTGGGTATTGTTCAGGTAAAGCCATTAAATAAGACTTCCCCTGCTCTAGCATATGCGGTGTTTCTTGCACTAAGTTACTGGTTTGCTTCCAAAGCACTGGGCCAATAACTAAAATAAGGGTGAGCATAATGCTAATAAATACCAACATTACAATAATTGTTGCAGTAAAACGTTTTAAGCCAACACGCTCTAAATGAACAACCGGCCAATCTAGTAAATAAGCAATAACCAATGCTACAAGCACAGGAACAATTAACGCGCCAAAAAAGTAAAGTAAGGCAACTGATACCAATAATAAAAATAATAAGGTAGACGAGTGAGGATCCGAGAACTTCCTTTCGTACCATGTTTTTACGTATTCAAACATGTAATGGCTCCACTAATAACAACCCACGTTGTTTATCAAAATTGTAACTATAAGCATTTTTTTGCAAAAAACGTTCAATATCGTTCGCACTTTCACCTTTTTTAAGACTAAAAGTGATACGTTGTTTTGAAGATTGCGCACTTCGTAGCGCAAGTTTAAACTGCACAAATTGCTGAGGGCATTTAAACTCTTTTAAATCGCGCTCTACCATAACTACTTTATCCGTATAGTAAATGAATAATAAGTCGCATATTTACGGTCAATATACTTATATACCCAAACCGTTGTAACTTTTTGTTAAAACAATACCTGCAATAGTTTATCCTTATAACATAACTAGCAGTAAGGATAAGTTAATGCCTGGCACGCATAATAAAGCGCAACTACCCAGTAATCCAACACTCAAAGAGATTAATTGGTTTAAAAAGCAAATTAATTGGGGCGAACTACCTCCTTTTTATCACCTTGTTGCCTCATCAATAAGCGAATCAGAAGGGATTTTAGATCATGGATTCGATAATGCAGTTAAACAACTTATAGATAAACGCAATTGGAACTTAGATTTATTAGAAGGCCATGAAGACAGCCTTGGTGTAATACACACTAAACATAAGCCACGTATTGCGCTGCACCAAGTTTTTACCGACAGAGGCTTTGAGCTATGGGCACAGCCTTATGCTAAAGATGTTATTGTTGACCAATACATAAAAAACAATCGCTTTATGGAGTTTAGAGTGTGGGATCCACATTCAATGAAAAACCTGATCAGAATAAGTCAGTTACATAAGTTTATTGGCTTTTATTTTGAACGGGGCGACAAAGCAGATAAAGCCATTATTTTACATGCACATAAAGTAGTACATAAAATTATTACTTTTTTGCAGCGAGAATTGAACGTTGTAAAGCTTGATGGAGTCACAATAAAAGAACTATACCAATTGTGCGAAAAAGACAGCCGTGCAAGCAGTGACGAAATAGACATAGCCAAAATTGCAATTGGCGAACAAATTAACAAGGAATAAAATGCAGCTAAAATCAGCATTTATCACTTTATGCAGTGCCGCGCTTACGTTTAGCTTATTAGTAAGCGAACCTTTGAAAGCGCAAACCAATTTTACACTTCCTGATTTAGGAACATCTGCATTACAAGCACTGCCACTTGAAAAAGAACAAGCTATTGGCGAAGTAATGATGATGCAAATACGAGGTTCATCGCCAGTTATAAACGACCCTGTGCTAGATGAATACCTCACGACTATTGGCCGTAAACTTGTTGCTAATGCTAACGATGTACGTTTTCCGTTTTCGTTTTTTTGGATAAACAACTCAGAAATAAACGCGTTTGCCTTTTATGGCGGGCATGTAGGCGTGCATACAGGGTTAATAGCTCAAGCCGATAACGAGAGCCAGTTTGCGTCGGTACTTGGTCACGAAATTGCTCACGTAACACAGCGCCACTTAGCACGTAGAATACAGCAGCAACAAGATAACAGCGCGCTGACAATTGCCGGTATGATTGCAGGTATATTAGCAACCGTTGTTGCACCCGACGCGGGTATTGCCATTATATCTGCCAGCCAAACACAATCTGCTTTTAGCCAGTTAACGCATAGCCGCTCAGCTGAGCAAGAAGCTGACCGCATAGGCATGCAAACACTTAATAATGCAGGATTTGATCCCCGTGCATCGAGTGAGTTTTTAACTAAACTTGCAGCGCAAATTCGCTATAAATACAAGCCACCAGCATTTTTGCTAACTCACCCATTACCAGAGAGTCGTGTATCAGATGTACGTTTGCGTGCAGAGCAATTTCCTGTGCGCCTTATGAATGCGAGCCTTGAGTTTAATTTAGCAAAAAGTCGAGTGCTTGCCCGCTATGACAACAAACCAGAAAACGCAGAAGATCTATTTAGAAAGCTACTGCGCGAAAACACCTACAACAACACTGCATTAAAGTATGGCTTAGCCATAAGCTTGCTTGATCAAAAAAAGTTTGATGAAGCAGCACCAATATTAGACGAGCTTTTAAAAAACGATCCTAAAAACTTATTTTATATAGATACCCATACCGATTTACTTATTGCACAAAAAAAGGCAGACGAAGCCGTTAAGTTTTTAGCGGATTTAAATCAGTATCGCCCTAATAATCAGGTAATTACACTTAACTATGCCAACTCAGCACTTGAAGCTGAGCAATATGAGCTTGCTGAAAATATTTTAAAGAGTTTTTTACTCGAAAAGCCAGATCATAACTTAGGCAAACAACTCCTTGCAGACGCGTATAAAAAACAAGATAAATTAGCCTCTTATCACGAAGCTAACGCCGATGTATTAGCGCAATATGGTGCTTATTTGAAAGCCGCAGACGAAGTACAAAAAGCACTAAACTTTGTAGAGCCTACTCAACTTGTAAAGCAACAACGTTTAAAAGCACTACTTACCCAGTATCGACTTTTACAAAAAGAGCTTGCAAGACTTTAAGTCTGCAAGCGCTTACCCTAAAATAGACGCAATTCACACTTTGGAATCATTTTATGTCTGTTACTATTTACCACAACCCACGTTGTTCTAAATCACGCGAAACGCTAGCACTACTGCAAAGTAAAGCAATAGAGCCAAGTGTTGTAGAGTATTTAAAAACGCCTCTTACACACGAGCAAATTTCAACGCTTGTAATCCAACTTGGTTTTTCATCCGTACGTGAATTAATGCGCACAAAAGAAGATGACTACAAAGCACTTAATTTAAAAGATGAAAGCAGTGAATCAGCATTAATAGATGCCATGGTACAAAATCCAAAACTAATTGAACGCCCTATTGTAGTGAATAACAATAAAGCAGCGATTGGTCGTCCACCAGAAAACGTACTAAGCGTTTTATAATGAGTGCAACCATAGTGGTGCTTTATCACTCAAGCCATGGCTCAGTTGAAGCAATGGCTCACGAAATAGCAGAGTCGATAGAGCAACAAGGTGCTACAGCACTGCTTCGTACCTTTGTGGCTAAAAATGCGCACGACATTGTGATCACCAAAGATGATTTAATAAATTGCGATGGTTTAGCATTTGGTACACCAACCCGATTTGGCATGATGGCCTCTCAAGCTAAAAGCTTTTGGGAAACCACCAGCGACTTGTGGTTAAAAGGTCAGTTAATAGATAAGCCAGCGTGTGTGTTTTCGTCATCAAGCAGTATGCATGGTGGTAATGAAGCAACCTTACTTAACTTATCTCTGCCACTATTACACCACGGTATGATGCTACTGGGCGTGCCGTACGATGTACCCGAACTACTTGCAACACAAACAGGTGGAACACCATACGGTGCAACACACGTTGCTGGCAGCGCTAATAGTGCACAACTAAGCAAAGACGAAATTAAAATATGCCAAAGCGTTGGTAAACGCCTTACTCACATTGCGAGAAAACTTAAATGAATACAGCTGACAACCCAGCTAAAAAGCCGATTACAGTAAAGTTTCAGCGTGCCGCACTATTTGGCTATGTAGGTTTACTTGTTCTTATTCCACTGTGGATGTATTTTGTGCCACCTCTAAATGGTAATGCGAGTTTAGTGTCTTTATTTTTGCCTATTATTCCGTTACTACTGCCGCTAAGAGGCATAATTAAAGATAATACATACACTTATGCGTGGGCTAACTTTGTTGTAATGCTGTATTTTATTCACGGGCTTACTATGTTGTGGGCCGCTCCTGATGAATTAATTTGGGTGTTGTTAGAGCTGGTATTTGCATCATCAATGTTTATTGGTTGTACTTACTACGCAAGACATCGCGGACAAGAACAAGGTTTAAAAATCCGTAAGCTTAAAGAAGAATTAGCTGAGGAAAAAGCAGCAAATGAGCACGGTAAATAAGGCTTAACCATAAACGGTTATAAATACAAAAAACGCGCTTAAATTGCTTTAAGCGCGTTTTTTATTAGCTGTTTAAAAGTGACTAAACTAAATCACTTAAGGCAGCTAGCACCACAATACTCGCCAACCCTATTTGAGCAATCAAGCTAATAAACGAAAAGCCTCTAAGCACAAATAAACCCCAAGGGTGTTTAATATGTGGATATAACGCACAGCGTTTTAAAGTGGTCGCAAAGAAAAAACAAATCACTGCCGCCATAGTTAAACTCAGCGTCAGCTCACTTTTAATAGAGAGTGTTTCATCAAAAAAGAAGAACAACTGCAAAGGCAGCAATATAGTGACAATAGCGTGCAGCACATGTACTTTTTTAATTCGATCAAACTGCCCTTCCGGCGAAAGCTCTTTAATACCAAAGTCACGCTCTAAGCATTTAACTAAGTTATTAGCTTTAATACTAACCGCCAAACGGTAACAACTTAAACCTTCTTTATTGCGCGCTCTAAAGTTATAGCCCGCTTTAATAAGCAGCACCATTAACGATTCATTTTTAGCAAATACAGCGTAATGAAGTGCTGTGTTACCTAAATTATCAACCGCTTTTTTGTCTTGCTTTGCAAGTAGCGTTTCAACCACATTTACAAAGCCTTTTTCGGCGGCCCACATAAAAGCTGTTTTATTGTTTTCATCAGCAAGAACACCTGTAGCGCCTTGCTCAATAAAACGCATTGCCATTGTTTGCTTGGCTGTTTTTTTACGCAGGTGCGTTAATAATGCTTTTTCTAGCAGTACAACAGAGTCAACATCAGGAGAAACCTGTGTAAGCAACGTAAAATAGTCTTTACCCGCTGCTACTTTTTCGCTGGCAAGTTCAGAAAGAGTATCTAAATCAGCAATAGACTCTGGAATAAACGCACTTAAGCGCTCTCTAAAATCAACTTCTTTCCAAAGGGCTAGTGTATCTTTTGCCGAAAGTTTACTTTTATTATTTAGCGCATGCTCAATTAACGTGAAATAGCGTTTACTAAAAAACAAATCGACTAAAGACAGTGGCGTATCTATGGTATTTTGTGCAGCCACACTTGCGTATTTTTCAAGGCGCTGGCATAGCATAAGCACTAAGCTTTCAGGGGTGTATTCATTATCGTAGTAATGGCTTTTAACCGCACTAATATACGCTTGTGCGTCTTCGTCATATTCAGAGATATGTTGAAAGTAACATTCTTCAAATGGTTCTAGTGGGGTTAGCCATGCCAAATAATAAATAGGCGGTAACACGGTGGTGCATACACCATCGTCTTCATTTGTAGAACGACAAGCAGGCCAAGCTTCCAAAGCATCTAAAATAAAGGCACCGTTTTGTTCTACCAGTCCTTTAATAAGTAATGGGTATTCCTTTGGCCAAATCAGTACATTTTCCATTAAAACAACACAACTCCAGTGTGGCTTGGGGGTGGTAAGTTATATCAGTTTTTAGCTGACACCACGCTTAATCAAAGTGTCGATATTCTAGCACACCTTTGTTTTGCTGCTAGCGCAAAATTACGCAATAACAACAATCCTTTACTTACAAATATAAAAACGGCCAAGTACATAAGTAATTGGCCGTTTTTGAGGTTGGAGTTGGGCTTAATCAGAGCCAGACAAATAGTCTATTTACTTTTTAACTCGCTAATAACTTGATCTAAACCCACTTCAGAAATACGTTGAATAATCTCTTTTTGCTTAGCACTTAATAGTGAAATGCCTTCGGCAACAATATCGTATACTTTCCACTCATCATTTTTACCTAAACGAAGCTTAAAACTTAAGTCGATTGTAGGCGCATTTGGCTCAATAATTTGTGTATTAACTGTTGCGTACTCAGAGTCACTTTTTGCGTTATTACGCTCAAATACTACTTTTTGACCTGTGTACTTCATTAGTGCACCAGCGTATGTGCCTGTTAAGTAATGCTCTACTGCATCTATAAATTGAACAGCCTGTTCGCGCTCAATGCCTTTAATGTGCTTACCTAATAATTTAAACGACACAAACTTAACATCGATATGTGGCATTAAACGTTTTTCAACAATGGCAGCCATCGCTTCCTTGCTTGCTGTGCCTTTTGAATTTACTTGGCCAATGTCTGCAAATAGCTTATCGGCTACTGATTCAAGTAACTGATCTGGCGATTGCTGAGTTTGTGCAAATAACGAACTACTAAAAAAAGCAGTGGCTAAAACGAATAATTTAAAGAGTTTCATAATTGTATATGTCTGTATGATTAAGATGGCTGTAATTTACGCGAACCATACGCAATAAAAAAGGCACAAATAAGCAACTTATTAATGCCCAAACAGCACCAATAGAATAACTAAAATAAATTCAACCAGTTAGAAATCTCCATTAACAGCTCATATACAACCGGCATTTTGTCCTCATTGTAATTGTGAATAGGTCGCCCTTATCATTTAGCTATCAACTTAAATCAAACAAGCATTTGGCACCTATGAAAACGTCACTGAAAACACTTATTATCTCTTTTGTATTAGTAGCTTCACTTTTTGGCAAACTTGCTTTTGCTCAATCGAACCACGGTTATGCCGTTGACCTTCTTAAAGGCGAAGGTAACGTAAACGGCGTTAAGCTTGCGTATCAGTATCATGCACCTAGCATGCAAAATATAATTGGTGATGCACGCTTTTACTTTGAAACCAGCGTAAATATGTGGGAATACCGCCACGGCGATGAAACACAATCAAACCTAGTACTTGCTATGTCACCTGTGCTGCAATTTCCTGCCTTTAGTTTTAACAACACCCCATTTTATGTAGAAGCAGGGATTGGTGTATCACTGATTGATGAAACGCAGTTTGCCGGTAAAAACATAAGTACTCACTACCAATTTGAAGACCGCATAGGCCTTGTTGCCGACTTTGGTCATACTAATGTTGCCCTTAGAGTTATTCACTATTCAAACGCAGGCTTTAAAGAGCCAAACCCAGGGCTTAACTTTTTAACGCTTTCGGTAGCTAGACGTTTTTAAGGTTATTGATTGTGTTTAAAGTTATTGATTGCGTTTAAAATTATTGATTGTGTTTTGAGTAATTTAATTGCTGTTATAGCGTAAAATGGTCACACTTAAACGTACTAAATATTAAGTGATACTGCGATGCAAACTTGGCATATTGTAATTATTGTCGCCGTTGTTTTTTCTATTGTCATTGGTAATATTGCGCTAATTAAACTCTCTGCAAAAACGGAGTTTAAAAAGCCCAACGCCAATATTAAAAATACAACAGACACAAAAAAGCCCTGATTAATCAGGGCTTTTTTAATAATACCAATTCGCTTAATTATATTTTCGTTAATTTAGCCTACTAACCAATGCGCCATTAGCGCAATAACAGGTAAAGTAATTAGCGTTCGCAAAATAAATATAATAAATAACTCTAAAATATTTACCGGTATTTTACTGCCAAGTAAAAGTGCGCCCACCTCAGACATATAAATAAGCTGAGTTACACTCATTGCGGCAATAATAAAGCGCGTTACATCACTTTCAATTGTACCTGCTGCTAATATTGACGGAATAAACATATCAGCAAAACCAACCATAATAGTTTGCGACGCTGCTGCCGCTTCGGGTACTTGTAATAACTCTAAAAATGGCACAAACGGCATACCTAAATACTGAAATATAGGCGTATGCTCAGCAATGATCAGTGCAAATGTACCTACCGCCATAACTACAGGCAATACACCAAACACCATATCAAGCGCGTTATGTAAGCCCTCTTTTATAGTACCTTTAACACCCGTTGAGTTATCTGCTTTAGCTAATGCAACATCTAACGAATGACCAAATAAGGTTTTATGACCCGGAATTGTTTCAGCGTCTCTATCTGGCTCAGTACCATCAATCAATAAGTCTTTTTTAAAGCGCAGTGGCGGTAATCGCGGCACAATAATAGCGGCAACAATACCGGCTAAACATACCGTTGCGTAAAACGGTGCAAATAGGTATTCAAGTTTAACTTGCCCAAGCACCACTAAACTAAACGTAATTGAAACCGCTGAAAACGTAGTACCAATAATAGCCGCTTCGCGTTGTGTATAGTGCTTTTGATCGTACTGCCTTGCAGTCATCAAAATACCCACACTACCATCACCTAACCACGATGCAGTACAGTCAACCGCGCTTCTACCAGGTACACCAAATACAGGGCGCATTACTTTAGTCATTAACGTACCAGCAAGCTCTAGTAGACCAAAGTTAATTAATAGCGGCAGTAATAAGCCCGCTAAAATAAATACCGAAAACAACACCGGCAATAAGTCATTTAATACCAGCGCGCCAGTATTGGCCGAGGTAATCATCTCGCTGCCTAGGCTTAAGTACGTCATTAAACCAAACGCCATACCAAATAAGCGCACCACCAGCCATGTCCAGCTCACATCAAATAAATGCTTTAATAAAGGTGAGTTACATATAGCGGCGGGTTTAAACACTTTAGTAATTACAGAAATAACCCCTGTAATACAAATAATGAGAGTAATAATTGCTTGAGCAGAGCCAAGCATCATTGCTTGAACCGCTTTTGCCATAACGGCAATAGGAATGGTCATCCCTTGCGAGGTACTAATGGGTGTCATAAATAAAAACACACCAATTAACGAAGGAACCAAAAAAGTAAACCAAGTGCGCCACGTGTAGTGTGAACGATGAGGTAGCTGAGACATATTTATTAACCTATAAAAACCACAAAAAGAGCATAGCGCTCTTTTTGTGGTAAAACTTATTATTATTTAAATTTTAATGCCGCGCTGAATGAGTGCTGCTTCTAATGCTTGTTGTAAACCATTCATAGTACCTGGCTCAAGCGTTTCGCCTTTGTCATCCATCCACGTTAAGCTAGTACCGCCTTCTTTAGTTTTACTTACTAAAATTTGGTATTGGCCTTCATCAATAGGTAGTTGGGCTACGTCATCACCCCAAATTGAATCCCAAACACTTGTTTCAGGTTTAGTGTAATCAGCAGTAATTAAGCCCGTATCTGGGTTAATTTCAACAATAGTGAACGACAAGCGCTCTAAAAACCCAGAGAAACGGTCAAACACAGCTTCGTAAGATTGCTCAGTTACAAGTGCTGCATTACCTTTGTTATCAAAGCCCATTTCAAGAGAAATAATACCTTGGCGTTTACGCATATCAACTTCAAGTTGACGGTAACGGTAATCAAACTCGCTCACTACTTGGTTAAGCGCACGTACTTCTAACTGCTGCTTTAACAAATCAGTTAGCGTATGGTCGCCTTTAAAATCAATCAGCTCTACACGTAAAGACGCAGTACGCTGATGTGACTTTTCTTCAATAGTGAATCTAAATTTTTCTAAGTCATCGTTAACTTCATCGCCCCACCACCAAAAACCTTCTTCGGTTTTAATGATTGAGTACCAATCAGTTTCAATAGTACCTAGTAGCTTGTCTTCTTTAGTGGTTCCTGCATTGTTATCAGCGAGGACTGATTGAATCGTGTCCCAAAGAAATTCATCTAAATCAGCAATGCCATCGTTTTTATCAAAATAAATACGCGCTTGTTTATCTGTTTCTTCTACCCAACTGCCTTTAGCAATTGTTAATACTTGTGCCGGTGGGCGGTAATTTGTAGCTTCAGGATTGTTATCGTATTGACCTACATCCATTTTATAAACTGGGTCTTGAGCTGGTTGAGATAACGACGTTGGTGCTTTTACAGGCTCATGCGTACGATAGTTACGTTCGTCATGTGCCTTATTAATAAATACACTACACCCTGATAAACTTACCAATACACTTACTGCAAGTGCTTTTGGGATCCAATACTGCACAGATATTTCTCCTTAGCATACCCTTTAATTGTTTTAACAAATATATGAGTGGGTAATGCCGATTTGGTTCAGTGTAAAATCAATATTAACTTTACATTTATTATTTGGCTGCCTAAATGCAATAAAGTTCAGCACTTCAACTTAGCAATAAAACTAAGCGCAAATAAGCAAATTTTAGCTATGGTACTTTCCCGTGCCAGTAAAAACAAGAAACACCGCACTTTAAAAGCGCTTAATTAGCGTGTGCTGTAGTTTAGAGCCCTTTTTGTGTTAAACTTCGCCGCCGTGCAACTTCTCGTGTGTATTTTTGGTGTTGCCAACTCGGTTGATATAATCCAAGTAACAAGGTATTTGAACTCATGACTGCATTTTCAAATCATCAAATTGTTTTAACAGCGATTGGCGAAGACAGACCTGGTATTGTAAGTGAACTAACCCAACTGGTTAGCGATTGCCACTGCAACATTATTGACAGCCGTATTGCTATTTTAGGCTGCGAATTTACCTTTATAATGCTACTTAGCGGCGACATGTCGGCAATAAGCCGCATAGAGCACGTACTGCCCACTAAAGCCATGGAACTTGGCCTGCTAACCATGATGAAGCGTACAGCAAGTCATACTCCTAGCGAGTTTTGTGCAGGTTACACACTAGAATACACAGGCATAGACACCCCAGGCACATTGAGCAAAGTAACGCGCTTTTTTGCCGACAATAATATTAGTATTTGCTCACTTAAGTCAGACACTTATTCCCAAGAAGACAACATTAAAATGCGTTGTGAACTTGAATTCAACATACCTGTTGATGTAGATATAGATCAATTTAAAATTAGTTTTGAGAGCCTTTCTCACACACTAAACGTAGATTATATTTTTAAACGAATTCGTTAAGGATGCTAAACATGAACACAATTAGTCCATTACAAGCAGGCGATACTGCACCCGCTTTTAGCCTACAAAACCAAAACGACGAAACAGTAACATTAAGTGAGCTGTTAAAAGAGCAACAAGTGCTTGTGTACTTTTACCCTAAAGCGTCAACGCCGGGCTGTACTGTACAAGCCGAAAACCTACGCGATGAGCAAGCACAGCTTGCTAAATTTAACACCCGCGTTGTAGGTATTAGCCCAGATCCAATTAAGCGCCTTAAAAACTTTGAAACTAAAAAAGAGCTTAATTTTGATTTATTAGCCGACGAAGACCACGCCATTGCTGAAGCATTTGGTGTATGGGGCTACAAAAAGTTTATGGGTAAAGAGTACGATGGTATTCACCGCCTAACGTTTTTAGTAGGCCAAGACGGTAAAAT
Source organism: Pseudoalteromonas sp. NGC95 (assembly GCF_015864705.1). NCBI lineage: Bacteria > Pseudomonadati > Pseudomonadota > Gammaproteobacteria > Alteromonadales > Pseudoalteromonadaceae > Pseudoalteromonas > Pseudoalteromonas sp. NGC95. Next base: position 40,310 of record NZ_JADYWR010000029.1, read on the forward strand.
AAAACACCTATTTGATAAGTTTAAAACTAAAGATCACCATCAAGTAGTGTTAGATTATTTAGCTGCAGAATAAGTTTGTGGCAGAATAAGCTAGCGGCTAAGTAAGTTAGCTACCAGCTATTAGACAAATACAGAAAAGCGTTGCTCAAGGGCAACGCTTTTTTTATGCCTATACATTTGCGCTATATAAAAACTTAAATAGTAATTGAGTAAATAATTTGTTAAAACTGCCAAAGCACTTATTACTAACACCTTGCCAATTGGATATTTAAACCTTGAACAAAAGCCTAAAATTTAAACTTTATTTAACTGCATTAATCATCTGTATTATTGGTTTTAACTTTTCAGAACCAAGTATGCAATTTTACTCAAACCCGTTTTATATCGGTAGTTTTGTTTTTGCTATTGCGCTTATAATCTCTGTAATTAATTACGCCTGCCCTGCCTGTAAGAAAAACCAAGTAATGCGCTCTATTTCTAGTTATAAGCTTCCAACTAACGATTGTTATAATTGCGGGAAAGAAATTGATGAGAAAAGTAATTAAATAGACGGAGTTATTACTGGAGAGTCTGGTATTCAGGGTTATTTATAAAGCCACTTGATATATATTAAGTTGTTGTCGTGTATTACCAACCGATACAAAGTTTGGAATAGTACCAACTAAACTTGCACCTGATTTTAAAGCAATTTTAATACTAGCTACATTTTGTTCTAAGCATCTAAACTCAATTACTTTAGCGCTTGTATTTTTGAGTATGATTGGCACACTTGCAATTACTTGACTGATAATACCATTTCCTTGTGCATCACTACTTAACCAGTAACCAAGCTCCGCTACATTCAACTCAGGACAAATAGACTTAACTGCAAAAATACCACTCAGATTATCTTTATAATAAATTTTAAACCACCGCGAACCATTTAGACCGCTGTTGACTCTGTCGAGTATGTACTTTTTTGCTGATTCAATATTATTTACCCCTTCTACCCAAGGCAAAAACTTACCTAAACTTGCCCGACTTAAATTAACAGTCTTTAAAATGTCCGCAGCATCGCTTTCCACTAAAGGAGCTAATTTAATGTGTCCTGCAATTTGGATATGCAAGTGTTCTTCCTTGTAAGTATTGATTTTTATAGTTGTAAGTTTAAAACTAAAGATCACTCATAAATAGCCCAAACTTATTAAACGACTGAATAGCCTTTGAGCTATTAAAAAGATACAGAAAAGTATTGCTCTAAGGCAACGCTTTTATGTTATTTAGTCAAACTTTGATTAAGTAAAAGCATGATCGCGGTATGAATATGCAGTCGATAATTTTGATGTATGAAGTCAAGGTTTGATCCCTTTGATTTCACAGACTTGTTACAGCGCAGTGTGTAAACACAGCCAGAAACTGGACTGACATTGGTACTAAACGATGACTGAGGCGAAAGCCAAGGGCCTTAATTAATCATCAATAATGCTTAATCAAACTGCCTAAATTCATATGAGTGACTGGTGCATATTCACACCAATCGACGTCATTACTAGGTGCGTAGTCATATTTAAATTGAGTTTAAATAATAAGAACACTTGGTTTTTGAATAAAAAGATCAAGAAAACACAGCTGCCTGCTTGACCGGAATTTTCTAATGGGTGACCCCTTTGGTTACAGTATGGGTTTAGAATTAAATTGGTTGGCCGTGCGGTGTTTCGGGGATCTAACGGACTAAAAAGATAATTTAGTCTACCCGATTAAAACGAGCCTGTAACGGATTCTGTGTAACTGCCCGTTGTTAGATTTTAAATATGCTTACTGAGGCGTTCCTCAAATTCAATGATAAAACGACTCATTGCATTACGCCAGTCTCGAATTGGCATC
>NZ_JADYWR010000003.1:0-258765 GCF_015864705.1 Pseudoalteromonas sp. NGC95
ATGGCAGAAAGCCTCATTCTAGAGCCACGAAGGGGGCGAAGTTTTCCTCGTTCAGTCAACCCAAGACCACAGCGGTACGCTAGAAATAAAAAAGCCGTTCACCTTAAGTGAACGGCATTAAAGCCAAGAGGCTTGCTTTTTTATTTGTTTTATTCGAATGTAATGTCAACGTAATTAGTGACAAACGGGACTATATTAATATTACCTGTTGCATAGCTTTCTTTAGCAACGCCTTCCGTTCTTACCTTCATATAGTAACTACCAGAAGGAACTACCTTGTCATAGTGGGTTGTTCTTGTTTCGAGCCAAATACGATTACTTTGGGCATCTATTAACCAGCCTTGGGGGCTAATCTCGTACATATAAGCTTTACATTTCACTTCACCAACACGAGGATGCAAACATTTATTTATAGCAACTCGAGTTTGCTTTTTTGGATTTTCAGCTGTACTTACTAACATGATCTGACCAAAATCTCTAGATTCTTTTGTTGCTTTATACGCTAAAACTTTTGTTTGCGTCGTTGTATAAGTACTTTGATTTGAGGAACTAATTGACTGGTTGCTAGAGCTAGATACACCATTTACTGCACCGTTAATACCGTCTTTAACTGCGCGAGTTATATCATTACTTTTACAGCCACTCAGTACTATTAGTGCGGGAACAATAAGAGCGAACTTATTCATTTTTTGATCCTTAATGTTATTGTTTTATCCTGTGCTTTATTACTTTTAATAAAGCGTATTAGCATCATGGAATCCTACATTGCCATAACCGTGTTCATCCCTGATAAAGGTAAATAATGACTAAAATATACACTTTTATCAACCCCAAGTAACGAATCTTAATAGTTGATTTAAATATAAAGTAGGTTCATTATTGCACGCTGTTTACGGTTTGCTTACTTTATATCTATAAGTTTGCTTTTATACATTAATAAATAAATAGAAATTATGTACGAATATTCAAACAATTTAGAAAGGAAGCTCATTGTTCGGTTCTTTTCCTCAATAGGGTTTATAGCAACGTTTTCGATGGCTAGCTTGGCATTTATTAACAACAGCTATTTATTAGCATTTACTTTGGTTGTTTCTTCGTTTGTTTACTTATCTGCGTTTAATATAGGTAGAGGTGTAGAGAAGTCTGCAACTGTAATTTTATATAACCTGTATGCACTGATGTTTTATCTTGTACTTACAGGAGGAGCAGAAGGTACAGGGCCTATATGGATATTTATAGTGTCTCCTGTTACTTATTCAATTCGAGGGCTTAAACGAGGGACGTTTGATATTGTTTTATTTTTATCGGCGATTGTTCTCGGTTTCTATTGCGCTGATACATTTAATATATATGACTACAATCCTGAACAGTTTCCAGTCAGAATCATACTCGCTTTTATAATTGTTGCATCGCTGAGTGGTTATTACGAATTTTCAAGAGAAAAATACAGCAGTAAATTAATTGCTTTAAGCAAAAAAAATGAATTTTTAGCAACTATAGATCCACTCACTAATCTGCCAAACCGCCGTTTCACTATGAATAAGCTTATAGCTTTTAAAAATGAGCTTAAAAATAATAATATCCCGTTTGTAATATTATTAGCTGATGTAGATAATTTTAAAAAAATTAATGATCAATTCGGCCATGATTTTGGCGATGAAGCTCTTATCCATTTAGCAAAAACGTTTGAAAATAATATTCCGCAAAATGCGATTGCTTCACGTTGGGGCGGTGAGGAGTTTTTAATTGTGATTCCAAATGTAACCGTTGATGAGGGTGAGCTCGTTGCAGAAAAAATCCATAATGCCCTTAAAGCTTCAGCTGTAAGCTTATTTTCAGATAGTGTAAATATAACGCTAAGTATTGGCATCACAGCTGCAAACGCTGAGCGCTCAATTGACCTAGATATTAAGCATGCTGATGAACTACTTTATAAAGCAAAAGAGCAAGGTAAAAACAGAACGTGCTCTTTTTAAATGTTTATTTACTTTAATCCATTGAAAACGAATCAAGGGATGGCCTTATTTTAGCCTTTCTGCGTTTTAAGCTCATGTAGCATATTACAATACACGCAATCTGCATTGTAATTAAAACCCAATAACTAACACCTAAATCACTTAGTCCATTTATTTTTTCGCTAGTAAAGTAATAGGCCACAACGATTAGTTGAAAAACTAAAAAGCTATTTAAAAACTTAAATAAACGTTGTTTAAAACAAGTATGTTTATATTTACTAAATATAATTAAACAGGTGCTTAGTACTAATAACAACCAACTTAAAATTATACAAAAATCAACTAAAGTACTGTGCATTATTTAATCCTTGAAGACGTTATTTACTAACACATTAGGCATGAGCCATTATTAGTTCTTTAGCATTTGCTTTAGCTGTTTTGCTTATGTTATCGCCGCCAAGTAAACGGGCTATTTCATTAATACGGCCATCTTTATTTAAAGGCAGCATATGAGTAAACGTTTCGCCTTGTGCTATTTCTTTAGCTACAAAAAATTGCTGATGTGCACTACTGGCAACTTGCGGTAAATGAGTAACACAAATTACTTGAGTCGACTTACCTAATTGGCGTAATAACTTACCTACAGCAGATGCCGTTGGGCCAGAAATACCTACATCAACTTCATCAAAAATAAGCGTTGGGGTTGTTACTTTTTGGGCAATAATTACCTGTATAGCAAGACTTATACGAGAAAGCTCACCACCTGATGCTACTTTAGCTAATGGCTGAAGTGGTTGCCCCGGATTAGTTGATACTAAAAACGAGACATTATCAAAGCCTAGGCTGTTTGGTGTACGATTACTCTCTTGAGTTAAGGCTATTTCAAAAACACCGTTTTCCATTGATAAATTAGCCATGCTTTCACTTATTAGTGTGTTAAGTGTATTAGCATACTCGCAGCGGCTTTTACTTAATTCATCAGCAGTTTGCTTGTAACTAAGTAACGCGCTTTCTATTTCTGACTCAAGCTGCTCCAGACGATTACTATTATTACTTATTGACTCAAGTTCTTGAGCAATCGATTGATGAAACTCAACTAACTGCTGTGGTTTTATATGATGCTTACGCGCTAAATCCATCGATCCACTTAGCCTATTTTCTACTTCAACTAAGCGTGCCGGGTCTAAATCTGCTTGCTCAGTGTAATTGCGCACTTCGCGGCTTGCTTCTTCAACTTGTACAGCGGCTTCGCTAAGCATAGCAGCTACGCTTGCTAAACTTTCGTCATATTGAGCCAGTTCGGTAAATTGTTGAGCGCTGTGCTGTAGTAATGAGCAAGCGTTTTGCTCATCACTTTCATATAAGTGTTGTAACTCACGTTGGCACGATTCTAATATTGTTTGGCTATTGCTTAGTTTGTAATGCTCAGCCTCAATTAAATCAAACTCATTTTCTTGTAATGCAAATTCATCAAGCTCAGCAACTTGATACTCTAACAATTGTTTTTGCGCTGCTTGTTGCTGCTGTTGTTGTTCTAAGTGTTTAAATTCTTTTTGTAAGTTAGCAAACTGTTTATAGTTTTTATTTACTGAGTTTACTAAGTGGTGATGCCCTGCATAGGCATCTAAAAGCTGTAACTGATGCTCAGCTTTTAATAAATATTGGTGGGCATGTTGTCCATGAATAGATATTAAATATTGACCAAGTTCTTTTAATTGTGATGCGGTAACTGCACTACCATTAATATAGCTTTTACTACGGCCATTTTTACAAACAACACGACGTAATAAGCACTCGTTGTCAGAAGTGCTTAGCATATGTTGCTCTAAAAATGCTTGAGCAAGCGGTAGATCTGTTAAGTCAAATTGTGCACATACTTCTGCTTTATCAGAGCTTGGGCGAACTGCTGATGCTTCAGCGCGCTCACCTAAGCATAGCGATAGGGCATCAATAGCAATAGATTTACCAGCACCTGTCTCACCTGTGATCGCAGTCATACCGCTGCGCCATTCGGTGCTTAAATTACTTACGATTGCAAAATTTTTAACTTCTAAACCAATTAACATACTGTTTATCCATCCAGTCAATTAACTGTTAATTTATACAGTGTTTTGGTTTTTTGCAAATTAATTTTTTATTATTTAAGCAACACTTACATCTTGAGTAAACTGTGTATCGGAAGTTTGGGAAGATGCATCAATTTGATCATCAACAATATCAGTAGGTTGTATACTCTCTTCGATTTTAAGCAGAGCAATGAGGGGGGGTAATGTATTAATATAAAAACTCTTATTGTACAAAATTCCTTGCTGGGGCAACTCAGATACAAAGTACTGTACATTATCGATCAATGGTTGAATTATATTTGTTTGATTGGTTTTAATTAACTCGTTGGACAACGTATTAATTAGTAGGTCGGCGGTATCTTCAAGCTGTTGCAAGTTCTCGTCTGTATGTGATTGAACAACAAAAAAATTATTTACAATAGCTTGAATGCGAGGAACGTATTTTGGGCGAATTATTTTAGCATCAAGTAGATCATTAAGCTTTGCTTTAAGGCGCGTATTTACATGCGAAACACGTTCATTAAATAGCTTTTTTCTAGCTTCTATCGCTTTTTTACGGTTACTCTCAATTTTGAGGTAACTGTATAAAAGTGTAATTAATAGCAGTAAAGCAAAGAATACTACATAAGTCATTGCTACTCGTTCCTAAATTAGTTGATTATTATTTTAAGTCGCCATTTTGCTTTATAGTACTAAATTTGGCAATAAAATTAGTACAAACGACTACCCCAATTCAGTTTTGTACGTAAAACGTTGTAGTAAGAGTAATTTTTTGGATGAATTAAGCGCAATTGTTTATCGGCTTTTTTAATTACTACCTCATCGCCGGGTAATACGGCTAGCACTACGTGGCTGTCGCAGCTTACCTGTAGGCTATCTGTATTTTCTAGGCTTAGCTTTAAACGAACTTCATTATCGGCATCTACCACTAAAGGTCTGCTAGATAAGGTATGAGGAAACATAGGTACTAACGATATAGCATTTAGTTCTGGCGTTAATATTGGACCGCCACCTGAAAGTGAATACGCCGTAGAGCCTGTCGGGGTTGATACTATTAAACCATCGGAGCGCTGAGAAAACACAAAGTCATTATTTATAAAAGCTTCAAATTCAATCATGTGCGCTACTTTATCGGCATGAAGTACCGCTTCGTTAACGGCTGAGTTTGCACTTTTTAATTCGTTGTGGCGATATACTTCTACTTCTAATAAAAAACGTTTTTCTTCAAGATACTCACCACTGAGTACTTGCTCTAAGCTCGCTTCAAACCCTTCGGGGTTTAAATCAGTTAAAAAACCAAGGTTGCCTCTATTTACACCAATTACAGCAATGTTAAAGCGCGCAAGTACGCGAGCTGCGCCAAGCATGTTACCGTCACCGCCTACAACAATGGCTAAATCGGCTTGTTCACCTAAGTCGACTAACTTAACAAGTTTGTCATGCGGAATATCGTCTAACTGACTCCCTGTGCGTTTTTCTACTATTACCTCAAAGCCAAGCGCAAGTAAAAAGGTATGTAAACGCTGAAGGGTAGCAGCGGCTCCCGGGTGATTAGGTTTGCCAATTAGGCCTATGGTGTTAAAAGGAGAGTCCATAATGTACGCACAAAGAGATTTAATAATAGTAGAGTAACTCAAAACAGAAGTGTTTGAAAATACAGATTATAGCAATATTATAAACCTTCAATTTTATTCGCAGTGAGTTAGCTGCACGACTTGAAAAAGAACTAAACGCCCCGATATCTCTTTCATGCAACAAGATGTAGATACCATGAAACTAAACCCACGAGATCAGCAAATTTTTTCAGCTGTTATGAACATGTACTGTAATGGTGAAGGCTTGCCTGTTCCATCAACAAAAATTGCCAAGCTTAAAGGCATGGCAGTGTGTTCGGCTACGGTTCGTAATGCTATGGCTCGCTTAGAAAAAGTGGGCTTATTGTATTCACCTCATACATCCGCAGGGCGAGTGCCGACAAATGAAGGGTTTGATTATTGGTTTGACGAATTTTTTGTGCTTGCTGATATTGCTAATTATTGGCAACCACAGCAGTCACAACTCGTTGAGCTAGCGCATGGTTTGAGCCAAAAATATCAAGTATGTTGTTGTGTTGGTTTACCTCAAGCCAGTTCACAGCAAGTGTTTAGAGTAGAAGTGCTTGATTTTGATTCTACCGACTGGCTTATTTTATTAATAGATAGGGCAGGGCAGAGTCACAATATTTGTATTGATAAACCTCATGATTCGTCAGACTCTGTTCGTTATCAATTTGCCACGTGGTTGAACACTGTATTTAGCCAACAAACCTTAATGGAAGGTTTGTATCGTATGCAAGCTATGGCAAATACAGCGCCTCGAAATTGTCATGATTCGCTTAATCAATGGACGCGACAACTAAGCCAAAAATTAGGCTCAGATAATAGTATTGTTGTTGGTGAAAATTACCTCTACAAACAAATAGACTGCGAACAAAGTTTAAATATTGGTGTTTCGTTTTTAAATTATGTAGAAGATAAGCTTGCTTTTAAAAATGGTGTATCGGTACTTAATAGCGAAAAATTACCTTTTACTGAGTGCGATGAATTAATTGTAATAAGCGTGCCGTACTTTAAAAATCAAGAATATCAAAGCCGTTTTTGTATAATTTGTCCTAAATCAGCGCAGATTGAAGAAATAATTCAAGAATTTAAATTAATTGAGGCATCTAACTCTTGAATCTTTTTATTCAATCCCCATAATTACCGCAGTTGTAAAGAATTGGAGCACGTATTTTATGTCTGAGCAGACACAAAACCCTGAGCAAGAAGTAGAATTAAACGAAGAAATTTCTAAAATGCAGGCTGATGTAGAAGCAGCAGTAGAAGCCGCTGATCAACATGCAGAACAAGAACAAAGCCCTGAAGCAGAAATTGCGATGTTATATGCAGAGCTTGAAGCTGCAAAGCAAACAATTGCTGATCAAAAAGACGGTGTTGTTCGCGCTGCAGCTGACGTTGATAATATTCGTCGTCGTGCAGCACAAGATGTAGAAAAAGCGCATAAATTTGCACTAGAAAAATTTGCTAACGAATTACTACCTGTAATTGATAACCTTGAGCGTGCTATTGAATTTTCTGATAAAGAAAATGACACACTAAAGCCGTTGCTTGAAGGTATCGATATGACGGTTAAGAGCTTTAATGACGCTGTTTCTAAATTTGGTGTTGAAATTGTAAACCCACAAGGTGAGCAGTTTAATCCAGATTTTCATCAAGCAATGTCAATTCAACCAAGTAACGATGTAACACCTAATACAGTACTTGCTGTTATGCAAAAAGGTTACACATTGAATGGTCGTTTATTACGCCCTGCAATGGTTATGGTTTCTAAAGCTGCTGACGCTTAATTAATTTAAGGTTATTAGCTTTGATAAAAATGCCTCATATTGAGGCATTTTTTTTGTCTTTTTTATAGTGAATTAGCTGTACGAGCATAGTGAGTAATACAGCACTAAACATTAAACTTGAAAATGGCACTGCGCTTTTTGCGTGCATAATGGCGAGTAGCGGGCCAACTAATGCACCACTACCAAAACGAAGTGTGCCAATTACGGCCGTTGCTGTACCTGTGTTTCTTTCAAACTTCATTAATATTAGCGAATCAGCATTACTTGCAGTGACACCTAAACTCATCATTAATGGCGCAATAGCAGCCACAATATAATAAAGTGATAAGTGCAATAAGCTAAATGTTAACAGCGCAAGCCCCGATACAAACCCACATACAAGCCCAATATAGAGCATTTTTCGAGAGCCCAGCCTTGGTACAATTCGCGTATTTAAAAAGTTACCAAACATCAGCGCCATTACATTAAACGCAAATAACACACCAAATAATTGTTCTGATACTTCATATAAATCCAAATATATAAAAGGTACTGAGGTTAAAAAGCAAAAAAATCCAAACGATACAAACATAGAACTGAGTATATCCGCACGTGCGTCTTTATTGCTCAGTACAGTTTTATAGCTATCAAAAAATAGAGCGAGGCCTTTTTTCTCATTTTTATGAATAGGTATATCTATTAAATACACTTGTACAAACGCTAATATTAAAAAGCTATATCCAGCAAGAACCAAAAATATGGTTGACCAAACAGAAAATCCTAAAATAAACGAACCAACAGAGGGGGCTACTAACGGTGCTACCATCATGATCATCGACACATACGACATTCCCTTAGCTGTATTTTGCTGATAAATATGACGAATAATACCCGGTACGACTACGGTTGCTGCAGCTCCCGTAAATGCTTGCACTGCTCTAAGAGTCCAAAACGCATGGATTTCGGTTGTAAATGCGAGTGCAAGTGAGCTTGCGCCAAATAGGGTTAAGCCAATACGTGCGAGCTTACGGCGGCCAATTTGATCGGCAATAGGGCCAAAAAATAACATCCCCAATGAATAACCCGCTAAGTAAATACTCAACGATATTTGTACATTTGGCATATTAGTTTGTAAATCGCTTGCAATTACCAGCATGGCGGGCAAATACATATCAATAGCCAAAGGAGTAATCGCCACGATACTGGCTAATAAAGGCAATAAAATACGGGTATTAAAAGACGAGGCTGAGGCGTCCATGTGTAAACTCAACAATCACTAAAAACAAGGGCTATAGTGTAACAGGGCATTGTATTTGGATAAACTTAGTTTGCCTGCTAAGTTTATCGTCTCATCGTATCTTTTTAATATAAAGGTATATAAAGCAAATATTTTAAATTGATACTGTGTTTGCTATTCTACAAGCAATAAAAAATTCATTACTTAAGAGAATTATCATGAAAAAACTAGTACTTGCAGTATTAGCGACAGCCGTTTTAGCCGGTTGTAAAACGTCACCAACAGGACGCACTCAAATAGCGCTTTACTCAGATCAACAAATGAGTGAAATGGGCACTGCTAGTTTTGCAGATATGAAAAAAAGCCAACCAATTAATAAAGATGCAAAAACAAATGCATATGTAAATTGCATTGCTGAAAAAGTAGTGGCTGTATTACCAAAAGAATACGCGTCGCAAAATTGGGAAGTAGTTGTATTTGAAGATGAATCTGCTAATGCTTTTGCACTACCTGGTGGTTACATTGGGGTGCATACGGGCTTATTAAAAATAGCCACCAATCAAGACCAACTAGCAACAGTGCTAGGGCACGAAGTAGGGCACGTAATTGCTGAGCATTCTAATGAACGTGTTTCACAAAGCTCTATTTTAGATACCGGTATGCAACTTGGTAGTGCAGCACTTGAAATGGGTAACATTCAATACCGTAATGAAATTATGCAGGGTCTAGGCTTAGGCGCACAGTATGGTGTTGTTTTGCCATTTAGCCGTTCGCACGAGTCAGAAGCTGATGAAATTGGCTTAGATTTAATGGCTGAAGCAGGCTTTAATCCACAAGAATCAGTAACCCTTTGGCAAAATATGAGTGCAGCAGGTAGTGGTACAACACCTGAGTTTTTATCAACTCACCCAGCGCCAAGCAGTCGTATTAAAGACTTACAAGCACAAATGAGTAAAGCACTTAGCGAGCAAAGTACAGCTAAAGCACAGGGTAAAAACCCACAATGTAAGCTGTAATCTAGTTTAATTACTAAATAAAAACCCCTGTGAGTAATTACTTACAGGGGTTTTTGTATTCAGTACTCACCTTTATTTAGTTGTAAGCGCTTTTTGTAATACATTTTTAAAGCGTTCAAAATCTTCAATGTGCGGCAGGTGCCCTAAGTTATCTAGTTCGAATAATTGTGCGTCAGGGATAAGTGTTGCAGCGTGTTTGCCTAATTTATCGTATCGGCCAAGCTCGTAATCAACATCCTCTTTTTTCCAGTTACGGCCAGGACCGGTTCTATCGCGTGTACCAATAATTAATTTAACTGGCACAGTTAAATCTTTAAATTCGGTTATTACAGGTTGAGTGAAAATCATATCGTATGTTTTTGCATTCACCCATGCCATTTGCTCTTTATCTGGACCTTGTATTTGCCCTGTTATAAAGTCAGTTAAGGCTGAATATGTTGTATTCCACTTACCATCGTAGTAATTTTTTTGTTGATATTTTTTTACACCTTCAGGTGTTTTTGAAAGCTCGTTTTTATAGAAAAAATTAGTATCTTTGTAATCAACATACTGCAAGTAGTTTTCAAGCCCAATAGGGTTTAATAAAATTAGCTTTTTAGTTGTATTTGGATACATTAATGCAAAACGACTCGCTAGCATCCCACCCATAGAGTGCCCAAGTACAATCGACTCTTTAATATTAAGTGAATCTATTAACGCGTGAGTATGATGAGCAAGCGTCGCAAACGAATACTGGTAATCCGTTGGTTTAGATGACTTGCCAAAACCAATTTGATCAGGGATTAATACCCCATAACCTAAAGATTGCAGATACTGAGCGGTTGTAGTCCAGTAGTCGGCGTTAAAATTTTTGCCATGCATAAGTGTAACTGTAGGCATATCGGCTTTAGTTGGCTTTAAGTAAATATAAGCCATTTTTAATGATTGTTTTTGCGACTCAAGTGCAAAGTAATTTACCTTAAAATCGTATTCGTAATTGCTTAATAGTGCATCATAAGAAAGGGCGGATGTATCTTGAGAAGGGCCAGCTAAGGCATTGTTTGTTAGTACTAATAAAGTAGAGAAACAAATAACTTTAATCGACGACATTCAGTTACTCCTATTAAAGGCGAGCGCTTGGCTTAAAAAGAAGTACAACAATAACTAAGTATTTAAACCTGTTCAATTAAATGTTTTACGTGGACGAAAAAAAGCGAAGCTAAAATAGTGCTTCGCTTATTATTACTGAGTAAAGAGCTGATTGTTGAAGCTTAAAATGTCCACTCAATATGGATTTGTGGTACCGATTCAGTGACTTCAGTACCTAATTTGTTGTGCCAGTATTGTAATTCCATTCCCAGCAGTAGTGTGTTTTCTTTCATTTGAAGGGCGTGACCCATATCCCACACTAAAATAGGCTGTGCTAGTATCCAAGCTTGTACATCGTTACCAAATTCATCTTCACGCTCTGCGATGTATTCAGCGTGGCCTTTAAAGCTAAACTTTTGTGAGCCAATAGTGAAAGGATATTCAAAAGCTACATCAAGCATCCAACTATTAGTTTCGATAGGTGCGCCGCCTTTTGCTACACCTTCACTATCGTCAATGTAGGCTGTGAACAGCGTTTGAAAAAAGTTAAACCCAGGTACATCCCAGCTTAATTTTACACCTGGTAGATACTTCATTACTTTTGCATCACCAGCAACGTTAATACCGCCCGTTAGGCCAACATCTAATAATGCGCCAGAGCCAATTTGCTTACCAGTGATGGCAGATAAGCTAACCGTTGAGTACCACTCACCATAAAAATCAGCATCTTGGTAACCGTCATCTATATCGTCTTTACTGTAATCAATAAAAAAGAAATTATCGCCGTAGTCATAGCCCGATGCATGTTGAAGCGAGTAAACAGTGGTGTCTGACTCTTGCTTAGAAAATGGATTTTTTTGGCTGCCATTATTTATATGTACTGCTGTACTGCTCCAATTGGCAGCGAAAGCCGACGATGATAAAGCGAGAGAAGTAAGGGTAATAAAAGGGAGTAATTTTTTAAATTTCATAACTGTTTATAACTATAATTTTAGTGACACGCGGAAGCGGCAATTATAGCAGAAGAGATTGATTTGTTGATCGCTAATTTAACACATGTTGCAGCCTACTTAATAAGCTGCAACATGTAATGACTCAATTTATTACGCTTTATTACGGCGCAAGCAAATAACTGCAATGGCAGTAAATGCTAAAATAAAGCAGTAGTATGACGAGGTTGATACTTCCCACGGGCTTATTTTAAAAGTAGCGCCCAGTAATAAGGCTTGTGCGCCATAAGGAAGTGAACCTTGCGTTACACAAGCAAATATATCAAGCAAACTTGCAGAGCGTTTACCGCTTATTTCACCATCATCTGCCAGTTTTTTAGCAATAGGGCCAGCAACAATAATAGATACGGTGTTATTTGCAATACACATATTACTTGTCATAACCAATGCTGCAATACCTAATTGATCGGCCACTTTACGGTGCCATTTTGCGATGATTTTAGTTATTGCTTGAATTTTTTGAGCAATGTAATCAAGGCCACCGTTAATCCGAATAAATTCAGATAAGCCACCTATAAACATTGATAGTAAAAATATTTCCTGCATATCGGTAAAGCCTTTGTAAATATCTTTTACAAAGCTTGCGCCTTCGTAACTTCCGGTAAAGCCCATAAGTGCAGCAAAAATAATACCGCTAAATAACACAACAAATACGTTCAAGCCAGCAACGGCTAACACTAAAATAAAGGCATATGGTAGTACTAACCATATATCGTAATCTTTGGTTTCGACTGCTTGTGCAACTGGTGTTAAATAAAACAATAACCCGATTGTTAATATTGCAGCAGGGACTGCAATTTTAAGATTCTCTTTAAACTTGTCTTTCATTTCACAGCCCTGCGTGCGCGTAGCTGCAATAGTGGTGTCGGAAATAATTGATAAGTTGTCGCCAAACATAGCGCCAGATACAATCGTACCTGCCATTAATGCTGGATCTATACCTGTTTTAATTGATACCGCATAAGCAATAGGCCCAATGGCACCAATCGTTCCCATTGACGTGCCCATAGCTGTAGATACAACGGCTGCAATTAAAAATAAGCCAGGGAGCAATAACGAAGGTGGAATAAGAGATAAGCCTGCATTTACTACCGCATCTACACCACCGGTTGCACTGGCAACAGCAGAAAACGCACCTGCAAGTAAGTAGATTAAACACATGGTAATAATATTGTTGTGGCCGGCACCTTTTATAAAGGTTTCTACACACTCGTTTACTGTGCCTTTATTTAAAATAAACGCAAGCATAATGGCGGGTAATATAGCCACTGGAGCAGGAAGTTGATAAAAAGCGTAGTCAACCCCTTGCGATTGTAAATATAAACCAGAGCCCAAAAATAGTGCTACAAAGGTTAAAAGGGGTAGTAAAGAAAGTATTGCTTTATTTTTGTTAAATGATGGCTGCATCATAATCCTCGAAACCAGTTAATTTACAACAGCCAAAAACTCCTCTTTTAGCTGAATTTAGCAAATCTACCTACTATGTTAATCATTAACAAAATTAGGAGAGTGCAGCGCCCGCAAGCCAAAGACCAAATCGACGCGAAAGAGAAGTTTAAATGTATAGATGGCTAAAGTAAACTGGTATTGTTATTATTATTAAATTAAAAGGTCACCTGACTATTGCATGACTTTTAGATAATATCTACAAAGTAACGCTATTTTCAGCGATTAATATTTGTCCAACTGCATAAAAATGCCCAAGCGCGTATTTGTAATGCACCGGATATATACTCAGATTAGTAAAAAACGGATCCAAATTTAAATTAGGTAAAAACAATGACTACAAATCGAATAGGCGTTTTTGGTGCTAATGGCAGAATGGGCTTAGCTTTATTAGAAGCAGCGACAATTAAAGAGCAAACACAACTTACAGGTGCATACGTTCGTAGCAGTTCATCGTTATTAGGTATTAATGTAAATCAAGTAAATAGCGCAGCCGATAACAGTGTTAGCTTTAGCGAAGAAACCACAATAGATAATGTAGATGCTTTAATCGACTTTACGCTTCCCGCTGGTATGAAAAACCATTTAAAAACCGCTGTAGCACAAAAAATTCCTATGGTTATTGGTACAACGGGCTTAACAAGCGACGATATGGCACTTTTACACGATGCCGCTAAGCATATTCCTATTGTATTTGCGCGAAACTACAGCGTAGGAGTCAACGTATTACTGAACCTTGTGCAAACCGCAGCGACCAAATTTGGTGACGATTTAGATATTGAAATATTTGAAGCGCATCATCGTCATAAAATCGATGCGCCATCGGGCACAGCATTAGCCATTGGCGAATCAATTGCACAGGCTAAAGGCTGGAACCACGACGAGGTTGCCGTATATGACCGCAGCCAAGTGGAGACCGCTAAATCGCAAAATGAAATTGGTTATTCGGTACTAAGAGGGGGCGATATAGTAGGTGAACACACCGCATACTTCGCCACAATGGGCGAAAGACTCGAATTAACCCATAAAGCAAGTTCAAGAATGACATTCGCTCTAGGTGCTGTAAGGGCTGCAAGCTGGTTGAAAAATAAACCTGTAGGACTTTATGATATGCAAGATGTACTAGATCTGAAGTAGTTTAGTTACTTTTTTAACTGTTTGGGTCTAATTTTGCCTACAGTGACTTGTTTGTAACAATTTACTAAATAATATTAGACCTAAAAGCTAACTTAATGTAATATGCAGCCAATTTGCCAAAAATTACTAAATGCGTGTTTCCAATTATACCCAAGTGGCTAGTAAATCCGGGGTTTCAGTGGGAATAAAAATAGTTTTAGGCAAGAAAAAATGATTGAAGGTTGAATGCTTTACATCTGCATCATTTAAGACTGCGTAAAACAATTTAAGCTCACAGAAATCTGGTTTTGACGATCCCTCTGGGTATTGGCGGGGTGTTAAGCAATTGCTTACTCCCGTTTTTTACTGTTAGGAGGTTTAACTTGACTAAATCCGCTCTGTTAGTCCTAGAAGACGGCACAGTGTTTCGCGGTACTGCAATCGGCGCTGACGGCATGTCAGTCGGTGAAGTAGTATTCAATACGTCTATGACTGGTTATCAAGAAATTTTGACTGATCCATCATACGCGGAACAAATCGTAACTTTGACGTACCCACATATCGGTAATACGGGTACCAACAGCGAAGACGAAGAAGCGAATCAAATTTGGGCTAAAGGCCTAGTGATCCGTGATTTGCCACTGCTAGCAAGTAATTTTCGTAACGAGCAATCGTTAGATGATTACTTAAAAGAACGTAATATTTTAGGTATTGCGGACATCGACACCAGAAAGTTAACTCGAATTTTGCGTGATAAAGGCGCACAAAACGGGTGTATTATTGCTGGCGACGAGCTAGACGAAAATAAAGCGCTACAAGCCGCGCAAGCCTTCCCAGGCTTAAAAGGTATGGATTTAGCAAAAGTTGTCTCAACCAAGGAAAATTTTGAGTGGCGCGAATCAAGCTGGACATTAGGCGAAGGATTTAAAACTCTTGATGCTGCTGATGAAAAGTTTCATGTTGTTGCCTACGACTTCGGTGTAAAGCGTAATATTTTACGTATGCTTGTAGACCGTGGCTGTAAACTTACAGTAGTACCAGCGCAAACCTCTGCCGCTGACGTACTGGCTTTAAACCCTGATGGTATCTTCCTATCTAATGGCCCTGGCGATCCTGAGCCATGTACTTACGCTATTGATGCAATTAAAACCTTTTTAGAAACCGACACACCTATTTTTGGTATCTGTTTAGGTCATCAGTTATTAGCCCTTGCTTCAGGTGCTAAAACAGAAAAAATGAAATTTGGCCACCACGGCGCTAACCACCCAGTTAAAGACCTAGACCGCGATGTAGTTATGATCACAGCTCAAAACCATGGTTTTGCAGCTCAAGAGTCAAGCCTGCCAAGTACGCTTCGTGCCACGCACAAATCGTTATTTGACGGAACGCTTCAAGGTATTCATCGTACAGATAAACCTGCGTTTAGCTTCCAGGGTCACCCTGAAGCAAGCCCTGGTCCGCACGATGCAGCCCCATTATTTGACCACTTCATCGATTTGATGCAAGCGCGTAAACACTAATTTAACTGGAGTAATAATGCCAAAACGTACCGACATAAAAAGCATTCTTATCTTAGGCGCAGGCCCAATTGTAATTGGTCAAGCTTGTGAATTTGACTACTCTGGTGCTCAAGCGTGTAAAGCACTTAGAGAAGAAGGCTACAGAGTTATATTAGTTAACTCAAACCCTGCAACTATCATGACCGACCCTGATATGGCCGATGCAACATACATCGAACCAATTCACTGGGAAGTGGTAGAAAAAATTATTGAAAAAGAAAAGCCAGATGCAGTACTGCCTACAATGGGTGGTCAAACGGCATTAAACTGTGCGCTTGAACTAGACAAGCACGGTGTATTGGCTAAACATGGTGTTGAACTAATTGGTGCAACGGCTGATGCAATCGACAAAGCAGAAAACCGTGAACGCTTTGACGTAGCAATGAAAAATATTGGTCTTGAATGTCCTCGTGCTGAGATTGCTCACTCTATGGATGAAGCCAAAGACATCATAACGCGCATTGGTTTACCATGTATTATCAGGCCTTCTTTTACTATGGGCGGCACCGGCGGCGGTGTGGCGTATAATTTAGAAGAGTTTGAAGAAATTTGTGAACGAGGCTTAGATTTATCGCCAACGAACGAATTACTAATTGATGAATCACTGATTGGTTGGAAAGAGTACGAAACAGAAGTTGTACGTGATAAAAACGACAACTGTATTATTGTTTGTACCATTGAAAACTTTGACCCTATGGGTGTTCACACTGGCGATTCAATCACCGTTGCACCAGCGCAAACGCTAACCGACAAAGAATACCAAATTATGCGTAACGCCTCTATGGCAGTATTACGTGAAATTGGTGTAGAAACTGGCGGATCTAACGTGCAGTTTGGTATTAATCCTGAAGATGGCCGTATGGTTATCATTGAGATGAACCCACGTGTATCACGTTCATCTGCATTAGCATCAAAAGCAACGGGTTTCCCAATTGCTAAAATTGCAGCAAAACTAGCCGTAGGTTATACGCTTGACGAGCTTCAAAACGACATTACTGGTGGCAAAACTCCCGCGTCTTTTGAGCCTTCAATCGATTACGTTGTTACAAAAATTCCTCGCTTTAACTTTGAAAAATTTGCCGGTGCAAACGACCGTTTAACTACGCAAATGAAATCAGTTGGCGAAGTAATGGCAATTGGTCGTAACCAACAAGAATCATTACACAAAGCATTACGTGGTCTTGAAGTGGGTGCAACGGGATTTAACCCGATAGTTGCGCTTGATGATCCTAAAGCAAAAGAAAAAATAATTCGTGAACTACGCGAGCCAGGCGCTGAGCGTATTTGGTACATTGCCGATGCAATGCGCCATGGTATGAGCGTTGATGATGTTTACGAACTGACTAAAGTTAACCGCTGGTTCTTAGTACAAATAGAAGACATTTTAAAAGACGAAGCAAAAATAGCGAAAGTAGGCATGGCGGGTTTAAATGCTGACTTCCTACGTAAACTTAAACGCAAAGGCTTTGCAGATCCGCGTATAGCAGAAATTGCAGGTGTATCTGAAGCTGAAATTCGTAAAAAACGTCATTTATTAAACATCGTGCCAGTATACAAACGTGTTGATACGTGCGCTGCAGAATTTAGCTCAGACACTGCTTACATGTACTCAACTTACGATGAAGAGTGTGAAGCTAACCCAACAGATCGTGATAAAATCATGGTTATTGGTGGTGGTCCAAACCGTATCGGTCAAGGTATTGAGTTTGATTACTGTTGTGTACATGCCTCGCTTGCGCTTCGCGAAGACGGTTACGAAACAATTATGGTTAACTGTAACCCTGAAACGGTATCTACCGATTACGATACATCTGACAGGTTATACTTTGAACCAATTACGCTTGAAGACGTACTCGAAATCGTACGTGTTGAAAAGCCAAAAGGCGTTATCGTACAGTACGGTGGTCAAACACCACTTAAACTAGCGCGTGAGCTTGAAGCGAATGGTGTACCAGTGATTGGTACTTCACCTGATGCGATTGACCGTGCAGAAGACCGCGAACGCTTCCAACAACTTGTTGAGCGTTTAAACTTACTTCAGCCAGAAAATGCAACAGTAACTTCAACCGAAGAAGCCTTACTTAAATCAGTTGAAATTGGCTTCCCGTTAGTAGTACGCCCGTCGTATGTACTAGGCGGTCGTGCGATGGAAATTGTATACGACGAAGATGATTTACGTCGCTACATGACCGAAGCTGTACAAGCATCAAACGAAGCACCTGTATTACTGGATCGTTTCTTAGATAACGCGATTGAAGTTGACGTTGACGCAATTTGTGACGGCGAGCAAGTAATTATCGGCGGTATTATGGAGCACATTGAGCAAGCGGGTGTTCACTCGGGTGACTCAGCCTGTTCATTACCAGCACATTCTTTATCACAAGAAGTGCAAGACGTAATGCGCAAGCAAGTAACCGACATGGCGCTTGAACTTGGTGTTGTTGGCTTGATGAATACACAGTTTGCAGTAAAAGAAGACAAAGTGTACTTAATCGAAGTTAACCCGCGTGCTGCACGTACTGTACCGTTTGTATCAAAAGCAACCGGTGTGGCGCTTGCAAAAGTAGCTGCACGTTGTATGGCTGGGCAGTCTTTAGCGAGCCAAGGTATTACTAAAGAAGTGATCCCTCCTTACTACAGCGTTAAAGAAGTTGTTTTACCATTTGCTAAGTTTCAGGGTGTGGATCCAATCCGTGGTCCTGAGATGCGTTCAACAGGTGAAGTGATGGGTGTTGGTGATACTTTCGCCGAAGCATTCGCAAAAGCACAATTAGGTGCAAGCAACACTTTACCACGCGGTGGTCGCGCGCTATTATCTGTTCGTAATAGCGATAAGCCACGTATTGTTGAATTAGCCAAAATCATGACCGACTTAGGTTTTGAACTTGACGCAACTGGTGGCACGGCACAAGCTCTTGAAGAAGCTGGCATTGAAGTACGACGTGTAAACAAAGTATATGAAGGCCGCCCGCATATTCTTGATTATATCAAGAATAAAGAGTACAGCTATATCGTTAATACCACCGAAGGTCGCCAAGCGATCGAAGATTCGAAGGTGTTACGTCGTGGTGCATTGCAAAATAAAACCAACTATACGACAACCTTGAACGCGGCATTCGCTAACTGTACTGCTAATAAAGCAGATGACCGCAGCAAAGTGACGTCAGTTCAAGAGCTACATCTGCGATTGAACTAAGGAAATGTGCCAAGGCCAACTAGGGCCTTGGTGTTAAGTGAGAAAAGTATGCAATCAATTCCGATGACAGTTCGTGGCGCAGATTTACTGCGTAAAGAGCTTAACGAATTAAAAACAGTTACCCGTCCTAAAATCGTAAGTGATATTGCGGTTGCACGTGAACATGGTGACTTAAAAGAAAACGCTGAATACCACGCTGCGCGTGAGCAACAGGGTTTTTGTGAAGGGCGTATTCAAGAAATTGAAGCTAAACTTTCAAATGTTCAAATTATCGACGTAACTAAAATGCCAAATACCGGTAGAGTTATTTTTGGTACTACGGTAACTATTGTAAATATAGAAACCGATGCTGAAGTAAAATACCGTATTGTGGGCGATGACGAAGCAAATATTAAAAACAACTTAATATCTGTTAACTCACCGATTGCACGTGGCTTAATTGGTAAACAAATGGACGACGCAGTGTCTATTCAAACGCCAAAAGGTATTGTTGAGTTCGAAATCATTGAAGTTGAGTATCTTTAACGCATAACTCACTTTAACGTTTTTAAATAAAAACCGATGTAATTACATCGGTTTTTTTATGTCTGTAATTTAACCTTTAATGGTAGGCGCGTTTGTACAGTATTCATGTTCTATAAATATGGTCTATGTTGGTATAGTAGGTACTTATATCAATTTACTAAAAAAATGAGCATTTAGCGCATCAAATAACTCGCTGATTTAATGTAATTGGTATTAACGTATTCTCTAAAAAGGAAAATATATGCCTAATATACTTTACCCAGCGCCTTTAAAAGTAGGATCAAAAATAGCAATTTGTTCACTTTCATCAGGCCTTAAAGAAAAGTACCATGCACGGTTAGACATTGTTATTAATGGATTAAAACATCGAGGGTATGATGTTGTTGAAGGAGAGTTTTTACGTCAAAGCAAACCGCTTGGACAGCTTAACGCCAAAGCGCACGCTCAGCAGTTAATGGGTTTTTTATTAGATGACGAGATAGATGCAATTATGCCTCCATTTGGTGGCGAGCTAGCAATGGAAATACTGCCCCTACTTGATTTTAATGCAATTAAAGAAGCAAAGCCTAAATGGTTAGTTGGGTTCTCTGATGTAAGCACCATTGCATGCGCACTCACAGCAAAGTGCCAATGGGCAACACTACACAGCGCTAATCTTATGCAGTTACATCCTGACGAAAAAAGTCCTTATTGCCTGCAAATATTTGAAACACTAAGTTATGAAACAGGTAGCAAATTTGAGCAAGCACCGTCATCGCATCATCAAAAAAATAGACCTGATTACGTACAAAACCCAAATGCATTGTTTGAACATACAGAAGTTACTCAGTGGCAGTGTTTAAATTACTTTGATGCACGCACTATTGAAATGTCGGGCCGCTTATTTGGAGGCTGCCTAGATACCGTGGGTTTATTACTCGATTCACCATTTTTAGACCTGCATGAATTTAAAAAACACAGTGCACCCGAAGGGCTTATTTTATACCTAGAAAACTCAGAGCTGACGCCAACAACCGTTGCACGGTTTTTACTTTCATTAAAATTAGCAGGTATATTTGACGATATAAACGGTATTATTATTGGTCGCAGCGTGATCACTCAAGGTCAAGATGCTTCTTTTGATTACCGCCACGCGCTTGATGTTGCACTAGGTGGGTGTTTATTTCCTGTGATTGTTGATGCCGATATTGGTCATGCTCCACCTAACTTAAATTTAGTAAACGGCGCTACTTGTACAATCACCGCTGACATAAATGAAGGTAAAGTAGTCAAAGCCTCATTAAATACCGAGCTTTGTTAGAAGTTTATTCACTTACCTTTGATAAGTAATTAAGTTAAAGGGTATAATAAGCCCGCTTTTATAGCGCTTTAGTTATAAAAGTACATTCTCAGGGCGGGGCGAAATTCCCCACCGGCGGTATGTTTAATGTTATTTATAACTTAAACGAGCCCGCGAGCGCTTTATTTAACTTATTTTTTAACTAGGTTAAGTAAAGGTCAAGCAGATCTGGTGAGATGCCAGAGCCGACGGTTACAGTCCGGATGAAAGAGAATATGGCTTATTATACTAATATCAATTTTATTAAAGACACGATCATTGTATCGCGTTAAGTGAGCTATTTTTCTAGCGTTATAATAGGTCACTAATTTAATGCCGTTGGTATAACAGTGTGCGCTGCTTTTTGCTGCGTGCTTTTTGTTATTTTATTTAAGCTATTTTGGTAGTGATCGTTTTAAATTTAAAGCGATATATTACTGATCCTTTCACAGTCCTGAATCTATTATTTTTTATTTGGAATATAATGATGATTCAGTCTCTACTTACTCAATTCGGCGAAAGCCATATCCGCGTACAAAGCGCAATTGCTGCACTACAGCAAGGGCAAGGCGTACTTGTTGTTGATGATGAAAACCGTGAAAATGAAGGCGACTTTGTATTTTCAGCTGAGCATTTAACGACTTCTCAAATGGCCGAAATGATCCGCGAAGGCAGCGGTATTGTTTGCTTGTGTATGGGGGAGGAGCGCATTAAACAGCTCGACTTACCGCAAATGGTAACCCACAACACCAGTCAAAATAACACCGCTTATACAGTCACTATTGAAGCTAAGCATGGCGTTACAACAGGCGTGTCTGCTGCTGATAGAGTAACAACTATAAAAGCAGCGACAGCCGATAATGCAAAACCAAGTGATTTATCGCGCCCGGGGCATGTATTTGGTTTAAAAGCACAAACGGGTGGAGTATTAGTTCGTCGTGGTCATACCGAAGCATCCGTTGATTTAATGCAGCTTGCCGGCTTAAAACCATTTGGCGTAATATGCGAACTAACAAATCCAGATGGTTCAATGGCGCGCTTACCTGAGGTGAGTGATTATGCTAATAAACATAATATGACTGTGGTTTCTATTGAGGATTTAGTGCAATACATTCAGGCTGCGCAGCGCAAAGTAAGTTAAACTGCTTTAAAGCAAAAAACCACTTATTTAAATAAGTGGTTTTTTAATATTATTATCATTTAAGTTTATAACGTATTACTTATAAAACCTGAATAACTTGCTCTTTTGCTAAGCGAGATTTAGGTAATTTAGCATTATAGTCTTCTGCGCTATCGTGATAGCCAAGTACTAATGCTACGTCGCACACGTAACCATCAAGTTCTTTTTCAAAAACTTCGCCAATCAGCTCGGCATCTACGCCTTCCATTGGAGTAGAGTCAACACCTAAGCGTGCAGCTGCATGCATAGTGTTACCCAGTGCAATGTAAGTTTGTGCTTTAGTCCACTCTTCATTATTGCCTTGCTCATCAGTATTCATATCAACAAACGCGTAAGCACCAAAAGCTTGTTCGCGATTTTCTGCTTTAGTACGACCATTTTTAATATCTGCATCAATGATTTGTGCGTAATCATCGCGGGTATATTTAGGGTTGTGAGCAAATAATATTATATGCGAAGCTGTTTTAATGTGTGGCTGGTTAAACGCAAATTTATTAGCAAATGTACTATGCATACGCTCTTTAGCCTCATCTGATTCAATTACGATGAATTTCCAAGGCTGCGAGTTAATAGATGAAGGAGACAGGCGCATAGCTTCGTAAATAACGGCTAAATCGTCTTGAGATACACGTTTCGTTGCATCATAACGTTTTGCTGTGTAGCGCTTTTTTAAGTCATTAATAATAGGGTGAGTCATTAGTTTTTCCATTGAGTAGGTGTTTTACCAGTATTTACTATGTTGAGTCAGTTTTAGTAAAAACAAACCCTTTTAAAAATTTATTACAAAAATAATATCGTGCTTTTAAATCACTCTACTTACTTTATACAATCGATATATCTACGTAACGTAAGGCTTATCAATATAGCTATGTGCGGATAGTAGAGGATTATTACAATATGATAAACAGGTATATGGTTGAATCATTATCAAATATTATTAGGTAATCGTTTCTTTAATAAATATAAATACAGCCATAGCTACCGCAAAATATTGGCTGAAGACGCCAATTGCATTGGCGCCTTTAATCAATTCAGGTATAAATAAGGCGTGTAATATTTATAGAATTAAAAACCTTCCAACACTATTTTGCCAATAGAGCGACCGCCTTCAAGTTCTGTGTGTGCAATACGCAGGTTAGCCGCATTTATAGTGCCTAAGTTTTTACCAATCGTGGTTTGAATGTAGCCTTGGTCAATCAAATCGGCAACATGATTTAATAACTTACTTTGCTCAATTAAATCTTTGGCATTAAACATTGAGCGGGCAAACATAAATTCCCAATGTAGAGATAAGCTCTTCATTTTTAATTTACTTACATCGAGTGACTCAGGATCGTCAATCATTGCAATTTTACCAAATGGTGCAAGTACCTCTGTATACGCTTCAAAGTAAGTATCAGTACTATGCAGGCTTGCTACATGTGTTACCGAGCCAATGTTTAATGCGTCAATTTGAGCAGGTAATGGTTTTGTATGGTCAATGACATAATCTGCGCCTAGTTTTTTAACCCATGCTTGCGAGCTTTCACGCGATGCCGTGGCAATCACCGTTGCGCCAGTAATCGCTTTAGTGAGTTGAATAAAAATAGAGCCAACGCCGCCTGCTGCACCAGTTACTAAAATAACTTCGTCTGATTTTGTTTTTGCATCAGCTGCTTGTTTTACAATGTTTAAATGCTCAAATAATAATTCGTACGCTGTTATTGCAGTAAGTGGTAATGCAGCAGCTTCAGCATCGTTTAAGCTCTGCGGTTTAAAACCTACAATGCGCTCATCCACTAATTGAAATTCTGCATTACTACCTGGGCGAGTAATATCACCTGCGTAATAAACCGCATCACCTGGTTTAAAGCCTGTAACAGCTTCACCTGTTGCAACCACTTCGCCAACTGCATCCCAACCAATTACTTTTACTTCACCGTTTGTTGGTGGCATATATAGGCGCACTTTATAATCGGCAGGGTTAACAGCAATAGCCTTAACTTTTATAAGTAAATCGCGACCTGTTGCAATTGGCTGTGGTAGCTCAACATCAATTAGCGACTCAGGGTTTGAAACAGGAAGTGATTGTGTATAACCAATGGCTTTCATAATAAATGTCCTAATTTGTTTACGTATAAGATGCAAGCCATGCTTTGGCTAGCTGATGGATATATAGTAGACCTTGCTTTAATGTAAATAAACCGCATAATCGTTGAATCATTATCAAATATAAATAGATAATATGAACATAGAAGATTTAAAACTTATTTTAAAAGTCGCTGAGTTTAGAAGTATTACGCTTGCAGCTGCTAAGTTAGATATGCGTACAGCCACAGCAAGCGCCGCTATTAAACGCGTGGAGTCAGCGCTCGGTAGCGAACTGTTTGTTCGTACAACACGTCATTTGAGGTTGTCGGCTGCTGGGGAGCGCTACATACCACAATGTGAACAGGCTCTAGCAGTGCTTGAACTCGCAAAGCAAAATCTAAAAGGCGAACACGGCGAGATAGAAGGAAGGCTGCGTGTTGCACTTTCATCTGATTTAGGACGTAACTTGGTGATCCCATGGATTGATGAGCTCATGGATAGTTACCCTAAATTAAGTTTAAGAACCCATATAAGTGATAGTAATATCGACTTTTATCGCGATTCAGTTGATATAGCACTTCGTTATGGCTCGCCTAATGATGCAAGTATTTATGGTTTTAAAATTTGTAATGTACCGCGCTTGTTGTGTGCTAGCGAAGAATACCTGCTACAAAATGGAAGCCCTGTGCATCCCGATGATTTAGCGTCGCATCAAGGTTTGTTTTATCAGTTGCAGGATATTATAAATAATACGTGGGAATTTAGTGATGGTGAGTCAAAATATAAAGTTAAAATGGATGGTAGGCGCGCCTCAAACGATGGCGATTTAGTCAGGCGTTGGTGCGTTGCGGGTAAGGGCTTAGCTGTAAAGTCGGCTCTTGATATGGCCGACGATTTACTCAATGACAGAGTGGTTACTGTAATGCCAAATTATCAACATGTTAATGGTGAACTTTGGCTTATTTGCCCAAGTAGGCAGTCAATAACCCCTGCGGTGCGTTTACTACGTGATGTATGCAGAGCAAAATCCCAAGCTATTTTGCAGCAGTTGGTAAATAAAGGAATTATTGATAAAAGCGTATTAAAGGATTAATACGCAATCAGATCAACTTAGCTTATTATTAAAAAACTCAACGGTACGCTGCCATGCAAGCTCAGCATTGTCTTTATCATATCGACCTGTTGAGTCGTTATGAAAACCATGATTTGCCCCTTTATACATATGCATAGTGTACTCAACATTATTGGCTTTTAAATCTTGTTTGTACTGTGGCCACGATGCGTTTACACGTTTATCAAGCTCGCCCAATTGAATCATTAACGGCGCTTTAATATTTTTACGTAAACTTTCACTGGCGGGAGTGCCGTAAAATGGCACGCCGGCGCTGATTAAGTTGCTATCTACTGCTGCTAAATAATTAACAACGTAGCCGCCAAAACAAAAACCGACAGCGCCTAACTTACCGTTACTGTTAGCATGCGATTTTAAAAAGTGTGCTGCGGCTACAAAATCGTTTTGAATTTTAGCGCGATCTATGGTTTTTTGCATAGCGCGTCCTTCATCATCATTACCAGGGTAGCCACCCAGTGGAAATAGCGCATCGGGTGCAAATGCAATAAAGCCTACCTTCGCTAAGCGTCTTGCTACATCTTTTACGTATGGGTTTAATCCACGGTTTTCGTGTATCACAAGAACAACAGGGAGCTTACCTTCTACATTTTTAGGGGTTACTAAGTAACCTTTGCCTTTACCGTGCCCGTCTGGCGAATCAAATTCTTCGTATGTTGCTTTAATATCGCCGTCATTAAACGATACTTGTTCAGCAAGTGCATAGTTAGGTAATAATGCTGATGTAAGTACAGCCATCGAAAAGCCAAGTGCAGCAAGGCCACCGAGTTTTTTCATAAAAGTACGTCGGTCCATTAAACCGTGGGCGTATTCGTCATACCAATCAAAGGCTTCTTGAGGAATGTGATCAGAGGGAGATGTATTCATGGCTGTTCCTTAATTTTATTATGTCTATTTATTATTTAAATACCATAACGTATTAGGGATAAAAAACGAGCAATATTTCTATCAATTATTAGGACTGTTAATTAATCCTGCGTGCTAAAAAATAAGTAATAGAAGTAATGTTAGCAAATAGGTGAATATTATTCTTAAGTTAAAAATAAAAAGCTCGGCATATAGTATGCCGAGCTTTTTTGGCTGGGATGTTACTTAATTTAGCTGTGAGTAGGCGCTGGTTGGGCATCTACTAGTGGTGGCTTGCCACGCATTTTACGTACTAATCGTTTAGCATCTTCTAGTGCAACATACTGGCACGGTATAAGTATCAGTGTAATTACTGTGGCAAATAACACACCAAAAGCAAGTGATACAGCCATTGGGATAACAATTTTAGCTTGTAAACTCGTTTCAAAAATAATTGGCATGACACCAATAAAAGTAGTGATTGAGGTGAGTAATATCGCTCTAAAGCGACGAGCACCGGCTTGCATTACAGCATCCTTAATCGCAACACCTTCAGCGCGTGCTTTGTTTACAAAATCAACCATAACGAGGGAATCATTTACAACCACACCCGCTACAGCAATTATGCCAAACATAGATAAGCTACTCATGGTCATACCTAAAATCATATGCCCAAACATCGCGCCTACTACACCAAATGGAATAACCGACATTATAATGAGTGGCTGCGAGTAAGAGCGAAGTGGAATCGCTAATAAAGCAAATATAATCATCATTGATATACCAAAGTCACGAAGCTGTTCTGAAGCGCTATCCATCTCTTCTTGAATGCGCCCAGCTACATCACTTGTAACGCCAGGGTAGCTTTTAAGTAATGTTGGTAAGTATTCGTCACGAATTTCCTCAGCAATCGCAAATGGTTCGGCTTGGTCGGTATTTACCGCAGCCCATACATTTACAGTACGTTTAGAGTTTTCGCGGCGAATACGGTTTACACCGTCAACCAGCTTAACTTCGGCTACTTCGCTAAGTGGTACTTCAGCGCCAGTAGGCGTAATAATGCGCACACTTGCTATGTCGCTAATTGAATTACGTTCGTCTTCAGGGT
The DNA here is from genome assembly GCF_015864705.1 of Pseudoalteromonas sp. NGC95. NCBI lineage: Bacteria > Pseudomonadati > Pseudomonadota > Gammaproteobacteria > Alteromonadales > Pseudoalteromonadaceae > Pseudoalteromonas > Pseudoalteromonas sp. NGC95. The sequence goes on from NZ_JADYWR010000003.1 coordinate 27,210, forward strand.
AGCGGATCATGACTTTAATTTCTTCGCCTTCACGCAATATTCGCTGCGCTTCTAAGCCGTAGTAACTAAAGCTAACTTGCGACGCTACATCAGCAAGCGTTAAACCCATACTGTAAGCGAGTGGTTTTAAATCAAGTTGCACTTCGTCGGTAGCGCTTTGCATTGAATCGTTTACGTCGCCAACGCCTTCCATTGTTTGTAATTTGGCTTTTAATTTACCAGCCACTTCTTTTAGCTCGTCAGCATTTTTGCCTTCAAGTTTAAAGCTAACGTCGCCATCATCTCGACCGCCATTCATTATACTGTCTTGAATGGTCATGGTTTTAATGCCTGGTAGGGCGGGCATTTGCTCCCGCCATAATGCACTTAGGGCAAAGGTGTCGATAGGGCGTAAGTCAGGCTCTACCAAAATGGCCATAATATTTGCTTCAGTTCGTCCGCGCAGGCTTACCGATAAATCGCGGATCATCGGTTTACCGTATTGCTCTTGTAATTGCTGATCGACCTTTAACAACACGCTTTCTATTTTACGTGCGGTTTCAAGCGTTGCTTGCTCAGATGAAGCAAGGTTCATTTCTATATCAATACGCGGAAAGTCGTGCGGTATTTTAGGGTTTGGTACAAACTTAACTAAACCACCTGCAAACATACCTGCGCTTACAATAAGCAAACACATAAAGCCGACAATCACTGTATAGCGATAATGAATACAGCGGCTAACAAAAGGAAGGTAGTAGTTATTCACAAAGCCTTTTAAACCACTATCAATCACCATACGTAAGCGATGTAATAGGTTTTTAGGATTTGGTTTACGCGGGTTCATTGCTGCAATATGCGCAGGTAAAATTAGTTTTGATTCAATGAGTGAAAAAATCAAACATAAAATAATAACGCCACCAATGGCCTTAGAAAAAGCAGCGCCAGGGCCTGTTGCGAGTGTTTGAGGTAAAAATGCCGCAATGGTTGTTAGCACACCAAAAGTTGCTGGCATCGCAACGCGTTTTACACCGCGTACTACGTTATCAAGTGTATGGCCGTATTTTTCTATTTCGGCACTGGCAGATTCGCCCACAACTATGGCGTCATCAACAACAATCCCGAGTACAAGTATAAAAGCAAAGAGTGAGGCTAAATTAATTGTTACATCTAAAAAGCCAATGGGCATAAACAAAAAGGCACCTAGAAAAGACACCGGTAAGCCCATCATTACCCAAAATGCCAAGCGTAGTGGTAAAAATAGTGCCAGTACTATCATTACTAACAAGCCACCCCAAATCATGTTATCGACCATCATATCGAGTCGACCTTCAAGGTAGTAAGTTAAATCAACAATAGGAGATAGCTTAACACCTGCAGGTAAAAGTGGCTCTTTAGCCGCCATGTAGCTTTTAAGGACTTTTGCTACATCGGTAATATCTTGATCTTTTGATGCGTTAACTTCAAACGAGAGTGAATTTTTACCATTGTATTTTGAATACTGCAGACCTTCTTCAAAGCCGTCGTTAATGGTTGCTACATCGCCTAAATAAATTTGTGCGCCATCAGCAAGGGTAATAAGGGGGAGTTTTTCAAACTCAAAGCCACGGTAGGCTTGTTTTTCAACACGCATCGAAATATAACCGTTTTCAGAGCGTATTTGCCCCGCCGACATATTGGCCGAAAAGTTTTGTACAGCGCCTGCAATATCTCTAAATGTTAAGCCATATTCGCGCAGTTTATCGGGGCTAACTTCTATACCAATTTCGTACTCTAAACCGCCGTTAAAATTAACAAGGTTAACGTGAGGCAGTGCTTGTAACTCGTCTTTTATATCGTTGCCAAGCTCTTTTAACTGGTAGTTACTCATGTCGCCATAAAGCGCGAGTATCATTACCTCTTGCTCAAACTTATCGCGGCGAACAACAGGGCGCTCCATTCCCGCAGGAAAGGTGTTTATTGAATCAACTTGTACTTTAATTTCATCAAGTACTTCTTGTGGATTGTATTGTTCTTCTATTTCAATCCACGCTTGTGAAAAACCACGGTTAGAGTAAGTAATTAGGCGTTTAATGCCTTCAATACCTTCGAGGTTTTCCTCAACTTTTATGGTTATTCCTTCTTCAACTTCTTGCGGAGCAGCACCTGGGTAAACCGCTTGTACGCTTATCCAGTTACTTTCAAACTGTGGGAACATTTGTTTGCGAATGGTCATCGCCATTAAAATACCGCCCACTAATATAAATATCATTAGTAGGTTGGCAGCAACGGGATTTCGGGCAAACCATGCTATTAACCCTGTTTCACGAGTGTTCATGATTATTCCTCTTTCAGCGCAAGTTGAGTTACATCAGTTTTATCAGGCGCAATATCTTCAACTTTTACTGCCATACCTTCAGTTGGATACTCAAGCGCTGAGGTAACAATTTGCTCGCCATTTTTTAGCCCTTGGCTGGCTATAATCATGCCGTTTTGTTCGCGTATAATATTGAGAGTTTTAAACGATAATGTTAAATCGTCATTTAAAATTACAATTTTATTATCTTTAACTAAATGATGCGCAACAATAATTGCGTTATCAAGCGGGCGACCTTCAATGGTAGCGTTAATGTATGAACCAAAACGAAGAGGGCGTGTTTTATCGCCATAAGGTGTTGCAAGTTGTGCAACCAAGTAGCTCATACGGCTTGTTTGATCAACCACACCTTCGGTGCGAATTACTTTGGCTTGCCACATTGTTTGCTTACCCGCGTATTCTGCGTTAAATGTAACATTTGAGCCTACGCCGCCATTTTTTAAATATTGTAGTTCTTGGTCGGCAACGGGTAAACGTACCTCTGCAACTGAGGTTGCACTTAATGCACCAAAGCTGCTACCAGGGTTTACTACTGAGCCTAAGCTAATTGTGCGCTCATTAATAATGGCATCATATGGTGCTTTAATATAAGTACGTTCAAGGTTGCGGCTAGCACGTTTAACACTTGCTTGAGCAGAGCGGTAACGTGCTAGTTTTTCGGCTAATTGTGGTTTACGTAAATAAAGTTCTGAGGCGATAGCTTCGCTTGAGTCCGATTTAATACGCTCCCATTCAGCTTTTGCTACATGTGCTTGTGCGCGTTCTATTTCAAGTGCTGAGCTTGCTTGTGCTAAACCTGCTTGCGCTTCAATAAAGTCTGCCTCGTAATCATTTGCATCAATTCGTGCTAAAATATCGCCTTGCTTTACAAACGCGCCTTCAACAAATTGATCTGATACCGAAATAACTTGCCCACTAACTTGTGCTATCAGCTCGGTACGGTCCTTTGGTTTAACAATGCCGTACGATTTAACATCGAGCGTTATAGAATCTAAAAGTATGCTTTGTGTTGCAACTAAAGGGCGTAAATCTTGCTCTGGCTTTTCTTCGGGTGGCTGTTTCATCATCTTAAAAGCTATAGCTAACGCAATGCCGCCTGCTAAAACAGCAATTGGGAGTATTATTTGTTTTGTAGTAGCCACAAGGCATTCCTTCATAATTGGTGGTGACAGAGCAATAATACGCAATAAAGTGTTTACAAGCTGTTTTAAGATGTAACAAAGCATTACATATGTACATTACAACTCAACATGCGGCTAATTACGTTCCTAAAAAGGAATTAAAGTAAATGTTTTTTATACAGAGGATATTATGAAAACCGAATCTATGAGTTGCAGGCTAGGCTGCGGCGCATGTTGTATTGCCCCCAGTATTAGTTCGCCCATTCCAGGTATGCCAAATGGTAAAAAGGCAGGAGAGCGTTGTATTCAGTTGGACGAACGTAATTTATGTAAGTTATTTGGTGATTCAAGCCGACCTAAAGTATGTAGTGATTTTAGCGCCACATTTGATGTGTGCGGGTCAACAAATGCGCAGGCTCTAGCGCTTATTACAGAGCTCGAAGAGCTAACTTAGTGAGCTATTAAAATACACATATATTTACACTTATCTAGTAGTGAGTATTTATTTTAAGTAATTAAAAGCTGTGCTTTTCACGTGAGCAAGCTCTTCGTCTACCGCTAAAGTGTAGGCTTGTGGTTATTGTGTAGACGTGAAGCTTGCTTACGTTACTGTTTACCAGCTATACGTTGCGCTTAACGTATATTGCTCACCTCGCCCTGGTGTACCAGGTATCTCTTCAAACGATTCACCCCATAAGTTATCTGCTGCTAAAGTAATAAATAAGTTTTTTAGCATTGGCGGCGTAATTTTTAACGTTAAATGAGTAAATAAAGCATCGTCGTCACTACCGCGCAGCGCATTTTCGTGCTGTTTGCGCCACTCGTTATCTATTCTAAACTGCAATATATCAGTAGGATTCCACACTGCGCCGAGTGTTAGGCGGTGATCAGGAAAGTTTAATGCGTAAAAACTAGCATCAATATCTGCCGCACCGTAATTTTCTGATTTATGAAGGTAGGTGTAACTCGCTACAATTTCGGTTGTTTCAAAGTGTTTAGTTGCTAAGAACTCAATGCCCGTCGTATTTATATCTACAGGATTTGCAAAGCGCGCAGAGCTTGAATCAAAATTAAACGTCCAATCGGTTAAGTTGTCATCTTTGCGATAAAAAATAGCCGAATTAAGTTGCCAAGTTTGCTCATCAACTAATAAACCCAGCTCTAGGCTTTTAGTCGTTTCGCGCTCAAGGGTGTAATTACTTCTAAATAACCCGCCTGAATCACTTCCGCCAATGGCGGTATAGCCTGCCACTTGGCTTGCCTCTGCGTACGATAAATAAAACGTGCGCTCAAAACCTTTGCTGTTTTGTGTATTAAGCGTTATATCACCAATAAGTGACAGTTCAGAGTCGTCTCTATTTGTATCGTCAAACGCAGCACCTAAACGAAATGTAAGTTGTTTATTATCCTCAAGCGCCATTTTGTATTCAGGCAATACGCTTAATTTATAATACTTACGAGAGGTAAAGTTGTTTTCAAGCGTGGTAGATTCAATTGAGTCGTCAATAAACTGTGCTGAATAATTTACAGCAAATACATCGCTTTGAGCATGATGCCCCGATAGCGCTAACGACTTAACTTCACTTTTGTGAAACGCTTCAAAAGCGCTTGGATTTTCGCGAGAGTAAATGTAATGATCGTCGTGTGTGCGGTAATAAGCCGACACTTCAAAGTTACTGTCCTGCGCATAATTTTGCTTATGGTTTAGCATTAATAAGCGGGTTTCTAGCTCTTCTGTTTCGTTAACGCCAAATGGAGTGTACAAATTTGGCCAACCAAAAAACTTATCTTGTGAGCCAAAAAACAAATCTGTTTGAGAATCAGCGCCAGCTAATTGAACGCGACCCGATGCACGCGTAAAGTCGTGATCGCCGTTATCAATTGTGCCATCGCTTTGTGAGTGAGAAATCTCACCTTCAAAACCAAGCTTCCAATCCTTTGCGCCTTCAAGGGGCATACTTACACCTGCATGTAAGCTTTGTAAGTTAAAATCGTTTGTGCCAGTACCTACCGATACACTGCCGCCCGTGCTAATTGGTTTCCAGCCAAACGATACAGTGCCTACAGAGCTATTAGCACCATTAAGCGCATTGTCTGCGCCTGTTAAAATATAAGGGCCGGTAAGCATTTGCGGTGCAATAGGAATTTCAGCAAAGTAATGACCAGACTGTGGGTCAAGTAAAGTAGCACTACCAACTCTAAAGCCGGTATTTTCAAAAATACCACCGCGTATAGTTACATCGGCTTGCGCTTCAGCCATATTACGTGATTGTAAATCAACACGTGGGTCATACTCTAAATTAGATACTGGAGAGTCAAATGTACCTACAGGTAATGTGTTTGCCGTGGGCGATGCCTCAACCGTTATTTTTTCGATTGCCGGTGATGCTTCAGTTTTATCAGTTACAGCTTCGCCGTAGGCAAAACTGCTCGCGCTGCATAGCAGTGCAGGGAGTATAAAGTGCGGTGACCATTTCATGTTGTGTGTCTCATTTTTTATATGCAATTACGGTAACAATTAAATTCAGAACACACTTTTAAGGCGTGATAAAATAATTCAATTAAACAACTGCGATTTTGGCGCGATTGTACATTAATTCATTAAAAACTGCATTTGATAATCATTTGCAACGTTAATGCATCTAACAAATTTGGTCACATTTATTATGAATATAAAACAGCAAGATACTATTTACTTTGCAGGTGGCTGCCTGTGGGGCGTGCAAGAGTTTTTAAAGCACTTACCTGGTGTGATAAGTACTGAAGCAGGGCGGGCTAATGGAAAAAACGATAATACACAAGGTGAATACGACGGTTATGCTGAGTGTGTAAAAGTAATATTTAGTACAAAAGCGGTTAGCTTAAACGAGCTGTTTGGCTTCTTTTTTGAGATTATTGATCCGTATAGCGTTAACAAACAAGGGGATGACGTAGGCCCTAAATATCGCACTGCCATTTATAGCAAAAGCCAAGATCATTTAAAGGTTGCTAGCAATTATATAAGCCAGCGAAGTGATGCCGATAAAATTGTGGTAGGGGTAGAGCTGCTAACTAACTACGTGCCAAGCGATCCTGAGCATCAAGACCGCTTAACTAATCACCCAGATGACTACTGCCATATACCGCTTGAGTTACTGCATAAGTATAAATCGTAACTTTAACGCGGTGTTTTTGTAGACGTGCAGCTTGCTGACATGACGAGCGCAGCTCGTAATTTAAGGTTGAATATAGCGTTAGGTAAAGGTAAGTGATTAGAAGCTATCGCTTCTCGCGCAAGCAAGCTTAGCGCCTACAGGTAAAGTTTAATCCGGTGTTTATTTTGTAGACGTGCAGCTTGCTGACGTGACGGGCGTAGCTCGTAATTACTTTATTTTAAAAGTTCCAAAAATACACACCCACAAAAAAGCTCACGTACTGTGAGCTCTTTTAAAACTTACTTATAGCTAATTTTAACTTACTGCTGCTTTTGTGGCGGGAAGTTACTTAATATTTCGCTGACTGTTTTATTAATTGATGCTTCACGCTTTTCTGGCGATTGATTTTTCTTTAATCGACCTTCTTTTGCGCCGCGCCATACTAGCTGGTTAGATTCACGATCTACAATATCAATAATCAGTGTACCCACTTCGTATTCACGCGCAGTTGTATCGCGTTGAAAACCAGTACCCCAATAACCCCAATGCGGGCGGTAGTTTATATTGAAGTTGTCTACTTCAAGCTCTTTGTCTACCGATGCATGATAGTTAACAAGTACATCAGCTTGCGCTGCATCAACTAAACTCATACCTAGTGTTTGGCTCAGCTCTGCGTTAACGGCAGTGCGAACACGCTTTTCCATCAGGCCATTAATTTGATAGTTATTTGTGTCTTTAGTTAGGCTGGCGTTTTCTACCCAAGCAAATGTTTTAAAATTACTAAAGTTAGCTGATTTATCGTAATCCCAATCTGGGGTTTGTGTACAGGCTGTAAGAAGTGCTAGCGCTGCAACAATAAGTATATTTTTCATTACGTTTGCTCCAATAAAATGCATTAATTTAAAATAACACACATAGTTTAAATGTGTATTATTTAAACGTCCTAAATATTAGTCCAATCACTTTGGCTAATGTTCAACTTCAATCCAATCTTTTTCATCTACCCAGTTTTGTGCACCGTCTTTTACTGAACGAATAGGCACAATGTAGTCACAACTTATTTGTGGCTTAACTGAGGCAAATATAGGCACAAAACCAAAACTTAGTGCGGTTTCTATAATTGCTTTTTGATTTTGTGGGTCAATGTCGGCCGCTTCATCTATGTAAATAGGTATACGGTATAGGTTTTGTTCTTGGTCACTTAATAAGTAGCGAATAAACAACATGCCACACAATAACTTAATAGTAATTCGTGTGCCGTTTGAACCCGCCGAATCTATTTTTTCAAAGTGCTCTGTTTCACCTGCACGGTTAACCACTTCAAATCGAATATCAAATAAATCGGTAAGCGTTAAACCCGCTTTATCTGAGGCGAGTTTAATTAAGTGATCTTTCGCTTCGTTTACCGCACTTTCGCTGTACGGTTCTTGGCTCAGTAAATCAAGTGTGTCGCCTTGTTCAAACTGATGCGACGTGCTGATAATGGTATCTATACTATCAACCAGCATTTTGCGCGGTATTACGTTAATTTTAAACGCTTGCAGGTTTGAAATACGGTGCTGGCTTATGCCTTTATTAAAGCTGTTCATTTCGCGGCGAAGGCGGTCTAAATCTTCTCGTAAGCCTTTAATAGTTGCAGCCACTTCGGTAAGTGCAACACGAGCTTGGCGTTCAACAGCGTCGCGTTCGTTATCAATATTATGAAAGGCGCTTATTAGCTTTTGGTACTTAGTATATTCGTCGTTTTCGTTGTCGAATTTAGTAATACCCGCGTTATATACATGCAAATAGGTGTTGCGTACGTTTATGTCAAAATTACGCAGCTCTTGGCAGTCTTTATTAAAGTGATGAACAAGATCGCTTAAGTTATCAAAGTCGACCGTAATATCAATCATGTACGGGGTCACTTTGCCGCTGTATAAATCAAGCGTGTGGTCAATTCGTTCGCTTTTAACTTGGCGTAAGCGCTCAGTTTGGCGATTAATTTGCTCTTGTTTCGATTTAATTAACGAGCGACGATCGGCAATTGAGCCACTATTTTTTTGAATGTCTTGCAGGTAGTCGTCAACTTGTTCGCGCTCAGCTAATAACTGCTCTTTTAGCATGGCTTGCGCTTCAACCGACTGCTGCATTATATTAAACTGCTCTAAGCGTTTTAGGGCGCTCTCTGCACTCATAAGCTCATCGTATAGCGCGTCTTTTTCTTTTTGCTTGTCGGCAACGTTTGCTGCAACATCGCGTTGTTGTTTAAACTCTTTAAGTGAATGCTCAAGTGCACTGAGCTGAGCGGTTAATTGCTCTTTATTTTCGCCGCTTTGCATTTGCACAGGCGAGAGCTTTTTAAGCTTAATGCTCGCACCTGGTAGCGTTAGTACACCGCCTTTAACGTTTTCGCTAAGTAGCGATAAAAATTCACCAAACGCATCTTCGTCATCAATGGTTATATCGCCATTAGTGGTGGTTGCAAACGAGAGAATATCGGGGTTTAAAATCCGCGATATTTCTTCTACTTCTTTTAACGAGAGGTCTTCGCGCATACGGGTAAACAAATTAAACTCAAGGTTTTTAAGTTGCAGCTTTAAGCTCTTAATTTGTTTTTGTGTTTCGCTAATGCGATAGTCAAGCGTGTGTAGGCTTTGCCCTTGTGCGCTGGTTATAGAGTGCGAAAGTGACTCGTAATCTTGCTTTAACTGAGTCAAACTGGTTTTAAGGGTGGCTTTATTTACCAATTCAAACTCGCTTTTAAGCGCATCGTAATCTAAAAACCACTGCTCAATTTGTGTTTGTCTGCGCTCTATATCACGCGATTGCTGTACGTATAGGCTTTGCTTTTGCTCAAACTCGTGTTTTTCGTGCTCTATATCTTCAAGCGCTATACCCAGCTCATTAAGTTGCGATTCTTGATAGGTATCAAAATCAATCAGTGCTTGGTCAATTTTAGGTGCGTATGCGGCTAATTTACCTTTAAGCACGGTTTGGTTTTCAAGCATTGATTCAAGCGCAGCTATTGGCTCTTGCATTGACTCAAGGGCTTTTAATTCGCGTTTTGAGCGATTTACTTTATCAAACGAGCGACGCCATACTTCATAAAAGTCGACCTTAGAGTTCGACATATGGCGTTCAAACACGCGTAGCATAAAGCGTTTTACGTCGCTTGCGCCTAATTTGTGTAAGTTAAGAATACGTCTAAATATTTCTTTATAAATAGAAGAGTCTTGCACATTATTAAGTGGGATCATTTTTAGGTTAATGTCGCCGTCAAAAGGCGTTGCGCCGCCAGTAAGTAGCGCGTTGAGCTCTTGTGCTTTAAGCTCAATAGGGTTGTAGTTAAGTGATTTTAAATGGTTGAACAGCTTGGTAAATTTAATAATAGTTTTACCTTGCGTGTACTGCTCTAAATCAAGCTTTCCTTGGTAACAAAAGTACTGATGCGCGTAACCGGCAATTTTACCAAGTCCCGCAACGCCTATTACTACCGAGCCATGAGGCAAGTTAGCTTCGAGCAAAATGTACGACTGATCGGATGAAAAATAAAACTTACGGGTTTCATCTAAATCGTGTCCGTCCCATTCTGTTAAGCGCAAATCGTTAATAAGCGGAAACTGCAGGGCGTTAATAACCGAGCTTTTACCTGTGTTATTGGGCGCGCAAATAGAGCTGCTTTTATCAAGCGGGATCACACATTTTGCATAGCCTGCGGTGTTAAGTAGGGCGAGTTTACTTAGTCCGTATAGATTTTTCATTCCTCGTCCTCTGTAATATAGGTTTCTTCGTTTACTTCCATGAGTGCATCTATGTAGCGGTGAATTGGCGCTTGTAGCATAAAGCCGCCTTCTACTTCACGGGCTAAACCTAGGCGCACCATGCGCAGGTAAACGTCTTTGCGCAGGTCCGATCCCGAAAATATCTCAAGCTGATCAAACAAATGTTTGTTAATTTGCACCAGCGTTTGCATAAGCTCTAAATTGTTTACGTCGTCAAACAATGCGCGCATTGGGTCTTTACCCGTATTGGCGTAGTGCTCAATTAAAATGTAAATGGTGAGTGCGATAGCACGAGATATTTTGCCCATATTTGGCGTGCTTTCGTCGCTACCAAAGTAATAAAAGCCACGGCTGTCGCGTTTTAAATCGTTACCTAGGGCGGTAAATAGGGCGGTGTAGTCTTCTATGTGTTGGTCAAGCTCTTGCCACATTACGTTGTCTTGCTCGCAAATGTGATAACCCGCTACTAATTTTTTATTAATGGCTTGTAGATGGGTTAGCTCGTCTAAGTTTATGTGTGTCATGGTTTATTTACCTGCCTTTGAATCTGGCTGAGGCTCTGAATTAAATGGATATAAAGAAAAGTGCTGACCGGCAATTTTTACGCGGGCTTTTTCATCGCTTTGAATTATTTTAATATCGCTGTCGCTGACTAATTTTTGATACAAAAATAGCATTTCGTCGGCATCGAGATTTGGATAGCTTTCGTCTAAAAATTGCAGCAAGGGCTGCGGCTTTTTGCGTTTTTTATTAAAGCGCTTAGCAAAGCTGGTTTTAACATCGTTGTAGTCAGGAATATTAGGCGTAACAAATGCAGGCACGTCTTGTTGATCTGGCAATTGGTATTCTTCGTGTTCAAATTCAACCAAGCTTGCCATGTAAGCCACAATATGGCGTTGCTGACCAAGTGAATATCGCTGCGCGTCGCTCACAAAATGTGGCTGCACCGCACTTAGCATGTTGTCTACGCCATTTTTGCGCACAAGCCCAAGTACTTTGGCTGCTTGGCGAGTAATTAAGTTATTACGGCGTAGCTCCTCACGTAGTGGCATAAGCATGTCGGCACTTTTACGTAAGCTTTCTCGACCCACTAAATGCATTTCGAGTATACGAGTACGTAATTGCTCCAGCATGCGTTTGTCGTTATACGCTTTACCTGAGCGCTCAATGTGCAGTATTTGCTTACTTATTTGCTCTTCAATGAGGGTAAAACAAGCATGAAATTCACCGCGAATATCAACCATTTCAAGCATTGGCTCTATGTATTCGTCAAACGCTTCTATTACTGCCTTGTAACGCTTTTGCAGCGATTGCACCGCATTATTAGATTTAGCTTGTTCAACAATATTTAAAATAGCGTTTTCGTTGTGCGTATAGAGCTTCATTATTTTACGCACCCGATCATCCATAATGCGGCTGTAGCGGCGTAAATCGTCAAAGTCTTCTATTTCGCCAGCGTTATCTAGGCGGTTACCTAAACGTGCTAGGTCGTCGACTAATACGCTAATTTCTTGCGCTAAGCCTAAATGCTCTTCTTGCAGTAAAAAAGTAGCAAAATCGGCAATGGCACGATTTATTTCAAGCTGAGAAGATTTAGCCAGTGGAATTAAAATATCTTGGTTTAACAAACGATTTGTTTCTTTATAAATGCGTTCGTTTGACCACGTAGGCTGCTTTTGCTTAATCGCGTTTTGTACGTCTTTTAGGCTAAAGTCAGCCATTTTAAAACGTTTAAATAATAGCTCTAATACACCCCAATGTTCGGTTATAGTGTTTAGCAGCTTTTTAGCTGGGATCATAAGAGGTTACAACATCCTAGTATTTTATTATTGAGTTCTTTTAGAAGACTCATTATTACGTATTTTTAATTAACCTTGTCTGTATATAGTATTCGTTTTTAAGACCATTTAATAATAGTTTTTGCATAGAGGCAGTGCTAAAATTCGCGCCGAAAATAGGCACATGAAATGGAATGTTATTTGTGTGTTCTTTAAAACTATATCAAAGGTTGTTTAACTACCATGGTTTCCTCGATTATTCTAACCCTGATAGCGATTGCATTTTTACTGATCGTTATAGAAGATATAATCCATGTCAATAAAGCTAAAACCACGCTGTTTTTTGGTACGCTTTGCTGGATTCTTCTTTTTATATACCCTCTACACGGGCAAAGCCCCGATACAATTCAACACCTTTTAAATGAAAATATTTTAGAAATTGCCTCGTTATGGCTATTTTTAATGGCTGCGATGACCTTTGTCGCGTATTTAAATTCAAAGGGGTTTATAGAAAATATTGTGCACCGTGTTATGCCAAAAAGTATAAGCGAAAAAAAGCTCATGTTTTTGGTGGGGGGTTTTGCATTTTTGTTTTCGTCGATTTCAGACAACGTAACAGCGACGCTTATATCGCTCGCGGTTGTTATGTCATTAAAACTTGAACCTAAAAAGCTTATTAAATACGCCACGCTTATTGTGTTTGGGGTTAACTCAGGTGGGGTATCGCTAATAACAGGTGACGTAACCACACTGATGATATTTTTAGATGGCAAAGTAACCATAGGTCATTTATTACTACTTATAGCGCCAGCACTTGCAAGCGTTATGCTGCTAGCCGCGTTACTGTCTATCGGTATGAAAGGGCGTGTTGAGTTTGCTGGTGCAGGTAAAACCCGCATTGAAAAAACCGACATTACCATTGCTGTTATATTTTTATCTACCGTAGTGAGCACACTTATGCTGAGTGTAGTTTACAGCGTACCGCCTTTACTCACCTTTTTGTTTGGCTTATCAGTGATGTTTTTAGTAGCGCAATTTTTAATGCGCAAAAAAGACATAAACAAAGACATAATCGATTTTGTTCGCGATATAGAATACGACACATTATTGTTTTTTGTAGGTGTACTTTTACTTGTAGGCGCACTTAAAGAAATTGGTATGTTGAGTAAATTTACCGACCTATATACGGTAATGGCACCTGAGTACGCAAACTACTTAATGGGCATATTATCAGCAGGGGTCGATAACGTACCGCTTACTGCTGCTTTATTAAAAGCCGATATAGTAATGAGCCAACAGCACTGGTTGTCGTTTACGTATGCAACGGGCGTGGGCGGTTCAATGCTTATTATTGGTTCGGCTGCGGGCATTATTGCCATGAGCAAAGTTAAAGCGCTTACCTTTATGAGCTACTTGCGTTTATCGCTGCATTTATTAATTTGTTACACGGTTGGATATGCAGGCTCTTATTACATGGGCAGTTTTATTTAACGCATAAATTATTAAATGCTTGACAGCTAGACGTCTAAACGATAACTTTCAAAGCCCCGCTACTTAGTGGGGTTTTGTTTTATTAGCCACTGGTTAATAAAACATTCAGAAGAGGTGCGATACTTAGGTACTTAATGTTAGGCGACGAAAGCCGATGATCATTAAGGAGGGAAGTACTCGCCGAGGAAAATAATGGTACGTCGTCATTGTTTTTCGGTTTATGGGGCTGAATCCTCAAAACTGTCACCAATATAGGTGGAGAGCTTCTGGCAGTGGACTTATCTTCAAGCATTCCTTTGCCAAGTTCTTCTTGTTTTATTGCGATTTGGATATCGCGAAAGGAGACTAAATGACTACCCAATCAGCGCCACAAACAGTACCTCAAACAGTACTTCAAACAGAGTTAAGCGCAAAATCAGATTACATCGTTGCCAAATTTGGCGGAACCAGTGTTGCAAACTTTGAAGCGATGAGTCGCTGTAGCGAAATTATTGTTGCAGATAAAAGCGTACGTATTGTTGCCGTGAGCGCTAGTGCCGGCGTAACTAACCACTTAGTTGCACTGTGTAAATCAAGCATTACTCCTAGTGAGCGCCAAGAACACATAAACGGCGTGCTTGCTATTCAACAAACTATTTTAGATGAATTATCGCTAGATGCCGATTTAGCAGTTGGCTTTAACGAAACCCTAAAAGCATTTCAAACATTGGCTCAAGAGTCACTAACAACCGATCAGCAACACGACGAGCTACTTAGCTTTGGTGAGCGTTTATCGTCGTATTTATTTGCACAGGTACTTCGTTTACAAGGTTTAAATGCCGATCGCTTTGATGTGCGCAAGGTGCTTAAAACCGACAGCCAATTTGGTAAAGCAACGCCTAATGTTGCAGCCACAGCGCAAGCTGCTAAAGCACATTTAATCCCGCTGTTAGACGCTCAAGTAATTGTGACTCAGGGATTTATTGGCAGTGACGAATACGGCCAAACCACAACGCTAGGACGAGGTGGTTCAGACTATAGCGCTGCATTATTAGCTGAAGCAATTAACGCTAAAAGCGTGCATATTTGGACCGACGTAGTGGGCATTTTTAGCACCGACCCGCGTTTGTGCGCAAAAGCGACGCCTATTGCACGCTTAAGTTTTGACGAAGCCGCTGAAATGGCGACCTTTGGCGCAAAAGTATTGCACCCAGCGACTATTTTACCAGCGAGCCGTAGCCACATTAATGTATTTGTAGGCTCTAGCCGCGAGCCAGAGCGTGGCGGTACATGGATTGAGCGCGAAAAATCGCAGCAACCAGGTATACGCGCAGTAACACAACGTAAAAACCAAATTTTGCTTACGCTTAAAAGCCCAGAAATGCTCCTAGCAAGCGGCTTTTTAGCACGCGTATTTACACTATTAAGTGAATACAATATATCGGTAGATTTGGTAACTACATCAGAAATCAGCGTAGCTATAACCCTTGATAACGCGCAGAACGCCTCGCGCCCAGAGCTTGATCAAGAATGCCTAGATAAGCTTGCAGAGTTTTGCCATGTTTCGGTAGAAAACAACCTAACATTGGTGGCACTTATTGGCTCTGAGATTCAATTACGCCAACACGAAATGAACTTAATGAGTGTACTTAAAGACTTTAACATTCGATTAATTTGTCACGGTGCTAGTAAGCACAACCTGTGCTTTTTAGTAGAGCAAACTGAGTCGGATAACGTAGTACAGTCTATTCATAGCCGTTTATTAGAAAATGATTTTGCAGCGTAAATAACGGTTACTGTTTTAAAGTACTAATGCAAAGTCATTTAATAAAATGCATCGCCAGTCGATGCTTTTTTTATGCACCACACTTACATCAAAACAAACATTGCTGTCACTGCTATCAGCTACAGTAAGGCTATTACTGCAAGCACTCAGCTTTGCACTATGTAATTCGTCAAACACATTGGGGCTAAGTAATTTTGCAATAGGGCGGCTGGTGGCTTTAGCAAGTGACTCTTTTAATGTCCAAATTCTAAAAAACGTATCTGCTTGGGCTTGGGTATGAGTAGGCTCGGTAATAAGTGTAATTTCATCATTATGATAAAAATGCTTAGCAAGCTTTTCAAACGGGCGCTTTAAGCTTACTTTTTCAATATCAAAACCAAACTCACTTTTATCAAAATTTAGCGCCACCCCAACTAAACCATGCGAGTGCGAAATACAGGTATTAATAACATCACCATTTACGTGTATTTGCAGCTTTGAGCTTGCTTCGTCAAATTCGGTACTCATTTTATTAAGCGCTACGCGTGCATATTGCGGCTGCGTTACTTTAATAAGGTGTTTTAACAATAACCGCGTAGCTAAATACTCTTGCTTAGCTTGCACTCTTTTGCGGCGGTTTATAATGTTTAACTCAAACGGGCTTAAGCAATCGGGCAATTTAAAGTCACTAAGCTCAAGTGTTTTAGCATTAAATAATAAAATGCTGTTATTAGCTAAAGACAAATTTGCCAATTGAGTTGAAGTAATACTCAAGGCGTTTTTAAAATAGTGTTCAGTCATAAAAGCCCTAAAGCAAAAGAAGTCGCTGATATTGTGAGCGGTTAACGCCACTAACAAAGGCTGGGTACAATTTTATTACTCAGCTGGCATGAAATATGGTTTAATTCACAATAATCAAAATAATAACAGATTTGTAGATGTATGGCACAAGTGCGTGATGGGTTTCAAAGCCGACTTGGTTTTGTTTTAGCCGCTGCTGGCGCAGCAGTGGGTTTGGGTAATATTTGGGGTTTTCCTACGCAAGCGGCCAACCATGGTGGCGGTGCATTTTTACTGGTTTACTTTATTGTTATATTTTTACTTGCGCTTCCTGCGCTGTATACCGAACTTTATTTAGGTCACAAAGCACAAGCTAATCCGGTAAAAGCATTGGGCGATGCATGGCAAAACACTAACCGTAAGGTTGGTGCAGCAGCAGGTTACATAGGCCTTGCGGGCGCAGTTGTTATGCTAAGTTTTTACTCAATAGTAGCAGGGTGGATGCTCTCATACGCTATTGAACCCATAACAACCTTTTTTGGGTTTACAGGCGCAAGCGAGTTTTTACATAGCGACTCAGTGCTGCGTAATTTTGTATTTACGCCGCTTATGCTTATTTTAACCGCCAGTATTATTTTAAAAGGGGTTAAATCGGGAATCGAAACCTGGTCGCGCCGTTTAATGCCACTGTTGCTCGTATTGCTTGTTGGTTTAATTGCCTACATTGCAACACTTGATGGCGCAAGCGAAGGCTTTGCCGCGTATTTAATTCCTGATTTTAGCCAAATACTCGACCCTAATTTAATTATTGCCGCGATGGGGCAAGCGTTCTTTTCGCTCTCGTTAGGTGTGGGCTGTATGATGATTTACGGCTCGTATTTACAACCAGATGCTAATTTACCAAAGCTTACAGTAGGTGTTGCACTACTTGATACTGGCGTTGCTTTTTTAGCGGGGTTACTTATTATTCCTGCTATTTATGTGGCGCAACACAACGGTGTTGAAGTATTTAGTGGTGGTAAACTGATTGGCGAAGGGCAGCTTATTTTTGCTATTTTACCTGAGCTATTTAGCACCATGGGCGAAATTGGCTTATTAGTTGGTTTATTATTTTTTGTATTAATGTCTATCGCATCGGTTACGTCAACAATATCGACCACCGAAATTCCGGTAGCGTTTTTAGTCGAAAATCACAACGTTAGCCGCACCAAAGCAACATGGGCAGTGAGCGCCGTTGTTCTTGTGTGTGCAAGCGCAATTATACTAAATTTTGATTGGTTATTTGGCTTAGTTATTATGCTATTTACTCAATACCAATTGCCGCTTATGGGCTTGTTTTACTTTATTACGGTAGGTTGGATGTGGCAGCGTGGTAATAAATTACATCAAGCAACAACAGGCGTACATTACTGGTTTGCTCAGTATATTCGTTTTGTTTGCCCAATATTAATGACCTTGGTATTTGCAAACGTCGCGTTTGGTTAATTTTATCTAAACCCTAAAAATAGATTAATTAAGCGAAGTGAGTTTAAAACGCACTTCGCTTTTTTTGTGCCTATTATTTAGGTACAGCTAAGGTATTTATAAAACCTCATTAGTTAGAGGTTTACCTTCATTTACTTCAAGCGCGTTAAGTAGGGTTGTGTTTGCTATTTCGGTGAGTGCCTCTTGGGTAAAAAAGCCCTGATGGCCTGTTACTAAAACATTTTTAAAGCTCACTAAGCGCGAAAATATATCGTCTTGATTTATTTCGTCGCTGTGGTTTTTAAAAAACAGCTCCGACTCTTGCTCGTAAACGTCGAGCCCTAAATACCCTAATTTTTTAGTTTTAAGCGCACTAATACATGCGCTACTATCAAGTAATGCACCGCGTGAAGTATTAATTAACATAACGCCGGTTTTCATTTTACTAAACGCCTCGTCATTTATTAAATGATGAGTTTGTTCCGTTAGAGGGCAATGCAAAGAAATCACATCGCTTTGGCTAAGCAAGGTGTTTATATCGGTAATTGTATAATTGCCAGGTTGTGCGTATGGGTCGCACACTAATACTTTAGCGCCAAAGCCATTTAAAATGTTGCACAGCGCAAGGCCAATTTTACCGCAACCTACAATACCCACGGTTTTATTGTGCAAGTTAAAACCAAGCAATCCGTTTAAATCAAAATTGTCTTCGCGTACGCGGTTATACGCTTTATGCGTTTTACGGCTAAGCGTTAGCATAAGTGCAATACAATGCTCGGCTACGGCCTCAGGGCTGTATGCTGGGACGCGTAATACCTTTAAGTTATGTGCTTTTGCTGCAGTTAAATCAACGTTATTAAATCCTGCACAACGCAGCAAAATAGTATTTATGCCTTGGCTTGCCAGTTGTTCAATAACAGTGGCGTTTACGGTGTCGTTAACAAATACACATATGGCATCAAACCCGTTTGCTAAAATAGCCGTTTGTTCGCTCAGAGCTTGCTCAAAATACGTTATTTTTATATCGCGGTGATCGCGTGTACTTTGTTCAAAAAAAGGCAGTTCGTACTTTTGAGTACTAAAAAAAGCAATGTTCATGGTAATAGCCTCGACGCTTAAGGAGTATTATTTATTACTAATACAATAAACTACTTTATAAACCTGTGCTTTAGTAACGCGCATTTTATTGATTTAAATTAAGCCCTAATTTATGCCTTAGCCGACGTAAACAAAGGTATTTTATACGGTACCTTTTTACCAACTCTGGCAGCGCTTAACTTTGCGGCTTGCAGTAGGTTGCTTTCTATTACTTGTTTAAGTGTTTCAGGCTTAGTACGTGGTGCATAGCGTGCAACAAGTTGCCCTTGTGAGTTAATTAAAAACTTAGTGAAATTCCACTTAATTGCACGATTTTGCGAAATACCCCGCGTATGCGACTTTAAATAATTAAACAACGGATGTGTTTCTGGCCCGTTTACCATTACCTTACCAAATACCTCAAATGAGGTATTAAATTGCTCTTGGTAAAAGTCTTTAATGGCTAAATTATCAAGCGGCTCATTTTGGCCAAACTGGTTACACGGAAACGCAAGTACAGTAAAACCATTGCTTTTGTATTGCTGATAGAGCTTTTCGAGCGCATTTAATTGCACCGAAAAATTACACTTACTCGCTGTATTAACAATAAGGACGGTTTTGCCCTGTAATTGGCTAAGAGAAAAATTTTCGCTGTTAAAAAGTGGTGCATTAAATTGATAAATACTGTCCATAGGTTACCTACTTACCTTTCCCGTTAAGGAAATTTTATAAAGACTTTCATTCGCTTTTTTATCGACCGGTTGACATAATCGAGGTCTAGTTTCTAAGTTATCAGTTTAATAGGTCATTTTTATGTCAATGAAAGTCGCATTTATAGGTTTAGGCGTAATGGGTTACCCAATGGCGGGGCATTTAGCAAAAGCAGGGCACAGCGTATGCGTTTTTAACCGCACTCAAGCTAAAGCACAAGCGTGGACTGCAGAACATTCAGGAAGCTTTGCACCAACCCCGCGCGAAGCTGCCAACAATGCCGACATCGTATTTATGTGTGTTGGTAACGATGACGATTTACGCTCAGTAGTGTATGGCGACGACGGCGTGTTAGCGGGCATGTTACCGCACACTGTTTTGGTTGATCACACCACAACCTCTGCCGAAGTAGCACGTGAAGTGGCTGCAAAAGCGGCTCTGCAAAATATCGACTTTATAGATGCGCCTGTATCGGGCGGACAAGCTGGCGCCGAAAACGGCGTATTAACGGTTATGGCGGGTGGTAGTGAAGCTGTATTTGCTAAAGTGCAGCCAGTTATGGCGGCGTTTAGTCGTTTTAGCCAATTGCTAGGCGGCGTTGGCTCGGGACAACTTTGTAAAATGGTTAATCAAATTTGTATTGCTGGCGCAGTGCAAGGGTTAGCCGAAGGCTTACATTTTGCCAAGCAAGCTGGGCTTGATGGTGAAAAAGTTATAGAAACCATTTCTAAAGGCGCAGCCGGTTCGTGGCAAATGGAAAACCGCTACAAAACAATGTGGGCGGGTGAATATGAGTTTGGCTTTGCCGTAGATTGGATGCGTAAAGATTTAGGCATTGCACTCGATGAAGCTAAAAACAACGGCGCTACTTTACCAATGACTGCAACGGTCGATCAATACTACGCCGACGTACAAGCACTCGGCGGCGGCAGATACGACACCTCAAGTTTACTAGCACGCATTGAAGCGCTGCATAAAAAGTAACGTTTACGTTGAGTATTTAGATGTAGACGCCAAAGTATAGATTTGTGTTTTTTTCGTAGACGCCAAGCTTGCGTGACGGGCAAAGCCCGTAAAGTGATTTATTCACAAAGAGGTTATGAGGCGCTGCGCTTTTAGAGGAAGTAATAGATCTAAAAAATTATTGTTTTTATGTTTCTCATTTACTCCTCATTCGCTTCTCTTTGTGAAATAGATTTTACTTTGCGTGTAGTGGTACAAATATTTATAAACAAAAAAACGCGACACTTTATTGCTAAAGTGTCGCGTTTTTAATGCGTTATACACAAACTTAAAGCAAATTACATGCTTTGAGCGTAGTTATACAACGCCTTTAAAATTGTAAGATTTTTTTCGCTGTCGTCATGTTCATGCGCTAGGTTTTCAAGGGTGATCATAAAATCTTGCGCGTTAATCGATGGTTGATCTTCCCCGTGCATTAACTTGTTTTGGCAATACTGGCGCCATTGGTCAAGCTCTTGCTGGTTTAGCGTTTCAGGCCAGTTACGGGCGCGGTATCTAAACAACAATGTATTAAACTTTTTATCTTCAAAGTCTAACTTCAACCCAGCTAACTCATCTGGTTTTGCATCACGAATAATCGCAAATTTAGCTTTATCAGCATGGCTTGTAAACCCATCGTAAAGTAAGTAGTCAACGTTAGTAGTTGCGCTGTAATCGCCTTGCTCGTTAAACACTTCGGTTACTTTATCGCGAAGGTCGGTATTGGCTTTTAAAATAGCTAAGTTAGCTAAGCACTGCTCGCGGTCAATCCCAAGGCGGGCGGCGTTTTCAGGCAATAACGTTTTAGCTGGGGCTAAAATAGGGCACTTGTTTAAATGCACTAGTTTTAAGCCAACAGGTAAATCGTCTTCGGCTAAATCTACACGTTTGGTGTATAAGCGTTTGCGTAACTCTTCTACGTTTAAATCAATGAGTACTTGCGGGTTTTGAGTTAAATCAAAACAAATAACCGCGTTTTTATTTACCGGATGAAAGCTCATTGGTGCAACCCAGCTTGTACAGCCTTGTGTTGCAGGTATGCGCGACGTGGTATGCACAAGCGGCGTCATGTTAAATACATCAACCAATTCAGCAAGGGCTTTTTTGCCACGCAGCCCAAAAAAGAAGTTATATAGCTTTGGTTGCTTTTCTTTTATTAGCTTAGCCAGTGCAATAGTGGCGGTTACATCGCTTAGCGCATCGTGCGCTGCGGCGTGTTCAATACCATTGGCTACGGTTAAATGCTCTAACTTAAAGCTTGGGCTGCCGTCTTCTTTTAACGGCCATTCAATCCCTTCAGGGCGCAGCGCATAACAAGCACGCACTAAATCAATAATATCCCATCGGCTATTGTTATTTTTGTATTCGCGCTCGTACGGGTCGTAAAAATTACGATAAAAGCTATAACGGCTTACTTCATCATCAAACCGAATACTGTTATAACCGGCAACACAGGTGTTTGGTACACTAAATTCAGCATGAATTTTTGCTATAAACTCAGCTTCAACCAAGCCTTTTTTCATCGCCACTTGTGGCGTAATACCGGTAATTAAACACGCCTCAGGGTGAGGCAAGTAATCCGCTTGCGGCTTACAATATTCAATAAGCGGCTCGCCAATAATATTTAAATCAAGATCGGTACGAATACCCGCAAACTGGCTCGGCTTATCCTTTTGAGGGCTCGCCCCCCACGTCTCATAGTCGTGCCAATAGATTGTTGCTTGATTTTGCTCTTGATATGCCATGCTGAAAACCCTGAGTAGTTAACTTAAAAACGCCTAAATACGCGCCAAGTTACTAAAATAATGAATTATTTAGATTATGGCATATGGGCGAGGGAGTTTATAGGTTTGGGTGATAAATGATGTGTTAGTACACTTTTTTAATTTTGAGGGCAAGGACTTACCTAATGCTTAATTAAGTAGTTCCAAAGTGGGCTTTATTGCTGCGAATAAAATTAACTGTTACATTTGTAATCATATTATACGAAAGGACTCTGTAAAAATGAAACTCAATCAAGTTTTATCAATTGTTAACCAAGTCGAAAAATCTAAATTCATTTCGTGTCTCGACCGCCTTTGTTCTGATGCTGCTAAGAATAATAAAAAACTAGCTAAAACAATAGACAATATTGACGGTCAAATTAAAAACGCATCTGGTAGCGAAATTACCCAATTATTCCATACGGTCAGAGATTTTTTTAAATGCTCTGTAAAAGATCAAATATTAATGAGTACAGCACAACTCAACTTGCTAGTTAATATTTTGAGTCGTGATGGGAATGGAGTTGCTCGAATTAGCTGGATTGAATCGCTTTATGAGAAAGAGTGGGCTGAATTATCAAGGCTTTCTAAAGAGCTTAAAGAGTATATCCAACAAAATTCGACTGAAAGCATTTTAGAAAGAAATCGCGCCTTGAAAATTTATCATTCGTGCATGAAAGAAGCATACTTTAATGATGAAAAGAACAATCGCGATGCTAAAGTAACTGACGATGAGCGCAGCATTCTGAATGTGCTTGCAGATGAGTTGAATTTAACAACAGATGAATGCGCTGCTGTAGAGCATTTAGTCGATGTTATTCCTAAAAATGGAGTGTTGGATGCTTTAAATAGCCTGAGGGATATGGGGTTATTGTTTATAAGTAAAAAGCGCCAAGAAGTGTTCATTCCAGATGAAATAGTAACTTTACTTAATGAAATTCAAGGGAAAGATTTAGCTGATAAATATATATTAAGAATCCTTAGAACTCTTACAGACGCTGAGCTTTCAAATGCACTCAAAGCGCATGGGCGTAAAATAAGAGGCGTAAGCCGAACTGATAAGATTCAAACAATTATTCATTCAGGACTTAGCGCAGCTAAATTATTATCAGACGATATTCACAATGTTGAAGATAATCAAAATCAACGTAAAGAACGCTTAAAACAGTTAATACAAGACTTAGAAATTGACACAGAAAAACTTGGTACTACTTTAGATGAACGTATTGGTTTAATACTGTCATCGCTATCAGGTGCAACAGAAAAGGAGTTTGATTCCCTCAGTGCTAGTGGATTTAAGCAGCTTCTAAAAACATTAGAAGAACATTTCCCAACAATGCAGGTAGTGCTTAAAGAAGCATTTGAGCTTGAAGCTAATCAAATAATAGATACTGAACAATTACGTGCCTTAAGTATTACACCTCACGATATTCTATATTTACTTTCAAATGATGAAGTAAGGGAAGTTAGAGATAGTATGGGGCTATCTAAACGAGGTAATGCGCGTTTTGCTATTTTAGAAAGTTTTGCTAACGCGACTGATAAACTAATTGAAAATTACGACGCACTAGCGCGCCGCGATATTAATACTCTTAGAGAAGCTGGTGCAGATGTAACAGAAGCTGATATTGGTGTTAAGTTTGAAGAAGTCACAAAAGCAATTTTTGAACTACTAGAGCTTAATATCGACGAGGACCTTCGTAAAGACTTAAATACCGCTAAAGATAAAGCAGATATCGTAATTTCACTCAGTGATAACGATATAATTATAGGTGAAGCAAAAACATGTAAAAATGGAGATTTTGCCAAATATTCAACAACATCGCGCCAAGTAAAAGCCTATGTAACTCGTGCAGAAAACCAGGGTAAGCGCGTTGCACAAGTGTTGATCATCGCCCCCAGCTTTTCAGATGATTTCATTGAGTCCGCCGAAATGGATACTGAAGTAAATATCTCATTGTTAGAAGCGCATGGTCTTAAGTTAATACTTGATGCTTACAAATCTAAACGTAATCCAAGTTTCGCTCCTAAGTTACTTACTAAAGGTGGTTTGTTAAAAGCAGAGTTAATAGCCAAGAATATTTAAGGCAGACACTAAAGGCATGTACTAACTTTAAAAATTAGTTAATTTAATAAAAGAAAGATCTACCTAATACAATGAGATTAAAATTAAAAGTAACATTCCTTTGCTCATTCCTTATATCTACTAGTGCTTTAGCTGGACTGGCTAAAGTTCAAGTAAATGGCTTTGACGTTGAATACGAGCTAGCTGGTAAAGGTAAACATACTATTTTACTTGAAGCGGGCGGCTCTGCTGGTTTAAGTGATTGGGACCCGGTTTTTGAATCACTTACCAAGCACGGTAAAGTTATACGGTATTCTCGTATTGGTAATGGTGGTTCTACGCAAATAAAGAAAAACTATAGCTCAGAAGAATATGCAGCTGAGGCTGTATTATTACTCAAAACACTGAAAATAGAAGAGCCTGTTGTATATGTTGCGCATTCTTATGGTGCTTATATTGCGCGTGTATTTGCTGCGACATACCCTAATCAGATTAAGGCGTTGATGTTAATTGAGCCTGCATCAGAGCACGATGTAGATATTATGCGCGCGATTGATTTGCCACGCGCTGAAAAAGAAATTGCAGCAATAAAGCTCGACGATATGAAAAATGGAATGTCGAATCAGTATTTAGATTTTTGGGCAAAACGCCCGCTACCTAATTATCCACAAATTACTGATATACCCGTGACAGTAATTGCCTCAGTTAAAAAGTATAAAAAGCCATCTGTATTATTTTTTACCGACAAAGCGCGTGAAATGTGGGGCGACTTACATTCAAAGTGGGCTAATGCCTTTCCTCAAGGTGAAATAGTAATAACAAATAAAAGCTATCACTACCCGCAAAATGATGAGCCAGAAATGGTTGTAAGCCAAGTAGTTAAGTTACTTGAACGCACTAAATAAGGTGTGGGTTTGGTTGTTGATTATATAAATACCAATTGCTGTAAATTAGTAATTTGGCATTAGACTAAAGTCTATAGATTAGATTTATTCACTTATTAGGTTTGTTTTAATCGTTTGTCGGTTTTGTGTTAATTCTCTAAAGTTCAGTTGTCGGCAACAAGCACGGCTTAACCAACAGGACTACGACCATGAAAACACTTATCAAAACTATCGCTCTTAGCTCACTACTTACATGTTCAGCTGCTGCAATGGCTGAGCAAAGTGATTACAAATTAATGGTTATTGAAACTGCAACAGCGCCACAGCCACTTGAGCAATCATTTAATAGCTGCGCACTGAATGTTAAGTCAAAAAATTACGCTGAGGCTGAAGCAATTTGTACTAAAGCAATCGCACTTTTAAAAGACGCAGATGGCCCTAAATTTAAAGTACGCCAACTTACATCGTTTGCATTAAGCAACCGTGGTGTTGCACGTTTAAAAGCGAACAACGACACAGCTGGCCTTGCTGATTTATACGAAGCAAATGAAATGTCTAAAAGTGCAATGGTATCGCATAACTTAACTCGCGCTAAAGAAGACTTATCTTTGATAAGCGCTTTATAAAATACTTAAAAAAGTATGATATAAAATAGCGAGAGTAAAAAAGCCCATGTTAGGTTAATTCCTAACATGGGCTTTTTTGTTTTATTTAATGCGTAAGTTAATACCTTAAATACGTTAATAGAGTAGGGTGTGTATTTATAATTAATATTTTGGGTATGCTTGTTTAGGCTACGCGAATATAATGCGAGATAACCGTATAAAAAATAATAACCCTTCTGCTTTGCTTGTTTGAGCAAGGTATCATTAAATAAATATTGAGATTTAAACCATGGCAACAGGAACCAGCCTAAGCGTACTTGAAATAAGTGCGATATTTTTATCAATTACCGCGTTACTCACCTATGTAAACCATCGCTTTATTGGCTTGCCAACAACCATTGGCGTTATGGTTATTTCGATGCTTTTATCTATCGGCGCTATATTTTTGGGCTTTTTAGGGTTTGATGATCTTATAGATTACGAAGTGAGCTTACTCGATCAGTTAGATTTTACTGAAGTTTTGCTCGATGGCATGCTCTCTATGCTACTTTTTGCTGGGGCGCTACATGTAAATGTTAGCGATTTAAGGCGCTATAAATTGCCAATCGGTATTTTGGCCTGTGTTGGTACGTTGCTATCAACGGTTATTATTGCAGGCGCGCTTTATTTAGTACTTCCTTTGCTTGGTTTTGATTTAGCATTTATTTGGTGTTTATTGTTTGGCGCATTAATTTCGCCAACTGATCCTATTGCGGTAATGGGAATTTTACAATCTGCGGGGGCGCCTAAAAGTATTGAAACCGTGATTGCGGGTGAATCGTTGTTTAACGATGGTATAGGCGTGGTTATTTTTGTGCTTTTATTGGGTGTTTTATCAAGTGGTGATATTCCTACAACTTATTATGTAGCACACACGCTGGCGGTTGAAGCCGGTGGCGGTATTGTTTTTGGTTTGGTATTAGGTGGTATTTTATATTACTTACTTAAAAGTATTGATAGTTACCAAGAAGAAGTACTACTTACTTTAGCAGGCGTTATTGGTGGTTATGCACTGGCTAGCCATTGGCATTTGTCGGGCCCACTTGCAATGGTAATGATGGGGTTAATGGTGGGTAATCATGGTCGCAGTATGGCTATGAGCGACAAAACACGCCATTACGTTGATTTATTTTGGGAGCTGATTGACGAAATTTTAAATGCCATTTTATTTGTACTCATAGGGCTTGAGGTCGTCATGATTGCATTTTCGAGTAACTTGTTTATTGCTGGTGGCTTAACAATTTTAATAGCGTTACTCGCACGTTTAATTGTTGTGGGTATAACAACCACTACATTTAATAAGCAATTAGAGTTGCCATCTGGTGCGTGGAAAGTTTTAACCTGGGGTGGCTTGCGTGGTGGTATTTCGGTTGCATTGGTATTGCAACTACCTGATGGGAACGAGCGCGATATTTTGTTGGCTCTTACTTATGCGGTTGTGGTGTTTTCTATTTTAATTCAGGGTTTGAGTATTGGTAAAGTAGCCAAAACTATCCGTTAAATATAATTTTTTAAAAAGCGTGTGAAATAGCTGTATTTCACACGCTTTTTATTTTTCTTATAAAACAAAAAGGGCAATTAAAACGTAAAGCTGAGCTGCACACCGCTGTAAATATGTTCTTGTGCTTCCCAGTAGTCGCCATCTATTTGGCGTGCTCGGGTAAATACTTCTATTTTAAATGGCTTAAAGTGATAACCCGCACCTATACCTGCGTAACCATCTATGTCGTTGTTCGATTTTTCTATTTGGTAGGTGTTATCGCCCCTATCGTTTTTAAAGGCGAGTTCGAACAGATCTAAGCCAAGCTCGGCGTATATAAAAAAGTCATTAAAATAACCAAGCTTCATGCCATTGTCCCACGTTATAAATTCTTCTTGCTCGCCTTGTTTATTATTGATTACTGCCGCGCCAATTGCGCTTGTAAAAACAACACCAAAGTTACTGTAATTTTGCTTAACCATCATTTCTACACCCGCAGATGTAATGCTGCTATCGCCATTAAATTCTGATTTTATAAACATACCGGTGTTAGGCATGTCATTACCGAGCAAAAGCCTTGCGTTAGCATTTTGGCTAAATGATAAAAGCGTGCTTAATAAAACAAAAAGAGGAAGTGTGTGTTTCAAAAAAGTTAATCCATTAATGATGAAAAGTTACCAGAGCTACAATTATAAATACATAACTTAGTATTGCATGTAATTAAATGTATAAATTTGTTTGATTGTTATTCAGCTATGCCAAAGTAAGGTGTTTAAAATAAAACCGACTAAATAAAAGCATAAATAATTATATGTATTTTAAAATGCAAAGTAGCGATTTTAGGCACGTAAGATAGTGCGTAAGTTATTTAAATATATAGAAAAAGTTTAAACGTATTAGACTAAGGTCTATAGGTTAATTTTTCTCACTTATTAGGTTTGTTTTAATCGTTTGTCGGGGTTGTGGTAATTCACTAAAGTTCAGTTGTCGGCAACAAGCACGGCTTAACTAATCAGGAATATGACCATGAAACTTACACTTATCAAAACTATCGCTCTTAGCTCACTATTAACATGTTCAGCTGCTGCAATGGCTGATCAAAGTGATTACAAATTAATGGTTATTGAAACTGCAACAGCGCCACAGCCACTTGAGCAATCATTTAATAGCTGCGCACTAAATGTTAAGTCAAAAAACTACGCTGAAGCGGAAGCAATTTGTACTAAAGCAATCGCACTTTTAAAAGACGCAGATGGCCCTAAATTTAAAGTACGCCAACTTACGTCATTCGCATTAAGCAACCGTGGTGTTGCACGTTTAAAAGCGCATAACGACACTGCTGCACTTGCTGATTTATACGAAGCATCAAAATTGTCTAACAGCTCAATGGTATCGCACAACTTAACTCGCGCTAAAGAAGAGTTATCGTTATAAAAAACCTTTATAACGCGTTTTATAAAGTGCTTACTAAAGCATGATATGAAATAGCGAGAGTAAAAAAGCCGATGTTGGGTTAAACCCCAACATCGGCTTTTTCGTGTTTATAGCATTGATAAAATGCATTACATACATCATCACAATATAAAAGTAACACTCCTCATATAACGCCCAGCATCCCTTGTGTTTTAAATCTGTGCACTTATAGCCTCGCTTAGAATTAATTGATGATTAATTCTCATGGTGACCTATCAAAAAAGTAGTTTGTTTGTTGCTGAAATGTTAAGCAGAATTTGAGAGCTAATTTTAATAAATAATAAATGTGGTTAATAATTATTAGTCATATTTAATATACCGAAAAACATCTGTTTTTATTAGCATTATTGCTTTTACGCGGTTGGTTTTAACGTGTGATTAGGCTTACTTTTTAATGGAATTATTGTTTTTTTTGTAATTGTATTATTGCCTGTTTACGTGAATACAAAGCTAAAAGTAATAAAAAAACGAGTAATGCTACACATAATAAAACATCAACACGGCACACAAGGACACACAATGAGAGCTTTTAAACTATCGGCTTTAGCCGTTGCTATGGGGGTTGTTACCTGTAGTGCTAATGCAAGCGATGATCTAGACACAGTTAAACAGCAATTAAGCGAATTACAGCAACAGGTTGAAAATTTACAGCTTAAGCTTGCAAACGCCAATAAAAATGAAATAAATGCCATAAAACGCAATACTGAAAAACTATCAAATAGTGGCGAAGCGCAAGATGTTGTAGCTGAGCAAAAAGCAGGAGGAATAAAAGTAGGTGGGGCTGTTCGTACTAACTACAGTTATACGTCGTACGAGGATGGCAGTAAAAACAGAGGTGGGGATTTTGATTTTGATATTTTTAGGATAAATTTTACAGGCGATGTAGGTGGTGTAAAACTAAATGCCGAGATCCGTTTTTTTGATTATATGACCGCAGTTAAATATGCTTATGCAGCATATGATTTTGCTGACATTTGGCAAGTACAAGCCGGTATTACAAAGGTACCATTTGGTAATTGGCCTTATAATTCGCACAGCTATTTTTTTAGTACTAATTACTACATTGGGCTCGAGGATGACCACGATTTAGGGGTGATATTTAAACGTAAAATAGCAGATAATTGGCAGCTTGATTTAGGCTTTTTTAAAAATGATGAGCTAGGTGGCATAGATGGCTATGTTGATAACCGTAGTGATCGTTATTCATATGATGTAGTGGGTTTTAGGAGCGCGCAGGAGGGGACATACGCAGAGCTTGATAATCCACTTGCTGAATATAATACATTTTCCGCGCGTTATGGCTATCATATTGAACACGATAAAGGGAAGACTGAGGTTGGCTTTTCTGCTTTAAGTGGTGGATTACATGATGGTGTAGACAGAGCGGGTGATTATTATGCGTGGGCAGTGCATGTGAATAGTAATTTAGGGCCGTGGAATTTACAGTTTCAACATGGCGAATACAATTACGATATAGAAAACGCAAACACCATGGCTGTAGGTGCGTACTCGTTTTATGACAGTATTGCTGCTGAGGCCACTACAACCAATGCAAATATTGCTTACAACTTACCTGTAAAATGGGGGCCTGTAACCGCTTTGCAGTTTTATAATGATTACGGAGTAATTTACGATAAATCTGATAGCAGTGCAGATACTTGGATGAACGTAACAGGGTTTTCAGTTGCTGCCGGTGGATTGTTCACCTATTTTGACTTAGTACACGCTAAAAACCAGCCGTTTGTTGGTGGCTCAATTGCTGGTGACAGCGATGAAACTGAGCGCCGTTTTAATATTAATATTGGTTATTATTTTTAAAAAAGAAGAGCATAAGCTTTGCTTGAAATAAGTTTATGCTCTTATATTACTTTTTATAATCGGTTACAGTGAATTAGTCTATTTGAGATGATAGGTTGCTGGCAATCGACTTGGTAGAAAAACTCAAGCGAACAATGAGTTGACCACAACAATTACCTGCAAATTACTCACCTTAATTTATACCTTATAAACGTGTATGTATTCTCAAATTGGTTGGTCAGTCGTTTCTATTGAGTAGAGACAAAGTAGGAAGCTATATGAAAATTAATCCGTTACCGCCGTTAAATAGTTTAGTGGCATTTGAAGCGTCTGCACGACATTCAAGCTTCACTATTGCTGCAAAAGAGTTAAATGTGACGCAAGGGGCAATTAGCCGTCAAATTCGACAATTAGAAGAGTACTTAGGTAAGGCTATTTTTATTAGAGCAAGCCGAAGTATTCATTTAACACCAACGGGGCTTCAATATTATCAGGCAATCAGCCGCTCTTTAGTTGATATTGCAGATATAACTGGGCAAGTTAAAAAATGGCAAGGTGATAAAAAAATAACTGTAGCAACAACAAATGCCATGGCTTCGTTATGGTTGTTACCTAAAGTCGCCGAGTTTCAAAATTTACACGATGATATTGATTTGCGTATTTTAGCCTCCGATAACGAGATTGATTTAAACCGCTTGGAGTGTGATCTCGCTTTATTTTACTGCAGAACCCAACCTGCCAATATGAATATAACAACGTTGTTTTGCGAAGAAGTTTTTCCGGTGTGTAGCCCTTCTTATTTAGAAAAAATAGGCAGTCCAACTAAACCGGAAGATATTTTTACTAAAACAATTTTACACCTAGATGAAACACAAATGGGCTGGGTTAACTGGGAAGAGTGGTTTGCGGGTGTTGGGCTTGAGCAACTTGAGCCAAGAAACCGTATAAATATTAATAACTACCCAATGCTTTTACAAGCTTCAATTAACGGTCAAGGCATTGCATTAGCGTGGGGGTCACTAGTTGATGAATACTTACAAAGTGGAGTATTGATCCGGCCAACAGAACATGTACTTACTACAGGTTCTAAGTTTTCTATGATAGAACCTAATAATCGTGGTCGTATGCCAACAAGCGTTAAGCACTTTAGAGAATGGTTGTTACAACAAATTCCAGATGAGGTAGGTGAACGAGGACTCGTTTAATTACCCTCTGTTGTAAGGTTAGAATTTGGCGTTTAGATTCTGATATTTAATAGTATGAATGCGCTGCCTTAGAAGCAAACCTAAGAGCAGCGCGTATTATTTGATCATTTAGCAGATTAGTTGATTGTATTAGTATGCTTTATTGGTTCATCGAGTTGATCTTTACCAGGGCGAACATGTTGTGGAAGCATTGCCCAAGGTTTTGGCTCGCGTCGAATGCTATAAAATAGCGTTACACCCATCATTAAAATAAAAATCGAGATAGGAAAACCAATAATAATGGAGGCAAATTTAATTGCTTGTAATCCGCCTGCATAAATTAATACCCATGAAATTACCGCAATTGCAACTCCCCATAAGACACGTATAGATTTAGGTGGTTCTGTATCGCCTGCGGCATCAAGTATGCACAGGACTAACGTTCCTGAATCTGCAGAGGTGATAAAGTAAGTTGCGAGCAATATACACGCTAGAATACTGAGTATCGTCCCTAATAAACCTTCATCTAAGTTATTAAATAATGTAAACAGTGCGCGCGTGCTGTCTTCTTTTGTGGCCTTAAGGACTGTTCCACCTATAAATACATCTTGCTTAATTACTTGCTCTGAATTGCTTACTTGAGCTGCAACGTTATTTTGTTCAAAGGCGTTTCGCTCGTCTTGCTCTATTTTTAATGCACTGCCACCAAATACAGATAACCAAATAAATGCAATGGCTGTCGGTGCTATCAGTGCACCGCCTATAAGTTCACGAATTGTGCGACCTTTAGATATACGCGCAATAAACATGCCTACAAATGGCGCCCAGGTCATCCACCATGGCCAGTAAAAGCTAGTCCACGAACTTTGCCAATTGGTGTCTTTTTGTGTGTCGGTCCATAATCCCATTTGCACAATATTTTGAAGATAGTTACCAGTGCTTTCGAAAAAAATATTAAAGATGTATCGAGTAGGTCCAATCGCTAAAACAATTAATACTAATAATAGAGAAAGCAGCATATTCCACTGCGATAATAAACGAATACCTCGGCCAACCCCTGAAAGCACTGAGCCAACAGCGATGGTACATAAAGTAACAATTAAAATAGTTTGTGTTGTTAGGCTTATATCAATACCAAAAGTTTGTTGTAATCCGGAGTTTATTTGTATAACACCGAGGCTTAAAGTTTGGGCTATACCAAAGGCAGTTACAGCAACGGTAATAATATCGGCAATATGACCAATTGGGCCGTAAATACGTTCCCCTACGATAGGATATAAAATAGATCTAAAAGTGAATGGTAGGCCTTTACGATAAGAAAAGTAAGAGAGGGCTAGTGCGACAATAACAAAAAGTGACCATGGATGAAGACCCCAATGATAAAAAGTTAGCTGCATTGACATTGAGGCTGATTCGTCGGTTAACCCTTCGGTAAATGGATTATCTGCGTAATGCCACATAGGCTCTGCGACTGACCAAAAAACTAAACCTATTCCCATCCCGCCTGAAAACAACATTGAAATCCAAGCCCAAAAACTAAATTCGGGCTTGTCGTTATCGTTTTCGCTTAATCTAATATGGCCATAACGACTAACCATAAGATAAATCAAAAAGGCGACCACGAGCGAAACTAAGCCAATAGAAAACCACTTCATATTATAAAGTAAGAAAGTAGCGAGAGTTTCAAAGTAGTGACCTGCTTTATTAGCGAGTATCACAATAAATAAAATGAAGGCGATTAAAATTACTTTGGAAGCAATGGTAACCGTGGGGTTGAGTCCCTTAAAAATTCCGGACTTAGCTCTTATTGTGGAGTGTGTCATGTGTTGTCCTGTGAGTGTGTGTTTTTATTGCTTTTTGTTAAATAGTGTTTGAAAACTAGAAAATTTACCATCTCATTACAAATTATAAATTCTCATCAATCCATGAGTTTTAGTTATGCATGAGATTTAGTGCTATTACTCTAAAGCCTTTTCAGGTGTTAAGTTCAACAATTATGCATGATAAAAACTCATCGATAGGTAGCGCAAAAATCGTTTGTTTAGTGCGCTGTTGTTAATCAAAATCAAGTCAGTTGATAACAAAATGTAGTTATGACCTGAGAGTTTAATTTAAATAAAAACGCTTAATTTGTTTTTCTTAAATTAAAAGTTAGGACTTATCTTTCATCACACACACCGTTTGGAGAAATAGCATGAGCAATGTAAAACAAAAAATAATCCCTATTCAGCAGATTGATCGTGTACTTAATCCTATTCATGAGGCCACAGGGATGCCTAATGAGGCTTATACCAATCCAGAGTATTTTAAATTTGAACGCGATCAGGTTTTTGGCAGCACATGGGTCTGTGTTGGTTTCGCTTCTGATTTGACAAAAAATGGTTACGTAAAGCCAATTAACTTTATGGATTTACCACTTTTACTAATGAAAAACCGCCAAGGCGATGTGCAGGTTTTTCATAATGTATGTAGTCACCGAGGCATGAAGCTGATTCATGAAGAGGGTGAAGTACAAGGCATGATCCGCTGCCCTTATCATTCTTGGACATACGATCTGGACGGTAACTTAAAGGGGACTCCTCATATTGGTGGTATTGCAAAGCATAAAGACGAGCGCTTTAAGTGTGAAAATCATGGGTTAAAAGCACTGCGCTCAGCCATTTGGATGGATATGGTTTTTGTTAACTTGTCGGGCGATGCTGCAAGTTTTGAAGAGCACATTGCACCGCTTGAAAAACGTTGGGAACAATTTATTGGTAATGACGGTTTAGATTTATTGCGTCGCGTAAATATGAGCGGACACATTGAAATAGAAGTAAATAGTAACTGGAAACTAACAATAGAAAACTTTTGTGAAGCCTACCACTTACCTTGGATACACCCCGCTTTAAATAGTTACTCTAAGTTAGAAGATCATTATAACATTATGTTTAATGAGCATTTCTCTGGTCAGGGTAGCTTAGCGTATAACCTTTCTGATACCGCCGGTACACACTTACCTAAATTCCCTAACTGGCCTGAGGACAAGTTACGTCAAGCCGAATATATTGCGCTATTTCCTAATGTTTTAATTGGCATTCAAGCCGACCATGCATTTGCGATGATGATTGA
Organism: Pseudoalteromonas sp. NGC95; assembly: GCF_015864705.1. Taxonomy (NCBI): domain Bacteria; kingdom Pseudomonadati; phylum Pseudomonadota; class Gammaproteobacteria; order Alteromonadales; family Pseudoalteromonadaceae; genus Pseudoalteromonas; species Pseudoalteromonas sp. NGC95. Next base: position 62,009 of record NZ_JADYWR010000003.1, read on the forward strand.
CCCGGTAAATACCGATAAAACAGTTGAGCGATTACGCATTTTTTATGTGGGTGACGAGGCAATGAAAGATGAATATGCGGCATGTAGAACGTCGACCGTTGAGTCTTGGCGCGTGGTATTTAGCGAAGACATTATTGCGGTTGAAGGCATGCAGCAAGGACGTTACTCTCCTGGATTTGGTGGTGGTGCTTTTTCTCCGGAAATGGACAAGCCAACTCACTTTTTTCAAACATGGTTAGCAAAACAAGTTAAATCGGCGACGGAGCAAGAGTGATGGCACATTACCTTAATTATATAGGCGGTCAATGGCTTAATGCTGATACCCATATAGATGTAATTAATCCTGCATCTGGGCAGTTATACGCAACAATTGCCAGTGCGACGATTAACGATGCCGATAAAGCGATGGCAGCGGCTAGACAATGCGTTAATAGCGGCGAGTTAAACGATATACGCCCTGCGATGCGCGCACACTGGATGCTCAATGCGGCGCAAGCAATACGAGATATTGCTGATGAAGGGGCGCTCGAGCTATGTCGCGAAAATGGTAAATCTTTGCAAGATGCTAAAGACGAATTTTTAGAATCGGCTCGCTATTTTGAATACTACGCAGGTATGGCGGATAAACTCGAAGGTACCTCTATTCCGCTTGGTAAAGACTACATTGATTTTACTCAATATGTGCCTATGGGTGTATCGGTTCAAATAGTGCCTTGGAATTTTCCAGTGTCTATTTGTGCACGCTCTCTAGCCCCGGCGCTTGCTGCAGGTAATGCCGTAGTTATTAAATCCCCTGAAATATCACCAGTAGGCATGGTGTATTTAATTAGGGCACTTGAAAACTGTGGTTTTCCTAAGGGATCAATAAACTTACTTTGCGGAAAAGGCTCAGTTATAGGTAACCATTTAGTTGAACACGCTGAAGTAAATCAAATTGTTTTTACGGGTTCAGTGCCTACAGGGCAGCATATTCTTAAAGCATCTGCTGCGAGAGCAACACCTTCAGTAATGGAATTAGGCGGTAAATCTGCCGCTATTGTTTTACATGATGCTGATTTACAAAACGTTGTAAGTAGTGTACGCAGCGGGATATTTTTTAATGCTGGACAAGTTTGCTCTGCTATGTCGCGTTTATTAGTACATAAAAGCCGTTATACAGAAGTGAAAGACGCAGTGGTAAAAATGGCTGAAAGCTTATTGATTGGCTCTGGCGAAGAGCAAGCTGATTTAACGCCTGTTGTCTCAAAAGCGCAGCAAATCAGTGTTATGGCAATGATCGAGCAAGCTAAAAAAGAAGGCGCAAAAATCATCACCGGTGGCTATATACCTGATATGCCTGGCTACTTTGTAGCACCAACCATAATTGAAGCAACGCCAGAAATGACAATAGCGCAAGAAGAAGTATTTGGCCCTGTACTTGTTGTTATGCCGTTTGATACAGACACTGAAGCTGTTGCTATTGCTAATGGAACCGACTTTGGTTTAGTTGCGGGTGTGTTTGGTGAGGGCTTAAACCATGTATTTAATGTTGCTCAGCAACTTAGAGGTGGCCAAGTGTTTGTTAATGAATGGTTTGCCGGTGGTATTGAAACCCCTTTTGGTGGTGTGGGCTTGTCTGGCTTTGGGCGAGAAAAAGGCCAAGAAGCAATTTATAGCTATGTTCAAACCCGCAATATTGCGATTCGTTTGCATCATTAAAACAATATTTCGGCTTGTTACTCGCATTCACTTCTTATTTTTTTATTCAATAAAGTGAATGCAACAGGTGTTTTAAATAAAGTCAGTAGGATGAGAGATATGAAAAAATGGCTCTGTATTATTTGTGGTCTTATTTACGATGAGGCTCAAGGCTGGCCAGCTGATGGCATTTTACCAGGCACTCGTTGGGAAGATGTACCAGAAGATTGGGTCTGCCCAGATTGTTTAGTAGGTAAAGCTGATTTTGAAATGATGGAGATCACACAAGACGACGTTCAAGTAGCGAGTCATGTGGAGCTAATCGAGCAGGCTCAACCTATTGCAGCACAAGACCTAAAATCAGACATTACTTTAAAACCGATTGTTATTATTGGCAGTGGGCATAGTGGTTATCAAGTAGCGGCAGCACTTCGTAAGCAATCTTCAACGGTCCCTATTACTGTTATTACTGCTGATAACGGCGCGCTTTATAGTAAACCGGCACTATCTAATTCATTTGCATTAGGTAAAAGTTGTGACGATTTACAAAATGAAAGTGCGTTAGAGTGGGAGCAAAGGCTTAATATTCGTGTCTACCCTCATACTCGAGTAGAAAAGATTGATAGGAATAAGCAGACCCTAAATACTAATATTGGCAGTTATGAATATAGCAAGTTAGTACTAGCCACTGGTGCTTCTGCTATTAAAATTCCGATTGCTGGCGATTGTAGTAATGTATTAAGTATTAATGATTTAACAGACTATCGCTGTTTTAAAAATGAGCTTACAGGAAAAAAACGCATCGCTATTCTAGGTGATGGTTTAATTGGCTGTGAATTTGCCAACGATTTGAGTGCAAGTGGTTATGACGTGAGTGTAATTGGTTTAGGTAAATGGCCAATTGAGCGCTTAATTCCACAAATATTAGGAGAGCGTTTAAAGAAATCATTGACCGATATTGGGGTTTCTTGGTTTTTAGAAGACAGTATTTCTCATATTGACGCTGAGCCTGGTGGAAGTTCTCAATTACATTTACAAAGTGGAAAAGTAATTGAAGCTGATTTAGTTATATCGGCCGTTGGCTTAAAACCAAATACAGCATTAGCAGAGCAAGCTGGCCTTGAAGTTGGCCGAGGTATAAAGGTTAACGACTATGGTCAAACAAGTGATGAAACTATTTTTTCATTGGGTGATTGCGCCGAAACAAGTCAAGGCTGGCAGCCATTTATAGCGCCAATTAATCAGCTTGTGCCTTCATTGGTTTCTTGTTTATTAGGCGACTTGACCAAAGCTATTTTTACATGTTCACCAGTGATAGTGAAAACTCCAATCATGCCTTTATCTATTTATCCTGCGGCAGTAGGGGCACTTGGTGAGTGGCAAATAGAGCAGATTGATGATGGTTTAACTGCTCGGTTTTATTCTGTTGATGGTTTATTACTAGGTTTTGCCCTTTTGGGTAAACAAGCTCAGATAAATAGAAGCCACTTATTTGAGCAGCTTAATACAAAACAGCTTACTGTAGCGGAGTAATAAATGATTCATTTACCAAACGATGATGCTACATGTGGTTGGTATCATGCAATAACTAAAACACCAGAAAAACCTAGACTAACAGGTGAACAAATTGCCGATTACGTTGTACTAGGTGGCGGGTTCGCTGGGCTTGCAATGGCTAGGCGACTAGCTTTGCATGCGCCTAATGCACGTATTATATTGGTTGATGCGCAGCGTATTGGGCAAGGAGCATCGGGTCGAAACTCAGGCTTTGTAATTGATCTACCGCATAAATTTTCATTAGAGCATCCAGATCCTGCGCATAAGCAAAAGCTACTTAAGCTTAATCGCTCAGCGATAGATCAGCTTTCGAGTTTAGTGTCGAAATATAAGATTGATTGCCAATGGTCTGCAGCTGGTAAATATCAAGGTGCAGTCGGTGAGCGTGGTGAAGCTTACTTAGATCATTTTGAACACTTAATGAAAGATTTAGGTGAGCCTTACCAACATATAAATGGAGATGATCTTTCTAAAGTATTGGGTACAAACTATTACAGTCGCGCTATTTATACACCTGGTGGTTATTTAGTTCAGCCTGCGGCTTTAGCATGCGGGTTAGGAGATAACCTTCCTGATAATGTTGAGGTATTAGAAAACTCGCCAATAAATAACTTATCTAAAGAGCATGGGAAGTGGCTACTGCACTCTAAGCATGGTGTAGTTAAAACACCTAAGTTACTACTTGGTACTAGTATATTTACGCGAGAGTTTGGCTTTTTAAAAAATCGATTATTACCTGTCATGACTTTTGCTAGTTGGACCAGGCCTTTAAACGATGATGAAATGAAAGCGTATACCGGGTTGTTAGATTGGGGCTTAACACCCGCAGATCATGCTGGTACAACGATAAGAATGACAGCCGATCGCCGCATATTAATTCGTAATACTTACAAGCATGTCGATAAATACGGTGCTAGTTCCACTGTAAATGAAAATGTGCGTAAACAGATTCAGGATGATCACCGTAAAGTATTTTTAGCACGTTATCCTCAGTTAATTGACGTTCCTTTTACCCATTCGTGGGGAGGTACTTATGCAATTTCTCGTAATTTTACCAACTTTTTTGGCGAATTAGATGATGGCGTATATGCCAGTGCATGTGATAACGGTGTAGGCATTGCGTGGGGGACTGTGTCGGGAACATTATTAGCTGATTTAGTGATGGGCGAACAATCAGAAGCCCTCGACGATATTCAACACGTTACAGGTATGCCCAGCCTTAATCCTCCAGAGCCGTTTTTAGGTATTGGTGTTAAAAGCCGAATTAGCTTAGCTAAATGGTTAAGCCGGAGCGAAATATGAAACAAGTTAAATTAGTAGATAGTAAAAATCTAGATTTTAATATTAGAGGGGAGACCCTTGGTATGGCTTATGTGGCACGAGCTTTAAGCACAGAAATATCACCTCACATTGGAGTGGGTTTTGCTAAGTGGGAAGGGGCGAAAGTTGCTTGGACCGTTTTATACGATGAAGTTATTTTTGTAATTGAAGGATGCTTTGAGCTAACTGCAAATGGAGAAACGCATTTGGTTCATCCGGGTCAAATGTTATGGATACCTGAGAATACAGAATTGGTATACGGCGGGCATGCGTTATTTGGCTATGTGGTACACCCAGGTAATTGGAAAGAAATACATGGAATAGTTTGATTTTTAAATCTACACATAGTTCCTGAGCCCTTAGTGCAACCAAACTAAGGGCTTTTTTAATATATTAGAGGAACTCAATTTTTGTAATTTAGGTAAATTTAAAACCAAATATTAGACTAAAGTCTATAGGTTAGATTTATTCACTTATTAGGTTTGTTTTTATCGTTTGTGGTAATTGAGCTAACACTCTAAAGTTTAGTTGTCGGCAACAAGTACGACTTAATTAATTAGGAATATAATCATGAAATTTACACTTTTAAAAACCATCGCTCTTGGCTCATTATTAACTTGCTCAGCTGCTGCAATGGCTAATCAAGGTGATTATAAATTAATGGTTATTGAAGACTCAGTAACAGCAGCCCCAGCATTTGAAAAATCGTTTAATAGCTGTGCTTTAACTGTTGAATCAAAAAACTACGAAGAAGCAGAAGCTATTTGTACACAAGCAATTGCATTGCTTAAGCAAAGCCATGGTCCGCGTTTAAAAGTACGCGAACTTACATCGTTTGCATTAAGTAACCGTGGTGTAGCGCGTATTAAGGCTCAAAAAGACACTGCTGGTATATCTGATTTATATGAAGCGGTTCAAATTTCTAAAAACTCACTTGTAACACATAACTTAACTCGCGCTAAAAAAGAGTTATCTCTTTGAGATTAACTTTATAGCTTGAATTAGCTGTAAAGTTCGCGAGTAGCAAAACCCCACGTTAGATAACACTTAACGTGGGGTTTTTGTATTTGTATTAAAAACACATTTGCTTACAAAAAACTATCTACCACCAACCCCCTTTAAACTTGGTACATATAGCTCATATTAGTGAATAAAAGTGAATAGTATGTTTATTTTATTAACAAATGTAAGGGCTAAATTTAACATAGCGTGTCACTATATAGGTACAGGGCATGTTAACTTGTTGCCATCCCCCCATAAAAATTCAATAAATTTCTGTTGTTTAAATTTACTTGTTATTTATTAAAGTAACCAATTCAATTTATAACAATATGATTTTTAATAATAATTAAAGTGCAAAAAAGGAAGTCTTTGTATGTTTTTTAAAAAAAGTCAGTTAGCTATTTCATTAGCGTTTACGCTAGGCCTTGTTGGATGTGGCGGCGGTGGCGATGATAAAGTGGTCGTTGTAGAGCCAGTTGTAGCTAAGCCTGACCCTATAAAAGTAGACCCCGTAGAAGTTAACACTATCTCTCTTACTGGAAAGGTTATTGATGGCTATGTATCTGGTGCAATAGTATGGCTAGATATTGATGGCGATGGTACTTTTGATGAGCAAACAGAACCTTCTGTAGTCTCTGAAGAATCGGGTAATTATAGTTTTAATTTTACAGAAGAGCAGGCGCTGTGTGTGCCGTATTCAACTATGTATGTTGATGTACCGGTTGGTGCAATTGACGAGGATTTAGGAGAGGTAACACAAGCGTATCAAATGTCATTTCCGCCCTCAATTGAGGCTTTGACTGATGAAGATATTCGAAATATATCCCCTTTAACAACCGTTATTTGGGAGCAGTTAAGCCTTCAATTACAAAAAAGTGGTAACAATAATTTAAGTTGTGATGCACTTAAAGAACATACTGAGCTACTTGCAAACCTTCAAAGCGAAATAACAAATGTTATGCAAAACTTGGTTGCGCATTATAATTTGTCGACTGAACAAATGTACTCAGATTTTATTGCCAATAGTGACAGTGATGCTTACGACAGAGCACAGGCGATTGTTAAAGGATTAAAAGCTGCCTATAAATTCAAGCAAGAGCTAGATGCTCAGTATCCTGATGCAGAAGAAGTAAGAGCAGTGATTTACCAGGACACAGCAAAAGATGCAGAGTATGGATTTGAAAATGCATGGTACCGCGATAAAGTTATTTTTGCAGGCGCTGAACTTATTTATGAGCAAGTAAAGCTTCAAAATACAGACGAACTCGACAAAATTGACGTTATTTTGTCTCGATTGGATTCAACAGATACGCCTTGGGGTGAAGAATCGTTAAATGGAAGATTAACAGTTAGAGACGATGTTTACATTAACGCCGATCGTACTTACCGATGCTCTAGCATTGAGAACGTTAATTTTGAGCAAAGCAATGTGCTTTATGGCGTTGATAATACAAGCCCATCGGTTAACTTCCCAACAGCAGATGAATGCGTTAGTGCTAATTTAGATACACCGTTCGAGCGAGGTTTTAGCATTAGCTATACTGAGTCGGGATCGTTTTACCAAACTGACTTTGCCTTTAGAGAGGAAAATGCTGACTTTCAAACATTATCTAATTGGGTAAATGTTAAAGACAAAGCTGCTGATTTAGAAACTCAAGATTTAGTTACTGTACTCGCTGCTATGCCTTATAAGTTTGATGACGAAACATCTATTGATGCTAGCTTTTGGCGTAAATATAAAACCACAGACAACGTACGTATTATTAAAACGATTGAAGGGAAATGGTTTAGAGATACTCGCCAAGAAGATGGAACAATGCTGCATGAGTGCGGTGAAAATGGTATTGATTGGGTGCAATGCGAATAATGTAAAAAGCACTTTAATAAATATTAGTTTAATGCCAGTCAGTAAATAACTGACTGGCATTTTTTTGTTTGAAAAGCTTACTTTTACGTGCGGTTTTTACTGTATACCTGATGAACACTATTTTTAATCTGTTTTTTACTTGGGTTTGCTGTAAAATTACTGGGTTAACATTTGTTAAGTAATACTTACAATTGTTATTGCTCATTAAGTATTTAAACTAATTTAAGTAGAGCTTATGATTTTTTATATTATAGGGTTAAGTTTACTTGTTATTATTTTATGCGTTGCGCTTTATGTAATTTACAGCAACGTACATAAAAGTCGGGTAAGAAAATCCAAAGAATACAACGTACTGTTTGATAAAGACACGATAGTGGATGATTTAATCACTCAACTAACAGAAAAAAATCAAACACAAGAAAACCAAGATAAAACAGCTAAAGGTAAAGAAGAAATCCTTGCAACATTTGTTGAGTTACATCGCTCTGGTAGCTTTTGCGCACATTTGAGTGAACAGGAAATTATTTACTTTGTTAAAAAGAAATTAAACATGGAGAGTAATAAAAATGGATAGCGAAAAAGCAGTCCCAGCAGTTAAAAGTGACTCATTTATGAGTCGATTTGGTCGTCGTAATGTAATTGTTGTTTCATCAATTGTTGTTGTATTAGCCGTAATTGCAACGCTTACATCGCAAGTTGTTTCGTGGAATGAAGCAGATGAGCGTTTAGTACATCAATCGGCTTTTACAGGTAACTTAACCGTAATAAATCAAGCCGGCCCTTACTTAAAAGCGTTTGGTACTACATCGGCTTATAAAAAAGTAATTTCGATTAACTTTACGGGCGATGCCGGTGCAACAGCAAGCGCAATTGTACCGCTAATACCAATTCGATTTTTAGATACTACAACGGGTGGCGCACGAGGTGTTTCTCGTTTTAGATTACCAGGCAATGTACCAGCAGCTGAATCGGGTGCTTTACGTGGTTTACTTAAAATACACGAAGAGTTTGGTTCACAAGAAACATTAATATCTAATTTATTAATGCGTGCAACCACTGAAAATGTAAAAGCGTCGGCGCGTATGATGTCGGTAGAGCAGCATTACTCTGGTGGTAATGGTCAATTAAGCCAAGATTTTGCTGATCAATTAACAAACGGTATTTTTGTTACTGAACAAATTATTAGTACGGGTGAGCGCGATAAATCTGACGATTTAGGTAATTTAAGTAAACAGCAGCGCGTCACTATTAATATTAAAATGGATGATGAGGGTAATACACTGCGTAACGCACCTATTTTAGGCGCTTACGGTATTACAGTAGTTGATGCCAGCATTATTGATATTGACTACGAAAGCAAAGTAAATGCTCGTCTTGAAGCCCAAAAGCAAGCTGCTGCTGATGAAGCGCTAGCGCGTCAAAACCTTAAAAAAGCTGAGCAACAAGCACGTACTGAAGTGGCTTTAGGTGAACAAGCAATTGCTAAGCAACGTGCTGAATCTGAAAAGCTTAAAATTAAAGAGCAAATTGATGCTGAACGAATTAAGGCAAATGCTATTATTTCTGCGCAGCAACGAGTGGCTGTAAAAGCCGAGCTTGCAAAAGAACAAGAAGAGATTTTAAAGCAACAACGCTTAGAAGCATTAGGTATGGACGTTTTAGCTGAGGCTCGTTTAAGAGCTAAGTCTGCTGCACTTGATCCAAAGTATGTATTTGATGAAACGCTAAAAGCAGAAGTGAAAATTCAAACTGCTTTATTTACGAGCTTAGGTAATAGCCGTTTAGTGCCTGAAATTGTGATTGGTGCAGGCCAAGGCGAGCAAAGTAATGGCTCTGAATTTATGCGTTTATTAGCCGCTGACGCTGCATTAAGTCTTAAAAAGCGTTTAGAAAAAGATAAAAAATAAACGATTAGTTAAGTATTGCACAAACAATAAAAACGTTGGCTGATTCGCATCGGCCAGCGTTTTTTATTGCGTAAATTTTGTTATTGTATGGTGCGGTTTAGCTTGTGAAAACAAGCTTTTTAAATTATGAAATAAAAGAGTGAGCAGTACTTATGGACTCCAGTAATCAGTTTATTTTAGATTTAGGGCAAGAGCATATTACCATTCAGCGACGATATGAAGCGCTGGGAGCGTTTAACGATTTTTTGATTGCTGTGTGGTTTTTAATTGGCAGTTTCTTCTTTTTAAATGATGCATTAGTGCAAAGTGGCACATGGTTGTTTATAGCGGGCAGTGCTCAATTGCTTATAAAACCTGTTTTGAAGTTGATCAGCTTAGTACATGTTAGTCGGGTATTTCATTCAAATAAAACTCCATAAATAAAACCATAAATACGACTCATGATGAGTTCAGTTATTATGGCTAATAATTTACCAGTATAAGTTATTTAAATATCAAGGATTGAAAAGTGAAAGTACTTAAGTGGATTGCAATTGGAATAGCTACTTTATTAATTATAGGCTTACTAATTCCCGAAAAAATAATGATTCCGGTACAAGGTGCCACAAGTAAAGATTGGAACCATAATACATTTTGGTATGAACCTTGGGGTAGGTCGGGTGTGCACAAAGGAATTGATATTTTTGGCACAAAAAATACTCCCGTAGTTGCCTCAACAAGCGGTGTTGTTATATTTGCAGGTGAGTTAACTCGCGGTGGTAAAGTGGTTGCGGTGCTTGGGCCTAAATGGCGCGTGCATTACTTTGCACATTTAAATGACTACTCGGTAAGTACAGGTGATGTGGTAAGCATAAACAGTCAAATTGGCTTACTGGGCGATACCGGAAATGCCGCAGGAAAACAACCTCATGTGCATTATTCTATTTTATCGTTAGTGCCCATGCCGTGGCTTTTTACAACGCAAAACCAAGGGTGGAAAAAGATGTTTTTTTTGAGCCCACATAAAAAACTCACTGCTAAATAATTACTTCATTATTTATAAATGACCTTTGTGTAAATAATAGTTTTAGCTGTTAAAGCAAGGTATTTAACAGCTAGAATCCGTTAATAAACAAGTGTGTATTTAAGCTGAAAATTAGCCTGCAACAGGTGTTTTACCTGCGCGAATATTTTTAATGCTTTTAATAAACATATAAATACAGGTAGTGATTAAACAGCCTGCTAAATAAAACACAATACCGTTAGGTGCATCAGATAAATTTGCGGCGAGCATAGGGCCAAATACCGAACCAATACTATAACTGAGCAGCATAACCTCAGTTGCCGATACTATTTTTGCCATTGGCAATGAGTCGCACGCAAGTGTTATAGCAATCGGGTAAAGTGCAAAGCTGCACGCGCCTAGTATTAAGTAGCTCACTATTAATCCTGCTAAAGTGTTTGCTTGTAATATACCCACAGCACCGGCTGCGCCTACTAAACAAAACATACCCATCAATAAGCTTTTTTCAAGCCGAGTAGATAAGTAACTTACAAGCGGCTGCACGACCATGCCGCCTAAAATAATAACCGCCATAAGTGTCCCTGTGTACTGAGCTTGATCAGCTTGTGCTGAAATATAAACCGGCATTAAGCCGTAAATAGGGCCCAGTAATAAGCCCGATGCTAAGCATCCGAGCATTGCAGGGTGGCTTAGTGTTTTTATTTCTTTTAGTGGTAGTTTTTCAAGGTGCTGTTTTTCGGGCTGACCTTTGGTTATTAATAAAGGGGCTAAAATAGCTAAAAATAATAGCGAGGCTACAAATAAATAAGGCGTTGAACCTTCGGTGCCAAGCGGCCCTATAGCAAGCTGGCCTACGGCGCTGCCCCCATAAAGTGAGGTCATGTATAAGCCCAAACGTTTAGCGCGCGACTTTGCTGTGTTGGTCATTAATAACCAAGACTCAACAACTACAAACACACCGGCAACAGCAAAACCTGCTACAAATCGTGCAATTAACCAGTTAACGGTATTTGGCAGTGCAAGTTGTGCAAGCACGCTTGCTATTAATAAGCTTAAAAATAATATAAAAGCGAAGCGATGACCAATTTTTACCACAATGCGCTCTATTGTGGTTGCGCCAATAAGTAAGCCAAAGTAAAAAATGCTCGCAAGCCAAGGCGCTAGGTTTTCATCGAGTTTAAATGCGGGTAACGACAGCGGAATAAGGCTCATTAAAAAGCCGGATGCGATAGCAAAAAATGACAGCCCGATAACGGGTGCTAAAGGGTTATTAGAGGTGCTTGTGGCGGCTGATTCGGCCATTTGTGTTTATCGACTCTTGAAGGTAAATAACCACTGTTTTAAAGTTTGAGAGGTTACTTTAATAATAAAATTTGCGCGAATTTAGAGCCAAATTAAAAATAAGTAAAGTGATATTTTATTAAACAATATAAATAAACTTTAAAACGATCTTTTTGGTAAATTATCGGATCTATTATGCTTTTTATTGTAGTGTTTTTATGTAGATATTGTTTTATATTTGAGAGCATTTATTAGGGCGTGTTGATCTTTGTGGATTGAAATTTGTTCAATCTAGGGGCGATTTAATCGCGGCGCGAGGTTTGTAACCTAGCGGGCTAAGTAAAAACCGAGCAACAAAGAGTTAATCGTTCCTAGAAAGAACCCAAAGGGCAGCGCATGTTTGGCATTTATGCTGCGTTATCGCCTATTTATGTGGAATAACCACACTACATAGGCTCTGCCTTGCTTAAATACCAGACAGTCTGCTGCAAAATCAATCACGAAAGGTCAACACGCCCTAATGTTAAACCCTATGTAGAATAGGGTTTAACAGTTTTTTAAAGTGATAAAATTAGCACTTATTTGTTTATTGCATTACTAGTGCAAGGTGGTGATATAAACCAATACCAACAATCACATTAAACGGAAAAGTTACACCGAGAGAGCTCAGCATAGCAAGACCAATATCGGCTTTAGGAATTGCCGCTTTTATAGCAGCGGGCGCGGCTATGTAAGAGGCGCTGGCTACTAAACTGCCCAATATAACTACCGAGCCTAATTCTAAATTTAAAAGTGTGCCTACTGCTGTGCCAATCGTGCCTAGAAATAGCGGGGTGACAATAGCAAATACCGCTAGTTTCCAATGTTTCCAAGGGATAGGACGAAGAGTTTGCGCGGCTACTAAACCCATTTCTAGTAAAAATAATGCCAACACAACCTTAAAGCTACTTGTTAAAAGACTCGTTACTTGGCTACCTTGCACCGTGCCGTACATCATACCGATAACCACGCCGCCAACGAGTAAAATCACACTTTTGTTCGTGAGAGTTTCGTGCCAAAGCGCCTTTAACGACAGCTTATTGTTTTGGCCGTTTTCTTTATCAAGTTTACGGTAAAGCAATAAACCAACAATGATTGCAGGAAGTTCTAGCATCACTAAATACAAGGTTACTTCTGCACCCACTACCAACTTAGCTGACTCGGCATAGGCGAGTGCAACAGCAAATGTACCTGCACTCACTGAGCCGTAATGCGCGGCAATACTGGCGCTATTAGCAACAGAGAGTTTAATCACGTATTTTAAAATAGGGTAAAGCATGAGGGGTATAAATGCACCAAGCAGCATTACCGACCCCATTTCGGGCAGTAGTTGCCAGCTTAAGTTACCGTGCAGTACCATCCCGCCTTTTAAGCCTATGGTTAACATGAGTAATAAACTTAATGTGTCGTAGGTGGCTTTTGGAATGGCTAAGTCCGAGCGTAAAATACCCGCTACTAATCCTAAAATAAAAAACATAACAACAATATCTGGCACTGGCTTTCCTTACTAGGTGGTAAATTAAGTGGCGCTATTGTAGATAAAACTTTGTATAGTAAATAATAAAATAAATACGAGTTAGTTATAGATAACTATCTATAGGTTGCTTGTTAAATAGCTATTATTAGATAAAGATTATGAGGTAGGTATGGATTTACGACATATATCGTTTAGGTTGCTTGAAGTATTTATGAGCGTGGTTAAAACGGGTTCAATCAGCGAAACCGCAAGGCGATTATACCTAACGCAGCCAACGGTATCGCTACAAATAAAGCGGCTGCAAGAAGCAGTAGGCGAGCCATTACTCCTTATACAACAGCAAAAGCTACACGTGACCGATGCGGGGCTTGAACTATTTAAAACATGCCAACAGGTATTTGGGCATTTTGAAGATTACCAAGATTTTTTAACCGAACTTAATGGTGGATCGCGCGGCCGTTGTAAAATTGCCATGGTTAATACCGCGCAATATATTTTACCAAAACTGCTTGGCCCTTATAGTAATTTACATCCTCATGTTGAGCTTCCGCTTGAAATTGGTAACAGGGCAGAAGTGCTTGATAGGTTTGAGCGGGGGGAGGACGATATTTATGTATTTAGCCACCCGCCGTCGCTTGAACACGCACAAGCTGCGCGCTTTTTGCATAATCCACTTGAATTTATAGTACCGTTAAACCACCCGTTAGCTCATGTAAAAGCCGTTAAATTAACTGATTTAATGCAGTATCGCTTTTTACTTCGAGAAAATGGCTCAGCAACACGTATGTTATTTGAAAGCGAGTTACAAAGCCGAGGGTTAGTGCTGAGCGATAGCGTGCAAATGGCGAGTAATGAAGCAATACGCGTCGCGGTTGCATCCGGGATGGGCATTGCGATTTTATCACGCCATGTACTTGCAACAGACGATACTAGTTTTAAAATTTTAAACGTAACCGATGCCCATTTAGCGAGTCATTGGTATTTTGTAATGCGAACAGATAGACACATATCGCATGCTGCACGTAACTTTTTAAAGTTTGCGCAGCAGCACGTAGAGCAATATTTAGATACGCAGTGGGTGCGTAATGAATTACATAACTTAGATTTAAACTAGATTTAAATTAGGTTTAAAGTTAATTAATGTCGGGTGTTGAGTCTCTTAAAATAAGCTTTGGCTGAAACACATGTTTTACTGTTATACCGCTTTTTTTATAAATATCTTTAAGTACTAAGTTAGCCGCAGCTCGGCCCATTTCGGGAACTGGGTTATCTATTGTAGTCAGTGTTGGGTAGAGGTAATTGGTAAAAATTACGTTATCGAACCCAATAATAGCTAAATCTTTTGGTAAGTTAAAACCGTGCTCTCGGGCGTATTTCATGGCACCCGATGCCATTTCGTCATTGGCGCATACAAGCGCGGTTATTTGCGCTTTATTTTGAATAAAATGCCTTAAGCCATCGCTGCCACCGGTTTCTTTAAAGTCGCCTATGTAAAATAGGTTTTCGTCAAAGGTTAGGTTGTACTCTGCTAGGGCTTGTTTGTGACCTTTTAAACGATTTGACGCGTCTTCTTTAAACTGCGGGCCTGCTATGTACGCAATGTTTTTATGACCTTTGTTGATCATGGCTTTAGTGGCTAAGTAGCCGCCCATTACGTTGTCGAGGCTAATGCAGTTTTCTTCAATTTCTTTAACGTAGCGGCTCATTAAGTAAATAGGGGTTTTGCCTTTACTTAACTCAATTAGGTACTCGTTTGATACCGCTTCTACGTGGGCAATAATAGCGTCGCAATTACGGCCTATTAAAAACTCAAAGCCGCTTTTTTCTTTTTTCTCGTCACTGTGCCCAGGGGTAATAATAACGTGTTTACCCGCAATACGAAGATGCTCTTCAATGGCTGACATCATCTGACCAAAAAACGGACCATCCAACTCAGAAACTAAAATACCGACGCTGTTTGTAGTGCTAGACGCCAAAGAGCGTGCAATAGAACTTGGCTGATAGCCTAGCTCTTTCATTGCTTCTAATACCTTTTTTTTAGTTTTTTTGCTTACGTAGTCGTTGTCGTTAAGTACCCTTGAAACAGTTGATAAAGACACACCTGCCATTTCTGATACTTGATAAATTGTCGCCATTGATGTCCTAGCTTATATGTGTTTTTACTCGCGCTTTATAAAAATATAAAGCGCGAAGGGTCATTAAAAGTTAATTTACACATTACTGCGTCTAATTGCTAAGTCTTCTGTTATTTTTTGCGTCATCGCTGAGGTTAGCGGATAAATAAGCATCAATGCGGCACCTAAAAAAGCAAATGCGGCGGGTATCCAGCTCATAAGTAACTGCATACCAGGTAGGGCTTGTGTAATTGTTAGCTCATCCATGCCGTTATAGCCGTAGCCTGCAAGTACCACTAATACTAATGCACCTGCAAAACCACCACCGGTTTTTTGCACAAATGTACCCGCAGAATAAATAAGGCCTGTAGCGCGGCGTTTGTTTTTCCACTCTGAATAATCGGCTGAATCACCAAGCATACTAAAAAATAATGTTGGCATCATTGCGGCAAAAAATTCAGCGGCGCAACCAAAGGTAAATACAGCAACCAGATTATCGCTAGGCACCCAGTAAAATGCAGTAGTGAGTATGCCGCTTAGCATTAATGATGCAATAAATAGGTTTCGTTTACCCATAATTTCGGCCAGTTTACCTGTGGCAAGTGCGCCTAATATAGATACAACCAACAAGGCGATAAAGTATTGCCCAGCCATGAGTTCATTGTCTACGTGGTACTTAAAGTAGTACGCAATTACACCGTATTTTATGCCATTAAACATCATGGTTAAAAAACCAATGCCAAGTAACACCAACCAAGGTTTATTGGTCAGAAGATCAACCATATCGCGCTGTGATCCCGTTAAGCTTTGCTTATCTTTATTGAGTAATTTTTTAATAACGAATGTCATTGCTGCCATAACAAGGGCAAAAAATACGCCGCTGTATAAATCGCGGTAATAAAAAAATAAGGTAGTAGCAAGCAAAGGTAGGATTATAAATGGCAGGCTTTTGGTTAAATCAAATAACTCTGATTTTAAATTGCCTTCATTTGAGGCATGCGGTGTTACACGCTCTTTAGTGGTCGCAAACGTTATAATCATTAAAATAATAAGTAAGCTGGCAAATAAGTACATAGTAAGCTGATAGCCTTTGGCATCGTCGCCGCCACCAAAAAAAGCCACTAGCTCAGGTAAAAAGCCCATAACCAGTAAGCCACCACTAAACGCACCTGCAAACCTAAAACCAGAGAGCTTTGTGCGCTCTGTATCGTCTGGTGTCATTACGCCCATAAGTGCCGAGTAGGGCACGTTACTTACGGTGTAAGCAAGCGTTAAACCAATGTAGGTTACGTAAGCATAAATAAGTTTGTTGGTGGTGCTAAAGTCGGGTGTAGTAAAACACAACACCATAAACAAGCCCAAAAACGGTGCCGAGTAGAGTATCCACGGGCGAAATTTACCAAAGCGCGACTGCGTTCTGTCGGCAATCATACCCATAATAATGTCGGTTACGCCATCTGATAGCCTTACAACCAAAAATAACATGGCAGCGGCTGCAGCCGATATGCCAAATGTATCGGTGTAAAACACCGCTAAATAAGCAAGCGCACCGCGCCATACTAAGTTAGCGCCGGCATCGCCCATGGCGTAACCGACTTTTTCGTATAAAGGGAGTTTGTTCACAGTGTGTGTTCTTATTGTTATAAGCCGATAAATTATCGGCTAGTTATTAGTTTACTGTACGCTTTACCGCTGGCTTTAACAGTTCGGTTTTGTGTGTTGTAGTCTACGTGTACTATTCCAAAACGTTTTAAATATCCCTCTGCCCATTCAAAGTTATCCATTAGGCTCCACGCAAAGTAACCATCTACTTTAACGCCTTGCTCTGCTGCGTTATGTAGAGCATTTAAATGTTCGTGGTAATATTCAATACGGTCGTTGTCTTTTACTTCACCGTCTTTAAATTCGTCAGCCATGGCTGCACCGTTTTCGGTAATATAAATAGGCGGTAGGGTGTATTTTTCGTTTAACGATACAAGTAATTCTGTAAGCGCTTTAGGGTAAATTTCCCAGCCAATATCGGTCATTGGCGCTTTATGTGGCAGCTCATGGTAAAAGTCGGTTTCGCTTGCTTGATAATGCATGCGGGTATAAAAGTTAACCCCTAAATAATCCAGCGGTTGATCAATTATTTCCATATCGCCATCTAAAATATCAGGGCGGTGGACTTTAGGTAATTGCTTAATAATATCAGGGTATTTACCTTGCATTACAGGCTGCATGTACCATTGGTTTATATAGTCATCAGCAAATGCAGTGGCTTTTAAATCTTCTTCACTTTGGGTAACGGAGTAACAAGGCGTAAAGTTAAGTACAATACCGTTTAGCGTATTTGGGCTATTTTTAGCAAGTACTTGCATAGCTAAACCGTGACCTAGTAATAAGTGGTGCGCGGCTTTACGACCAAATTCGCGGCCTACTATGCCAGGCGCATGTACGCCAATTTCGTAACCTAAGTAAGAGCTACAAAACGGTTCGTTTAAGGTGGCGTATGAGTGCACACGTTCCCCAAATGCTTTGGTAATTAAATCTGCGTAATGGGCAAATTCGTAAGCGGTGTTACGGTTTAGCCAGCCACCTTCGTCTTCAATGTGTTGTGGTAAATCCCAGTGGTATAGCGTTACAAAAGCTTTAATGTTACGGCGTTTTAATTCATCTAAAATGTCGGTATAAAACTTAACGCCGGTCGGGTTTAAGTGACCGCTTTTAGTCATTACGCGCGGCCACGAAATCGAAAGTCTGTAAGCGTCTACACCTAATGACTCAATTAGGTTTATATCGTCTTTCCAGCGAGTGTAGTGCTCGCAGGCTACGTCGCCATTTGAATTATCGACTATTTTGCCTTCTTTACTGCAAAAGGTATCCCAAATACATGGCAAGCGATCAGCTGCGCCGCCTTCAATTTGAAATGAGGCCGTAGCTACACCATAGGTAAAATTTTTGGCTAAAAGTGGTGAGCCACTAGGTAAAGATAATTGTTTCATTAAGAGAAAACCTCTGTTTCTTTGTAGTAAATTTTGCTTTTATTTATAGTTTATAAATCGCATTAATGGAAGCGCTTCCATATTTAATTTGATTAATCACTAAGGATGGTATTTAATAACTTTAAGGAAGCGCTTCCATATTTAGGTTAGTGGCTATTGTTAAGCAGGTCAATAGTTAAATTTAAATAACAAATAGGCGTTTTACAAAAACACACTGACACAACACAGGGCTATAAAAATGAAAAAAAGCTTAAACACTAACAGGTTACGCATGCTCCCTATTTTAATAGGAGGATTGTGCGTTTTAAGTGCGTGTAATAAACAAGAGGTTAACGCTAATAATAGCCAAGACACCTTAGCCAAAAAGGCTGAGCATGAGCAAGGTGATTTATCACTTTGGCCAACGCTTAAAAGTAAGGTAGTGAAAACGCCTGAAATTGAAAATACGATTGCACAGTATTTAAAAACAATGACGCTTGAGCAAAAAGTAGCGCAGATGATCCAACCTGAAATTCGCGATATAACTGCTGCAGACATGCGCAAATATGGTTTTGGTTCGTATTTAAATGGCGGTGGCTCGTTCCCGAATGCTAATAAGCATGCAACGCCTGCAGATTGGATAACGCTTGCTGAAAGCATGTATCAGGCCTCGGTTGATGACTCAATTGATGGCAGTAAAATTCCAACCATGTGGGGCACCGATGCCGTACATGGCCATAATAATGTGATTTGGGCGACGTTATTCCCGCACAATATTGGTTTAGGTGCTGCTAATAACCCCGCATTAATTGAGCGAATTGCAGCAGCTACTGCAATAGAGGTAATGGCAACAGGCATAGATTGGGTGTTTGCACCGACTGTTGCGGTTGTGCGCGATGACCGATGGGGCAGAACGTACGAAGGCTACTCAGAAGACCCTGCAATTGTACGTGAGTATTCAGCCGCAATTGTAAACGGATTGCAAGGCAGAGCCGATGAGGACTTTTTAAGTGATAAACGCGTAATTAGTACTGTTAAGCACTTTTTAGGCGATGGCGGAACCGTAGATGGTGACGATCAAGGCGATAACATTGATAGCGAAGAGGTGTTATATAATATTCATGCGCAAGGTTATATAGGTGGCTTAACAGCAGGTAGTCAGTCGGTTATGGCATCGTTTAATAGCTGGAATGGTAAAAAAAATCACGGCAATAAATACTTACTTACCGATGTGTTAAAAACAAAAATGGGTTTTGATGGCTTTGTTGTAGGAGATTGGAACGGACACGGACAAGTTGCAGGCTGTACAAATGAAAGCTGCCCGCAAGCTGTTAATGCCGGGCTTGATATTTTTATGGTACCAACGGGTGCTTGGAAGCCACTTTATGAAAATACAATTAAACAAGTAAAAGCAGGCACAATAACAATGGCGCGAATAGATGACGCCGTAGCACGTATTTTACGCGTTAAATTACGCGCGGGTTTATTTGATAAACCAAGCCCTGCAAATCGAAAATATTCAGGTAAATTAGAACTAATAGGTGCGCCAGCACATCGCGATATTGCCCGCCAAGCGGTACAAGAGTCGTTAGTACTGCTTAAAAACAACAACCATTTATTACCGCTTAACCCATCAAGCAACATACTTATAGCAGGCGATGCGGCCGATAACATTGGCAAGCAATCGGGTGGTTGGAGTATTACGTGGCAGGGAACTAATAATCAAAATGCAGATTTTCCCGGAGCAACGTCTATTTATGCGGGGCTAAAAACGCAAATAGAGGCTGCTGGCGGTAACGCTATTTTAAGCCCAACGGGTGAATTTAATACCAAACCCGATGTAGCCATTGTTGTATTTGGTGAAGAACCATACGCAGAGGGGCATGGTGATAAAGACAACCTTGAGTTTGAACGTAACAATAAACGTTCTCTTAAAATATTAAAAACATTAAAGCAGCAAGGTATTGCGGTGGTATCGGTGTTTATATCGGGCAGACCAATGTGGGTTAACAGCGAGCTAAATGCGTCAGATGCATTTGTAGCAGCATGGCTTCCTGGCACTGAAGGACAAGGCATTGCAGATGTTTTACTAGCGGATGCAAGTGGGCAGGTACAATACGACTTTAAAGGTAAGTTGTCGTTCTCGTGGCCTAAATCGCCACTTCAAACCGCAGTAAATAAGGGCGATGCTGATTACTCGCCATTATTACCCTATGGCTTTGGCTTAACGTATAAAGATGAAAGTACGCTTAGCAATAATCTAAATGAAGACTCAGGTGTTGATATTAGTAACCTTGCGCCGCTATCTATATTTAATGGCAGCTTTAAAACGCCGTGGCGTTTGTTTTTAAATTCAAACAGCGAGCAGCACCAAGTAGCAAGTAACAGTGTAAAGCTCGGCGGCATTACTTATCGCACTGAAGACAAAGCGATTCAAGAAGATGCGATGCAATTTAATTTTGATGGCACTGCAGCCAGCTACATCGAAATTAATAGTAACTTTACCGAAGATAAAGTGGCCTACATTGAAGCAAATTCGGCCCTTAGCTTTAGCTATAAAGTAAACCAAATACCTAGCTCACAGACATACCTTGCAATGAAATGCGAACAAGGCTGTGGTGGCGAGCTTGATATTACCAATGAGCTTAAAAATGCTGATTTAAATACATGGCAAACCATAAGTATAGATTTAACGTGTTTTGCTAAAAAGGGCGTTGATTTTGCCAGAGTAACCAGCCCTTTTATTATTAAAACAGCAGGAGAGCTTAACGTTTCAGTTGCAGATATTAGCTTTGAACCACAAAGCGCTAAAAGCGCCGTGGTTAAGTGTGAATAAGAAAACGTAAAAGTTATAGTGTGTTGTCTCAAAGCCCTTAGTAATAAGGGCTTTTTTTATAAAAAATATTTATGCTGGGCAATACTGTTTTAAAAACTCATGATGAGATGGTAATTGGCTTACGCGTTGCTCTATTTGTTGCTTAATACCGTGTAAAAAACGGGTGAGTTCTTCATCGCTCATCATGCTGGCTATTAAGTGATGTTGATTAGGCTCAATGCCTTGACCAAGCATAACTTGCACCCACGAATCGACTCTAAAAATATCGCCATCGTCTAAAAATACACGGCCGGTTTGCTTAAACAAATCAATTTTATGCTGAAGTGTTTTTGGCACTTCCATGGCGCTACAGTGTTGCCAAAACTCACTGTCATCGCGATTAGTTACTTTGTAGTGCAGCACAATAAAGTCGCGAATATTTTCAATTTCGCTTTTAAGCTGTTTGTTGTATTCGTCAATGGCGTGATTAGTTATGCCATTAAACGGAAATAAACGCATAAAGCGAATAATACCCGACATAATTAAGTGAATGCTGGTGGACTCAAGTGGCTCTACAAAACCGCTAGCAAGGCCAAGCGCTAGGCAGTTTTTGTTCCAGCCTTTTAAGCGACGCCCTGTTTTAAATTTAATAATACGGGGCTCTGTAAGCGCCTCGCCCTCAATGTTATTTAATAATAGCGCTTTGGCTTG
The DNA here is from genome assembly GCF_015864705.1 of Pseudoalteromonas sp. NGC95. Classification (NCBI taxonomy): domain Bacteria; kingdom Pseudomonadati; phylum Pseudomonadota; class Gammaproteobacteria; order Alteromonadales; family Pseudoalteromonadaceae; genus Pseudoalteromonas; species Pseudoalteromonas sp. NGC95. The sequence goes on from NZ_JADYWR010000003.1 coordinate 83,742, forward strand.
TTCGTCATCCATATATTGGCTGCAATAAACTAACCCGTTGCCGACACGGTTTTGCAGCGGTATACGCCATTGCCAGCCGCTTTTGTGGGCAATAGAGCGGGTAAGTGGCAATACGGTCTCGCTGGTTGATTTTGTTTGCACGGCAATGGCGCTGTTACACGGTAGTAAATGCGACCAGTCTTCGTAGCCAGTATGCAATGCTTGCTCTATTAATAAGCCTCTAAAGCCGGTGCAATCAATAAAAAAGTCGCCGTTAATGTGCTCGCCATTATTTAAAATCAATGATTCTATATGGCCCGTTTTAGTGTTTTTTACTACTTTTTGTATTTTACCTTCAATGCGTTTTACACCCAATGGCTCTGAAAATTCACGTAAAAACTGCGCGTAACGTGTGGCATCCATATGGTAGGCATAGTTAATAGGGTTTTGCTGATTAAACGCAAATTTACCGCTTTTAGCCGCTTGCAACTCGTAGCAGTAATCGCCAAATGGGTTGTTTATTCCAAGTGCTTTACCTTGCAGCCAAAAGTGATGAAATTCACCCGCCCAACATTCTTTGCCCGTTGCGCCAAATGAGTGAATATAATGCGTGTTTTCATCGCCCCAGTTTTCAAAGCTAATACCTAATTTAAAACTGGCTTGAGTGGCTTTCATAAATGCTTGCTCGTTTATACCCAGCAATTTATGAAATGTACGAATAGGCGGAATTGTTGCTTCGCCAACACCTACAGTGCCAATATCGTCAGATTCAACAAGGGTTATGTTTATATTGTTACCAACTAGTTTAGCAAGTGCCGCTGCGGCCATCCAACCTGCAGTGCCGCCTCCAGCAATTACTACGTTTTTAACAGCGTTTGTTTTAGTCATTATGTGGCTGCCCATTATTTGATAAAAGGTGATTTAAAAGCGCGCGATTACTTGGCAGTCCATTTAAACACTGCGCTATTTTTTCGCGATTTTGCTGATAATAGTAATCCCCAGCACGTGGGTCGTTAAATGTATTTTGTGCAGATACTGTTTGTGTATTAAAGCCCATGCCATATAAAACGTATTGATAACTGCTTGATGAAAACACTTCTTCGTTTTCAATAAAATCAAAGCGGCTAGGGGGCTGAAATTGCCAAAGTTTAAGTAAGTTTTGCAGGCGCTCGGGCGCGGTATTTAAATTACTAATATCTTGCCAATAAGGCGTGTCGTCGCGCTCGCTTAGCACATAATGAAGTTTTAAAAACTCAATAACGCGCTGCCAACGAGTACTAAAAAGGTCATTAAAACGCGTTTCAAGCTGGCTCATGTGGGTGCGGTTTTGCGGGAGTTGCTCGCTTATCATGCTAATTGAAAGCTCAACCATGGCAAGTGCTGACGCTTCAAGAGGCTCTAAAAAGCCAGCAGACATACCCACGGCAACACAGTTTTTAATCCAAAATTTTTGCCTGTTACCAGGGCTGAATTTTAATACGCGGTAGTTAAGTTGCTCAGCTTGTTGCTCACTGGTGCTTTTGGCTATGTAGCTTTTTAGTGTATTTGTTGCGCTTTCATCACTTTGATATTTACTACTAAATACATAACCTGTGCCACGGCGTGTTGGCAGGGCTATATCCCAAATCCAGCCGTTGCTTTGCGCTGTAGATAGCGTAGCAGAGGCGATTGGTTGATCGATGTGTGCATTAGGTATTTGCGCCGCAACAGCGCTGTTATTAAATAAAATATGATCTTGCGCTATAAACTCACTATTAAAATGCTCACCAATTAAACGAGCGCGAGAGCCTGAGCAATCTATAAATAAATCACCCGTTATATCGCTATTATTATTTGTTTTTAATGAGGCAATATAGCCATGCTCGTCGTTAATAACCTCGGTTACATCGTCAGTAATATGCGTAACATTTAGATTTTTAACACAGTGATTTTTTAAAAATTCAGCAAATTTACCCGCATCTAAATGATAGCCATAGTTGGTAACTGCTGCATATTCAGGTGTTTGTAATTGCTTTGGTGCAAGTGCTGCTTGGCATACAAAGCTTTGCATATTAACAACGTCGGCAAATTTTTGGTTAGGTGCAATACGTTGCCAACTGGCGTGTAAATTAGTGTGCTCGTAGCCTTGTGGATTCATAAAAGGGTGGTAGTAGTTTTCTCCCTCGCTGAGGTTGCGCCAATTTATAAATTTAGAACCTTGCTTAAATGACGCGTCGCACTGGGCTATAAAATCAATTTCTTTAATGCCAATGCGTTGTAGCGTATTGCGCATTGACGGCCACGTGCCTTCGCCCACGCCCAGTATAGGTACATTTGCCGACTCTACTAACGTTACATTAAGGTGCGGGTGTTCGGCGGCTAATAAGCCTGCGCTTAGCCAGCCGGCAGTACCACCACCTAAAACGACTATTTTTGTTATTGGTTTGGTCATGAGTTAACACCCTAAAGTTGATAACAATTAAACTAGCATTAATACTGTTTTAAATACAAAAAAGCCGCTAGTAAAAACTAACGGCTTTACTTTGTATTACCTTTAGAAGTTGTAACGCATACCAATATTGTAACGTGCACCTAGCTGTTGTAGGTTCCACAATTGTACTGACGTACGGCCATGTTCGCGGCTGTTTTGTTCAGTAATATTAAGGCCTTCAACAAAAAACGATAGTTGCTCGCTGTAGTTGTACGCAACATTAAAGTCGATTTGATAATATTCTTCAGTAAAGCCTGGCTCATTTACGTATCGAGCTGCGCTATTTAAAAACTTATCACGCCAGTTGTAAGCAATACGTGCTTGAAAATCATCGTTTTCGTACATTGCAATAAAGTTAGCTGTATCGCTTAAACCCACTAGTGCAAATTGTGTAGTAGTAGGGTCAGCGTTTACATCAAAGTCTATGTCGCCATTAACTGTGGTGTAGTTTGCTTGCACCCCAAAACCGCTTTCACCAAAAAAGTGCTGAAAGGCAATTTCGAAACCATCAATTGTGGCATTTTTATTGTTGGTAGGTACTTGCGCTGTAAATTCTAGTAATGGGTCATCGCTGTTAGCAATTACATCGTAAGCGGCTTCAAACTCTTCGTAGGTCATAGAGTCAAAATCAACATTGTTTTCTGTTGCGGCAACCATTTGAAATAAGTTTGAATCGGTTAGGGCAAGTCCGCGAGATTCTAGCTCAGCAATGGCAGCTTGAGCGCGAGGGCCCGCTGTTGCATCACGTAATCCGTAGTAGTTTTGTGTCATTGGTGTTAAACCAATAAAGTTTTCGATGTCTTTAGTGTAATAACCTACCGACACATAACTTGTTTCTGCAAAGTACCACTCAGCCGATACATCAATATTATCTGATTCAAGCGGCACTAAACCAGGATTACCCGTTGACGCTGTAGCTGGTGATGAACCCGCTAAAAGAGTAGGCGCACCTGGTACACCAACCGTCGCTGCTGAACTTAAGTTGTCGTAAGTTGGGCGAGCAATTGTTGTGCTATAAGAAAAACGCGCTTTTACGTTTTCAATTACTTCTATGTCAAAGTCAAAGCTTGGTAAAAAGTGATCGTAGCTAGATTTAAGCGTGAAATCTTCTTTATCTGAGCCAAAACGAACGTTAAAGTCGTTATTACCTTCCCACGCTACTGCGTTAGGTAAATCGATATTAGCCGTTGAGGTAATGTCAGTAGACTCTTGGCGCGCGCCAATAACAATGTTGTATGGCATATCGCCAATGTAACCATTGTAAGTAAATTGCACAAACGCTGCGGTTATATCTTCTTCAATGGTGCGGTTAGTTGCAAATGCGCCATCGGCTGCAAAATTAAAGCCGTATTCTTCACCTGCCCAGTAACCAATTTGCGATGCGCTGCCGGTATAACCTTGGTTGAACGAGCCCGATGTATCGTAGTCGTCAAACTCAGCTAAAAAGTTTGTAGGATTTAGGTAGCCATCAGGTAGTTCGCCTGGGTTTTCTATACCCCAGTTACCCATTGTATTACGTGTAAGTGATTGCAGTGAATGGCTTTCCATAGAGCGAGACTCTATACCAAAGTCAATTGCGCCGTTTTCAATTTCGTATTTACCATGGATTCTAAATTCTGTGATTTCAGACTCTTGGCGAGCAAAGTTAGAATCTAAAATAGACGTACCCACATCAGAGGCATCTAACGTGTTATTACAATTTAGGTTGTCTCGGCGGCAATCATCAAAATCGATACTCATTGATGGAAGCTCGCGGCCAAAATCAACTTCTTGTGCGTTAACTACGTTTGCGCCCAAGCCTGCGTTTACCCAGCTGCCGTAAGGTGCATCTGGTTTGCTAGTGGCTTTTGAATTGTGCGCATCAAACATAAAGCTCAATTCTGAATTGAAATAGTATTCAACGTTTAAACCAATAGAGTCGTTTTGGTTAACTTGGTTTAGCTCTTGAAACGCTAAACCTAAATCGCGTGTTTGCTGATCGCGACGTTCTTCTCGGTAGTAAATAGGGGTTTTTACCGTGTTATCGTCAAATGTTAGCGCGCTTTTGTAGTTATCCATCCATATTGATTGCTCAGCACGGGCTTCGAACAAGTCTTGCTTAGAGTACGTGTAATCAAGCGTGGCTGTTAAATCGTCAATTGGGCTGTACTGCAGCGTTAATTGTGCGTTTGTACGAGTACGTTCTCTGTCGGCAATGGTGTAGCGCAAATCTGATGGCATTGAATAAAGCTGGCCAACGGCGGGTGCATTAGTTAAAACAATATCGTCTGCAGCTTGTGGGATTGTGCCGTCAAAAGCAGATGTATTCCATTGATTTACAAACGCACCTGTTGATGAGCTATCGCGCTGTTGCATGCTTGCAGTTAACGAGGCACCAAATTTAGCTTCACTGTCGGTCCAGCTAATTAAGCCCGAAAGCTCGGGTGTTATGTCATCACCAACGCGGTTTGTTGAGTCGTGTAATGCTTTTACGCCAATGCTTGAAACAAAGCCTGGATTGTCGAGTGGGCGAGCCGTATTAATATTGATTGTTGCGCCAATACCACCAGATGCAATGCTTGCTTTACCTGTTTTGTATACTTCAACCGATTTAACGCTATCAGACGCTAAGTTTGCAAAGTCAAAAGCACGAGAGCTTGGTGTACCACCGCCTGAAGGCAATGAAGCTGCCGGCATAGTTCGACCGTTTAGGGTTACCATATTGTAGTCGGGACCAAAACCACGAACCGTTACTTTAGAGCCTTCACCATTTGAACGATCAATAGAAACACCCGTAATACGCTGTAGCGACTCGGCTAAGTTGGTATCGGGGAATTTACCAATATCTTCAGCTGATATTGCATCTACAACACCTGCGGCGTCGCGTTTTAACCGAGTTGACTCTTTAATACTGCTTTTAAAACCAGTAACTTGAATTACTTCAACATCTGTATTTGCTTCTTGTGCATATACAGGTAAAGAGATTGATGCGCCTAAAATCAGAGATAGGCTGGTCGCTATCTTTGTTTTTCTTACAATATGGTTGGACATTCGGTTTCCCTCGCACTTTTATCATTATTATTAACAGCTGTATGGGGCTGTTATTGTGTAATTATAAACATTGTCAAATGTATGGAAGCGCTTCCAGAAAATTCATTTAACTGGGCTTTGTGGAAGCGCTTCCAGAAATGCTAGTTTAAATTTTAAAAAGGGTCAACTATTGTTTTAATAAAATGAGACTAAATTGTTTTTAAAATGTATTTTTTTAAATTTAATTTTATTTAAATTATAAATTACAGGTGGTTATAAAAAACCGTTTGAAATAGTGCTGTAACAACATTTTATTATAAGAAAACCAATTATTGATTAATTTAGTTATTTACACACTTTTATAAGGTGTTTAAATCAGCTATTAGTAAGGGCTAAAATTAATAAGTAGTCCGTTGGTCACTCAACTAGGACAAAACTTAAATTACTTATTACACTCAGCCATAGACTCAACTTAAAACACTATTTATAGGTATTAATAATTATGAGCAATGTAAAACAAGGACTAGCTGTAACCGCTTTAATTATAGCGTCGTTTAGTAGTATTGGCGCGCAGCAATGTAGTGATGTAAGTTTGCAAATTTTAGGCTCGGGCGGCCCTGAGCTTGACGATGGTCGCGCAGCAACAAGTTACCTTATATGGCACGAAGATAAAGCCAGAGTGTTAGTTGACGTAGGCTCTGGTGCCAGTATTGGGTTTGATAAAGCAGGTGCAAAATTTAGTGATGTTGATGCCATTTTATTAAGCCATTTACACACTGACCATGCTGGCGATTTACCTAGTTTTATAAAAGGCAGTTACTTTACATCACGCGATAAAGCACTTGCGATATTTGGCCCCCAGGACAACCGTGTAATGGCTTCTACTAACGAATATGCACAAGCGTTACTAGGTAAGCAGGGCGCATTTAGATACTTAAGTGATTACGTAGAAGGTAATGAAAACTACAAATTAGATATTCGTTCTGTTGCACCAACAAAACAAAATGAATTTAAACAATCACTACAAAGTGATTTGGCTGTTAATGCAATGACAGTTAACCATGGACCTATTCCGGCTTTAGCGTGGAAAGTGAGTATAGCAGGATGCGAACTTGTGTTTGCAGGCGACATGACCAACAAGTTAGGCACATTTACTGACTTTGCTAAAAATGCCGATGTAGTGGTTATGCACAACGCAATTGATGAAAACGCATCAGACGGGGCTAAAAATTTACACATTACCCCAAGTCAAATCACTAAGGTACTAATTGAGGCTGCACCTAAAACGGCGGTTCTATCTCATTTTATGAATCGGTCATTAAAAAATCAGCAATTGTTTAAAAAATCGTTAATTAAATCACTAAAAAGTAACGTAGTTTTTGCAGAAGATGGTTTAAAAATAAACTTATAAAGTATTGCGCATAAGAGTGTTGCGGGTCGCTAGTTTTATCGCTATTTTAAAGGCTCTCTCATAGATGGATTTTATTATGCGCATTAAATTTTTAGCGAGCTTTTATTCTTTCTTCTTGTTTGCACTGTTTGGTTGTGACGACCAAAGCATGGCAATGCAAGATAGCCCTCAGCTAAATAGTAATGCAAGTAACTTACCCTCTGATCTCAAAGTAAACACACCTCCAGCAGCTCAAACAAACGAACCCGCTTTAGTGGTCGGTATGCTAGCAACACATTGCAAAAGTAATGAAGCAGCCTACATTAACGCAAAAATGCATAAAGTTGTGCGTAACCCAGATGTAAGTACAGCCTACAAGTTAGAGCCTACCGATAAAGTGCTTTCTATTTGTGTTGCAAAAGATGACTCATCGCTTAGTTATCGATTTGGTAGAGTTAATGACATAGGGCTTGAAAAAGAAGCAACACCGGATGCACCATTTGGTAGTTACTACAGGCAAGTAGGGCGTATTGGCGAGAGTATTTTATTTTTTAGTAACGGCGAATATCATTATTATATTATTAACTCAGGCGGTATGGGCAGCGGTGTAACCGTTAATGTTTATAAAAACGATACATTAATAACTGAGTTGTTTTCGGGTAATGATCCTTACGATGATTTTGTTATAGCAACCGATTTAAATTTCCCTAAAAAATTGGTTAGCGAAAAACAGCCATTTAATAAGCAAATGCAGTAAATAATGACTCCACAGCAGCAAAACGTTATAGAGCAAGGGCATTGGTTTAAAAACCGTAGCGCTTATTTAAAAAGCTTTTTATTAACGCAGGGCAAAACGCTCTCGCTAAAAGCTCAGCAATCATTATTTTTGCGAGGTGATAAGCACGATGGAATTTATGCAGTACTTAGCGGCGTGGTCCGTATTAGTGGCGTAAGTAACGAAGGCAAAGAAGCCGTATTGAGCTTTATTGATTCATCATTGTGGTTTGGCGAAGTTACCTTGTTTGATGGTGGCCTGCGTACTCACGATGTATATGCACAAACTGATGTTGTGCTTTTTTACGTGCCCCAACGCGAGCTTGAACAGCTATTAAACGAACAGCCACAATATTGGCAAGAGTTTGGTTTATTGCTGGCACAAAAGTTACGCCTAATGTTTACCTCAATGGAAGATCACGCATTACTAAGTGCTGAGCAGAAAGTATGCAATCGACTTTTAATGCTCAGCGAGCATACAGAGCACTTAACACCACTTGTTTTATCTCAGCAGCAACTTGCTGATATGACCTACCTAACGCGCCAAACTATTAATCAAATACTGCAACGGCTTGTTAGCCTACAAGCCATTAGTTTGGGGTATCAACGCATAACTGTTTTAGATAAACAAAAGTTACAGGCGCGTGCTACACAAGCTTAAATAGAGACTGTTTTATTTAGTTGGAACCAAAATTGCTACAGATAATGTAACGCAACAATGGATTTGAGCTAATGACTACAATAACCTTTAAAAATCAATATAGTAATTATAACTCTCCTACAGTAAATAAAGCGGCAGGTCCAAGCGAAGTTGCGGCAACTAATACCCTCCCTAATGAAAAAACAAGTGATGCTTAAGGCATTACCTCAGCCCCTAAAGAACCAACGTTTTTAGAAAGTGCCCAAGAAGCGCTGGTTTATCAGCGCTTAGGTGTAAACAAAAACAAAATAGACGAGCTAAAAGCGACAATAGAAGAGCTCATGAAAGAACAGCAAAGTGAGGGCGCAGACCCTAGCGCAATTGCTGATAAAATAGAGGAACTTCAAAAAATGCTTGAGCAAGAGTATCAAAAAGGGCGCGAGCGAACGGATATGAAAGGTGAGCATGAGCCGGGTAAAATAATTTCTGCATTTGTTTAATTTACAAAATGTCGGATACCTGACATTGTTGCTGTGCTTACTTTTGCTAAAGTAAGTTTTATATATAAAAATAAAGGCAAAACAATGAAAACACTTCAACAGCAACTTGGTAAATATGGTTTGTATCATCGTTCTAAGCGTAATGTACTAACGCACTTTATTGGTATTCCGCTCATTGTATTTGCAGCGTTGTGTTTACTAGCGCGCATTCAAATACCCCTTGGTAGTGTAGTAATTGATGGTGCACAACTTTTTGTATTAGCGTCGGTTGTTTATTATTTTATGCTGAGCTTTTCGCTTGGCTTTATTATGGCCGTGATATTCACTTTACTCCTTGTTGGTGCTCAGCCTATTGCGGCAATGGCGTTTTGGCCTTGGTTGAGTATTGGCGTAGGTGTGTTTGTATTTGGCTGGGTATTACAGTTTATTGGGCACTATTACGAAGGTAAAAAACCGGCGTTTGTAGATGACCTAATTGGTTTAATTATTGGCCCTTTGTACGTAACTGTTGAACTACTATTTTTAATGGGTTTTTACAAAACATTAGAAGATGAAGTAAACGCAATAGCAGGTCCTACAAAGGCGTAAAATACTTTACTAAGTACCTTTATAAAACCTAATAAATAACAATAAAAGGGCAGATAACGCATGCAATATAATAATAAAACCGTGTGGATCACCGGCGCATCATCAGGTATTGGTAAAGAGCTTGCTATACAATTTGCCGAACTTGGCGCGCGCGTTATTTTATCGGCGCGCAATGTAGATAAACTAAACGATTTAAAATCAACGCTTAAAGGCGAAGGGCACTTAGTTGTGCCGCTGGACTTAGCCCAGCCAGAGCATGTACTGAGTACAATAACAGCAAAAATGAGCGAGCTTCCTGCAATTGATATTTTAATTAATAACGGCGGCGTATCGCAGCGTAGCTTATTTTTAGAAAACGACTTTAACGTGTATCGCCAATTAATGGAGGTTAATTACTTTGGCTTAATTGCACTTACTAAAGCTGTATTGCCTACTATGGTGGCAAGGCACAGTGGCTCAATTGTGTCTATTAGTAGTGTGGCGGGTAAAGTTGGTTCAAAATTTAGAACAGGTTATTCGGGTTCTAAATATGCGGTGGTTGGTTTTATGGATTGCCTACGTGCAGAAGTAGCACAACATAACATTCATTGTTTAACAATTTGCCCAGGCTCTATTAAAACAGCAATTGCGCATAACTCACTAAACGAGCAAGGCATAGCGCAAAATAAACCAGAAGAGTCGATAGAAAATGGCATGGATGTAAGCGTAGCTGCTTCAAAAATGATTCGTGCCATTAGTAATAAAAAAGACGAAGTGATTATTGGCAAAGGTTTAAGTGGTTGGGCGCCTACAATTAAGCGCTTTTTTCCTACTTTGTTTAATCGCATTACCGCAAAAACAAACTATAGGTAGCGTCGTTTATTTCAAAGGCGTAAAATGCCGTAAATTTGATCAATTTAGAAAAGGATTCTAAATGAAGTATTTATGGCTGAGCCTGTTTTTTATTGTATTAATTTGGTCTGGTATTAACCCAAAAGATCAATTTACATGGCTGCTTGAAGTTATCCCCGCAATTATTGGTTTAGTGCTGCTGGCAAGCACCTATAGCCACTTTAAACTTACTCCTATTTTATATACATTTATTTTAGCGCATTGCATTGTGCTGATGATTGGCGGGCATTACACCTACGCCGAGGTCCCTTTGTTCGATAACCTATTTGGTAGCGAGCGTAATAACTACGACAAAGTTGGGCACTTTTTTCAAGGGTTTGTACCTGCACTACTAGCACGCGAAATTTTACTGCGCAAAAAAGTAGTAAATGGTCGAGGTTGGTTAATCACCTTTGTTATTTCGGTATGTTTAGCATTTAGCGCGTTTTACGAATTAATAGAATGGTGGGTTGCAGTATTAAGCGGCGAAAACGCAGAAGCGTTTTTAGGCACGCAAGGTTACGTGTGGGATACCCAATCAGATATGGGACTGGCGTTATTTGGGGCTATTTGCTCGCTGTTAGTACTTTCAAGAGTACACGACAAACAGCTTAAAAACGTTAAAGATTATTTATAGACTATAGGAACGTTAAATACTATTTATAGGAACGTTCTATAGAAATGTTTATAAAAACATTGATAAAAAAGACTACTAACTTATGACAGTAAACATTAGTAACTACTCAATAAGCACAGAAAAAAGCAAACTTAACTTTAACGTTATTTATAACTTTATTGCTAATAGCTATTGGGCCAAAGGCATTCCTAAAAGCGTGATGCAATCGGCTATTGATAACTCAATGTGCTTTGGTGTTTACAGCGCTCATAACGAGCAAGTTGGCTTTGCCCGAGTCGTGACCGATAAAGCAACCTTTGCCTATTTAGCCGATGTATTTATTGCCCCGCACTCGCAAGGAAATGGGCTGAGTAAGTTACTTATTAAAACGATAGTAGAGCACCCTGAGCTGCAAGGGCTCAGGCGCTTTTTATTAGCGACTTCTGATGCACATGGCCTTTATGCGCAATACGGGTTTAAACCGATAGACAACCCCGCACTACTAATGCAAATAAACCCTGAGAATGTGTATGGTAAAAAATAATCGTGAGGTATATTAAACGGGAGGGAAGAACAAATTCCGTTTAATGTTCTTGTCAGAACTTACCTACACTTAACTTACTCTGTGGCCATATTAAATGCGTCTTCAGGTGAAACACCTTTACGAATCAATGAAATAATAAACTCACGATTACTTAAGAGTTTATCTCTAGGGTAACTTTTCCCTTTGTCTTTATTAAAGTTAGACCTTAATTGTTTTGCATCTTGTTCTGAGATTACTAATGGATCTCGTGGATTACATTTTTGGCACTCTTTGCTAAATGAGAAACCATTCTCGACTAACCAGTTATTTAGGCCTTGAATTGATTCAGAACAAATTTTTGTATAACCATTATTTGTAAAAGCATCTTCACTTGCGACAGAAGCTAATTCATTGATCGTTCTACATTGGTGTGTGTAAAACCATATATTTTGAAGATGGGACTTTGTATGTATTCGCGACAAAACCAACTAGATTTGATTTTATCCAGTTTTGATATTCACTATCTGTTTTTGGAATTAAAACTGACATTTATTTCCTCTGTGATTTAACACCATGATTAAATTTTCACTCAAAACTAGAGTAAGTTCTAACGAGCCTGTAGATTAACTCGTTTTTTATTTGTTTTTATTGATAAACAAACCATAGCTGAGTTCCTATTTTGGTTCAATCGATTACTGTATTTTTACGCAGAATATAGAAGTGTTTGATATTGTTTTTGTTAGCTTTAAGTACGCTTAAGATACTTACGTAATTTACCCACGAGTACTTTTTTTTGTGATACATACTCAGGATCTATATTTGGTATTCCTGAAATTGGATCTATATTCTTTGATTTTCTATCGTTAGATAATGAATCATTAAACTGGTTAACTAAATTTATAAATAACCGGCGTTTGCGCCAAGGAATATAAGAAGCAAACAAAGTTAAATCTTTAATATTAGGTAGAAAATGATCATTGTCTTTTTCTATGTAGTCATAAAACTTTGAATTTAACTCTAATGCTTTCTCGTTAAACTCTTTACGTTTATCTCGCCCAATTGATAACCAATGCCCTAGCAACAAGCCTAGAAAAAATGTTACCAATGACAATTTGTAATCCATATTTATCTTTCCATTTATGCGTAACAACTCAATTAGATTTAAAACTAACGCTGTTTTAAGCGGCAAATTTCAGTTGGCTAAAATGTGTGAGGTACGAACAACAGCCAACTGTAATTTGTCCGACTTGAAAACCATTGTTAGGTGCTACTTTTCTCCGAACTAGAAGCTAAATTTTCTAGCATTGAAGCTAAAGCTTTGCCTACAGCCTTAAGCTCTATGTAACCAAAAATGACTCGTTCTTCTGCTTTTAATAAAACTTTATTATTATCTAAAGAATGAACTTCCAGATCAAAACCAACTTTAGCGTAATGTTTTGGATTCGCTTTTTTACCAACAACAACCTGAGTAGCACGCAAATCTGAAAAAAAATCACCTTCGATTCGGAATTTTAATATTGAGCTATTACTATTTAAAGGTTTATGTTGTGACTTCAAGTTATCGATGAATTTATCATAACCATTTTTCAACTCAAAATTGAATTCGGCTTTAGCTTTTGGAGCAAGTAAATCTAAGATTAATGACACCATGCTATGAGTACACCTAACGCCTTTGTCAGCCGCGTTTTGGTTGTAGTGGATTTTTGTGCAAAGATGGCCGTAGGCCATGCACAAAAAGGAGCGAAGACCGAAACGTTGGCTGGACAAACTTGTTAGTGCTTTGGGTATTAATCATCTGGATACTCAGACAAATATAGTTTGATGCCTAGTTTTGACATAATTCTCATGGCCTCAACTGAAAGTATGGCACCACCACCGCAAGCATTCTTGCGCATAGAAAATCCTATATCAGCGGTATATGCCCCTGGACTAATTACACTTTCATTTTCAGTTAGCCATTTTTCCAATTCGACAATTTGGGATGGTAGCTCCCAGTCTTCTTTGGCCAAGTGGGCCAATCGCTCATTGCCAGATTCATCTTTCACATAGATAGACAATCAATTCTCCTTTGAGCACTAACGCCTCAAACAGAGGCTAAAAATTGTTGGCCAAAATGGCGAGGCACGAGCAACGGCCAGCTGTTTTTAGTCCTGCTGCTTTGCCTTGTTAGGTGTACTTTAACGCAAAACCAGATATATAAATAATGTTGAAAATAAACCTTTTGAAAAAAGTATTAACCCAAACGATTTGGGATTTTTTGTACGGTTTACCATAAAGCCTTTAATATCTATTTGTCCAAATTTAAAAGCAATAACATTATGAATAATCCAATGACCTGACAGAGCAAGTATTGCAACACTTGCCACTGAATCCCCATAACCTTCGACTTGCGGTGTTACAAATACAGCTACAAGAATAATCATTAAAAAGAATATGAGTGATATTTTATACGCTTTCTCGTAACTCAATTTTGTACACCTAACGAGCCTGTAGATTAACTCGTTTTTAAATTTGTTTTTATTGATAAACAAACCATAGCTGAGTTCCTATTTTGGTTCAATTGATTACTGTATTTTTACGCAGAATATAGAAGTGTTTGATATTGTTTTAATTGGCGTTTTGGAAGGGATTAAGGGTGGTTGGGTGGCTTTTATTTAGGGTAAAAGGGCTTACCCTTCTTAATGCATCGTGTTTTGCAGCTTTTCTATATTATGAACAAGACAATACAGTTGCCGCAGCGTGAAGTAAGGCATTCACTTTCATTTGACCCCGTAAGGTCAATTTATTCATGCCTTTGTTCACTGTAATGTTCCGCTTTTTATTTAAAGGAAAGTCGGTTCAAGGTAATTAGGATGGGTGTCATCCTAATTTTTCTTTAAGGCAAACATTTGTGGAATGGGCTGGATTATCTGTGCGTTATTCATTTTGGGCTAAAGCATATTATCGGCAGCAAGAAGCCAAAGGAAAACCTCATAATACCATCATCAGATCATTGGCATTTAAGTGGATACGAATCCTATTTAGGTGCTGGAAAACACATACGCCCTACGATGAATCAACTTACTTAACCGCATTGAAAAGTAAGGGATCACCGCTGTTAAAATTTGCGGTGGAAAGTGAGCTTTAGCGCTTGCTGTCCATCTCAGGGCGTGTTGTTATGTGACGTTGAATATACGTTATAAATTTAATTCACGCATATGTTGTATTACTTCCTCAACACCAGTTGAACCTGCAGAAATTAAGTACTCTTGAGCAATTGAAAATGGAGCATCTTGTCTACACTGCTTTGCAAACCGAATAAAATTCTTATCCGCGGACATTACTACATCGACATCTATTAAATGTGAACTTAGTTGCGAATCTCCGGGTGTGCCAGAGGTTATTTTATGAAAGCATTGTAGATACATGAATGCCCCACGTAACCACTCCCTAGGTAGTTCATTAATCGAAACCTCGTTGTACCATAGACCAGCCAACAAATCCGATTGACTTTCAATTTTTGAAACTTCAATGAAGTAATCAAGCCACTCCCGATATGGACTGGTATAAATTGCAAATTCAGCTTTAAAAAGATACAAACTTTGAGCTCGCCAGTATTCAACAAACTCCCTTTCAGGTTTTGAATTTTCAGCAGATAGAGGAAAATAGACCTTTTTAAGATCTAAAGATGCAGGCAATACAGATTTTTTCTCATTTATCCGTACGCGAATTTCTTTTGATTCTTGTTGTGCAAGCTCATGCTCCAATTCTCCTCGTTGGCTTTCATCTGTAACTGGAGGTGATATATCATTTGCTACATCTTCCCAATACCCGCCTTCGGATTTTGTCCAGTTATCTATTAATGAATCACATTCAGAACCGTCGGGATTTGGTATTAGCCACTCTCTACGGTACTTCTCCATTATTTTCTTAATATCTTCAGCTTCAAGATAAATTTCAGGCATTAAGCGAACTAAACGAGGACTTGCAATAATGTTAAGAATTTTTTTCCGTAGGGTATCATCCCTCAGCTGTCTAACTTCATGAACTAAAGCAGGCGCAACTACCAATTCAATCCCATTATTTGAAGCAGTTTCCACTAAAGTATTGAAAGCTCCAGTATCTGCTATATAGCGCCAAATATTTGTATCTAAAAATACCTTCATTAACCTACCATTTCATTAATAAATTCAATAATCAGGAATTGCTACAGACGATAGTCACATAACGAGCCTGTAGATTAACTCGTTTTTAAATTTGTTTTTATTGATAAACAAACCATAGCTGAGTTCCTATTTTGGTTCAATTGATTACTGTATTTTTACGCAGAATATAGAAGTGTTTGATATTGTTTTAATTGGCGCTTTGGAAGGGATTACGCGTGTTTGAGTGGCTTTTATTTAGAGTAAGAGGGCTTACCCTTCTTAATGCATCGTGTTTTGCAGCTTTTCTATATTATGAACAAGGCAATACAGTCGCCGCAGCGTGAAGTAAGGCATTCACTTTCATTTGACCCGCATGATGGGTGGTGTGGGGCTGGAGGTTAGAGACCTCCGGCTACCCGATTAACTTTCATTACAGCCAAAATAAAAATTTTGTGCTATTTCAATTGAGCTTCGGTTAAGATCATTAACTTCGACATTATTAATTACTCGATGTTCTTCTTCACCCCCTTTAATCGCCATTAAATAATACTTGGGGGATATTGCCATCCCCATTGACTTTGCATAGCAATCAGCCGATATGAATTTTTTATCATTAGACTCTAATATTTGCCACTGATAACCCGAATAAACATCCTTATTATCGATGAGTAATTGTTTAATATCTAGAGTAGCAGTAAACCTTCCAGCAATTTTACCGCCAGTTCTAACAGGAACTTTACCTAATGACTCAATGAGTTCTTCAGTATTTTTATCTAGAGTTCCACAAGGAAAATTATTAAATAACTCTGAATCCTCTGCCTGATTTATGGAGTAGTGCCACCGTAAATACCACAACAAATGATAATCAGATATAGCCTTATGATCTGAAATACTTTCTCCACTTTCAATTCGATCAACTTCCCTTAAAAATTTATTCTCTATTGGATGGCTCACTAATGTTTCACATTCTTGTGACCATGCTCTATTGCCAAGAAAACAAGAACCTTTAACTCCAATAGATTTAGTCTCAGCTCCTTTAAAGCTGACCTGCAACATATTATTTAGAGAAAACCTTTTTAAAATAGCTTTCATATGGAAATGCTGATTTTTAGTTAATCTGTAATCGTTATTATAAGATGTAGGTTCGAATGACACGACTCTCTCCATGAAAGTTAACGCCGCCAGCAGAGGCCGAAAAACCAGAGCGAAGCGGCGGTTTTTGGTCCCTCTGGCTGGCCCTGTTAGCGGTCTTTTCCTGCGTTGTAGATTGCTTTAGCCATCATTTCAGTGGTGGTTGTTTCATTATCTCTAGTTCTACTTGTATCAGGGCTATAATCACCATTTTTGTACATTTCCCATTCAGCATTAAGTAGCTTCTCTTCAAAATGATTTAAGTTGAGATTCAACCACATGGAAAGCTGCTGAAAGTTATGTGCAATTTTTTCGCCCTGTTGCTCCTTTAGAAAGGATTCCAAGTCGATTGGGTAATTTCGCTCCTCAGCAGCCATTATTGCTGTTCGCGCTGTTGTTAGTAATTGTTGCCCTGTAAATTGCATTGAATAGTCTATTACATCGTGACGAAGACCATATTCAATTCTCACCCTTTTAGAGTGAGACCAATACCTATCTTCCAAAAGTACAAGGCGTTTATAGTAGGTTTTTAAAATCTCAGCCTCAATGATGCCCTTAGTGTCAGACTTCAGTTCATCGAAGGTCTTAAGTTTTACATTGGTGCTTTCAGCCGCTTCAAATGCACCGCTTTGAAACCCTGCTATAGATATAATAAATCCGCGATCTGCACCTATGTCTTCTACAATCGACCTAAGTGCTAACACTTGAGCCTTGGTCACTTTACTCTTCCAATGTTTAGCCTCAACAATCCAAGTAATGTTTTCACCCAAAAATTTGGTTTTGACGAATACATCAACGTCATGGCAAGTTCGTACACCTTGAACTCGGACGTTAGTCTCTGCATCAGCTCCTAGCGAATCAAAGTGATCTTTTATGTCTTCCTGAAAGATATACCAATCTGAATCTTTACTCATAACTACCTTTGACCGCTAACAGCTTTATCGAGGACACTTTCCTCTTTTTTATGAGCAATGTATGTCCTCTTAATTATTTTTAATATTAATAACAAATCCTGTAACACATTGCGAGTATTAAACTTTAAGTCGGGATGTTCTTTTAATAATATGCAGAAAAGAGGAAGACGTCCTCATTTTTTGACTTATGAGGAAAAACGCCAGCACGGTACATAAATGCAGCAATTAAGTATTTAAAATGAAAACCAAATCCGATTTTAAATCATTTAATAGTCACTAAAAAACGCCAGCGATAACGTAAGTAACCGCTTTAAGCACACTTGTTTGTGTAAGCATATTATAAAAGGTGGTTTAGGGCTGGTGGAAGCTGTAAAAAAGGAGGTCATTAATTATTTACTAAACGCGTCTTCCTACTTTTAAAACAGGACAGACACGTTTAATACGAATTTACTTGGCTTTTTTAGCTTCTAGAATTTCTATTTCACTCCAAACTTTTTCGGCTTCTGCACTTAACATGGCAAAGCTTTTAATGTCGCCTTTTCTTTGTGCCTGCATGCCTTGCTCTAGTTTTACGTCGTATTCTTTACGCAGTTTTTTTATTGGGTCAGGCTTTAAAAATGAAAACATTATTATTCTCTTAATTTATTAAATTATATGTAATTAGTGTACGCATTAATGGGCTTAATAGTTCTTTGTTTGGTGAAAATGTTTACTTTGCGCTTTTAAAGCGCACAGTAAACACGGTGTAATTATTAACGTACTGTGTGCTAGTTCTAGTGTTTACGTTTCTGGCTCTAGGCGTTTAATACCTTGACCATCAATACCTAAATAAATAAAACCATCACTGCCTTGGGCTAGGCTGCGTACTCTGCCAATTCCATCGAGTATTTTATATTGCTTAACAACCTTACCTTTTGATAGTTCCAGAGCGCTAATAAATGCAAATTTCATTGATGCTAGTAATAGCTTACCTTTAAGCTTTGGGTATTTATCACTCGTTACATACAACATATCGGAAGGGGCAATTGAAGGGGTCCAATGTAATACGGGCGATTGCATGCCGTCTTTTTCTTTAAGGTCGGTAAACTTGGTACCGCTGTAGTTAACGCCATAACTTACTAAAGGCCATCCGTAGTTAGCGCCTTTTTTTATAATATTAAGCTCATCGCCGCCGCGTGGCCCGTGTTCGTGAGACCATAAAATATTATTTTGATTATCAAACCACATGCCTTGTGGATTACGGTGCCCATAAGACCATGCCGCATGTTTTGCATCTTTTTGTTTAACAAACGGATTGTCGCTTGGGATACTACCATCTTCGTGTAAGCGATAAATTTTACCGCCGTCCCGCGTGAGATCTTGCGGGTTTATGTCGCGCGAGCCGCGATCGCCAATTGAAAAATAAACATAACCTTCATTATCAAACACAATACGGCTGCCGTAGTGCTGGCCTTTGGTACTATTATGCTCGCCTTTGTATAGCAATTGCTGATCAGACAGCTGCGTATGATCGCTATTTAGCTTGGCGCGCATTAAGGCGGTGTTACTTCCGCTTCCTTTGCCCTCACTACTTGAGTAACTAAAGTATAGCCATTGGTTTTGCTTACTATCGGTGTGTAGTGATAAATCAAGCAATCCACCTTGGCCATTAGCGTCAATGTTGGGCAGCCCTGAGACTTTAGTTAACGTAGTGGTATTTTTAGGTAATAAAAATAACGTTCCGCTGCGCTCAGATATTAGCAAATCACCATTAGCTAAAGGCTCAATAGCCCAAGGTATAACCACACCATCTGCCGCTGTTACTGCGTTAACGTTAAGCGATAAAGTATCTAGCTGTTTATAGTTTTTTACGTAATCGCTTTTTGCATTTGCGGGGGCGTTAGTAGCAAACATAGCAACGGCTAAGCCTGCACTTATTAGTTTAGGGAGTGTGTTATGTGACATTAAATTTATCATTATGGCTTCCAAAATTAATCCAATCTTACATAACCTTAACATGGCATAAATAAATTTGTTAAGCGTTGAGTTGAATGAAAAACACACACTTATATTTTTATATGATGACCTTTTAACAGAAAATTGTTTAGTAATTAGCGCTAATAAAAAATTGAATAATTACTCTATTGGGGTTGAAAACTAAAAATTTCAGCGTACACTTGTGCGCTGAAGTTTGAGCGTACACGTGTAAGTTCAAACGTTAAGTATTTTACGATCCAAGAGATTAATAGTGATGATAATTAAAGTATTAAACCAATTTTCAAAATGGTTTTTACACCATCAAAGTTTTGCAGGCTACATAGAGCCAATAATGCAGGTATTTAAACCTGCATGGCGTGCAGGGCAGTTTAGAGCGCAAGTAGTTAGTACAGCTGTGCTTGATGGCGGTTTTTTAAGTGTGCAGCTTAAGCCAAGCAAACAATGGCAGGCGCATACGTCAGGGCAGCATATAAGTTTAACGCTTGAAATTAATGGGCGATTATTAACACGCGTTTTTACCGTGGCTTCAAGCGCTCAGCAATTTAAAAATACAGGTTTGGTGCGCTTACTAATCAAAACAAATGTGCAAGGGCGCTTTACTGGCTTACTCAGCAGCGCATTAAAAGCGGGTTTGTGGTGCAATATTTCTGCGCCAAGTGGCGACTTTGTATTTAAAAACACACACACGCCAGCCACTTTTATTGCAGGCGGCTCGGGTATAACACCTATGCTAGCTATGCTTGATGATTACTTAAGCCAAACTACGCAAAAAGTGTCGTTGGTGTATTACGCAAAAGCTACTGAGCATCAATGTGTTGATGAACTAAGTGAGTTGGCAGCGCAATTTGAGCATTTTTCGTTTTTATTATTAACGCGTGAGCAATCAAACGATATAACCAGCAATATTAAGCCGTGGGAAAACCCAGACATTTACTGCTGTGGCCCTGCAGCATTTATGCAGACAGTGAGCGATTTTGCTAAAACGCATAAGCTAAATTACTACCAAGAAGCATTTGGTTTGGCGCTGCCTAGCTTAAACGATGACAGCCAATTTAATGTAAAAATTAACGCCAGTGCCCATATTGTATCGGGCAACGATGCTTTACTACCTCAGTTTGAAGAAAAAAAGCTACCCGTTAAACGCGGTTGCGGTATTGGTATTTGTCATCAATGCCAATGTATTAAAAAGTCAGGCGTGGTACGCAATTTAAAAACAGGTGAATTGAGTGACAACGGCGAGCAGTTAATACAACTTTGCGTAAGCCAACCTGTTAGTGATTTGGAGTTACAATTATGAAAAACATTAACTATGACATGCTCGCAAGCGAGTTAGATGCCATTAAAATGGACACCCTTGGCAAAGTAGGTCAACAAGATGCTGACTACATTCGCTCTGTTGTGCGCAAACAGCGAGTGTGTGAATGGAGCGGGCGAATTTTGCTAATGCTTGGTTTTATTCAGCCATTATTGTGGGTTGCAGGTGTATTGCTATTAGCACTTGCTAAAATTTTAGACAATATGGAAATTGGCCACAATGTAATGCATGGTCAATACGATTGGATGAACGACAAGCAACTTAACTCACAACATTATGAGTGGGACATAGCGTGCGATGGGCAAAGTTGGCACCGAGTTCATAACTTTGAACACCATACGTATACTAATATTATTGGTAAAGACCGTGATTTTGGCTATGGCTTGTTGCGTTTAAGCGATGATTTTAAGTGGCGTTTTAAAAATGTATGGCAGTTTTTTACGTATATTAATTTAAGTGTGTTATTTCAGTGGGGCGTGTCGTATCACGAGTTAGCTGCAGAGCGTGTTTTTATTGGTAAAAAGAAAGAAAACCGTGAAGGTCTTGTATCACACTCTAAATTAAAGCAGCGCTTTTTTAGTAAAGGCGCTCGCCAATTAATTAAAGATTATGCGATATTTCCGTTACTTGCAGGGCCTTTATTTTTATGGGTATTGGCCGGTAATTTAGTAGCAAACTTAATCCGTAATTTATGGACGTCGACCATAATATTTTGTGGTCACTTTACCGAAGAAACGCAAACTTTTAAACAAGAAGACTGCGTAAACGAAACCCAAGGGCAGTGGTATTACCGCCAAGTACTGGGTTCGTCTAATATTAAAGGGCCACATTGGTTTCATGTTTTAACAGGGCATTTGAGCTGTCAAATAGAGCATCATTTATTTCCTGATATGCCGTCTTCGCGCTATCAAGAAGTTGCGCCACAAGTACAAGCTGTTTTGAAAAAACACGGTGTTGATTATCATACGGGTGGTTTTTTTAGACAGTATACGTCGGTGTTAAAACGTATTATTAAATATTCGTTTAAATAAACATGTTTTAATTAACGAATGAAAAAATCGGTCTGTGTAACTACACTGACCGATTTTTTTGTTTATTGCACTCAATACGGTTGATTAGTAAACAGCACTTGCAAAAAATTCTCATAGTTAATTAAAAAAGCCTTACTTTAGCTATGGTTAAATGGCGGGTGATTGTCATACAATGGAGGGAAATAGACCACACAAGAGAGATTAAAATGGCCGCATTTGGTACCGTGTTTATGCCGCAGATGATTCAAGCTCGTTTTTCTGATAATAAATGGAGCGAGAGCTCAATTGTCCCTTCCGATAAACTTGAACTTCATGCTGGTGCACACGTTCTTCATTATTCAAGTACATGTTTTGAAGGCTTAAAAGCCTTTCGCCATGAAGATGGTTCTGTTTATCTTTTTAGAATGGATGCAAACATTGCACGCATGCAACAAAGCTCAGCGCTATTAAGCTTACCGAGTTTTGACAGCGATATGCTAAAAACGATGATTATCGATATTATGCGTGAATACGCAGATGAAACGCCATTACCACCAGGCTCTATGTATATTCGCCCAACGCACATTGGTACTGAGGCGGCAATTGGTAAAGCGGCTGCGCCATCAATGAGCTCGCTTTTATACACGTTACTATCGCCAGTAGGTGATTATTTTGCCGGTGGTGCAACTGCACTGCGCGTACTGCTTGAAGAAGATGGCATGCGCTGCGCTCCGCACATGGGTATGGTAAAAAGTGGTGGTAACTACGCCAGTGCTCTAGCACCTATTAGTGCTGCACGAACTAAGTATCAAGCAGATCAAATTTTATTTTGCCCAGGTGGCGACGTACAAGAAACCGGTGCTGCTAACTTTATACTTATTGATGGCAACGAAATTATTACTAAAGCGCTTGATAGCACGTTTTTACACGGTGTAACGCGTAATAGTATTTTAACCATTGCAAAAGATTTAGGTATGACGGTAAGCGAGCGTAACTTTAGCGTTACTGAGCTATTAGAGCGTGCTGCTAAACCAGGTACTGAAGCGGCGCTTTCGGGCACTGCAGCTGTACTAACTGCTGTGGGTACGTTTATTCATAACGATAAAGAATACAAAGTAGGTACTGGCGAGCCAGGCCCAACTACTGCGCGCCTTCGCCAAGCATTGAACGATATTCAATGGGGTAAAAGTGAAGACAAACACGGTTGGTTAACTAAAATCTAATTATAGATTTAATAGCAACTCGCATTAAAAAGCCACCTAATCGGTGGCTTTTGTGTGTTTGGTTACTTTAAGCTTTGCTTATTAGAACTTCATTTCTATTTTACCGTACACGTAGCGTCCGTTAAATCCGTACGGCGAGAAGCTAGAGTAAGCAAATAAACGTGAGAAGGTGGTTACATCGTCAACATTTTCACGGGTTGCATCTGGGTAAACATCAAAAATGTTATTAGCACCTAAGCTCAGCGATACGTTTTCACTAAGCGAGTAGGCTACATCTAAGTCGGTTATCCATTTAGGCTTAAGCACTTCGTTACGTTCAGGGTTGTCTGAAGGGTCTTGAGTTTCGCCGTAACGCGTTGTTCTAAGAGTGGTACGAATATCATCGTTAGTCCACGTTGCGCTTAAGTTGTACTTATTACGCGGTGTGCTTACTTCAAAACGACGCAGCTCAGTGCCTGAGAACAAGTTGTCTTGATCAAACCCTGCACCTTGTAGCTCTGCTGGTGGGTCGATAATATTTGTTACTTCATTTTTGCCGTAGTTATAACCTAGGTTAAAGGCTAAATCGCCGTAACCATCAGTTGCTACATTATATGAGGCAACCACATCAACACCACGGGTTTTACTGTCAATTGCATTTAAGAAGAAACGACCTTGGTTAGCGCCTGTGCCTTGAAGTAAATCGGCAATAGCATCGCCCGATAAGTTGTTTGATAACACAATGCGGTCATCAATTAATATTTGGTAGTAATCAACCGATAAGCTGAAATTAAAGTCGGTAGACCATGTAAAACCAACGCCGTAGTTTGTTGCTTCCTCAGCATCAAGACCCGGTGAGCCCAGTGCTTTTGCTACATCGCTGCTTGGTGCGAACGTACCTGTTTCGGTTGGTTCGCCATCAACAAATACAGTGGCCACTGAGGTAAAGTATTGTTGCTGCAAAGAAGGTGCTCTAAAACCAGTAGATACAGAGGCGCGTAGTGCTAAGTCTTCAGTTAATGAATAACGAGTTGCAATTTTACCGTTAAGTGTATCGCCAAAGTCCGAGTAATCTTCATAACGGGCGGCAACCGCTAAATTCCAATCGTCGGTTAGGTAGGTTTCAAGATCTATATATAAGCTCACGTTGTGGCGGCTGTTATCGCCCTCTGATTCGGGTGTAAACCCCGGGAATACTTGTGCCCCCGCTGCGCCAAATGGGCCATCAACTGGGTCGGTTACTGCGCCTCCTGGGCCAAATGTACCTTGTGCATATGATGCTTCTTCGCCAGCATCTATTTGGTATCCTTCGCGGCGATACTCAGCACCTACAGCTACGTTTACAGAGCTTTCTAAAAAGCTGACGTCTACCTCGCGGCTAAAATCAACGTTTAAAGTAAGTTGATCGTAGGTAAGTGTTCCTGCATCAAAGCTTGTTTGGCTAGAAGGGCCGTATGAGGTATTTAAGCTATTTATAACACCAAACTCAAATGCATCTTGACCATATACGGCCGATACATCGTAATTCCATTCACTTACAAAACCTTTAGCGCCAAGTGCCAGTGAAAAGTCATCTATGTCTGAGGTAATAACAGGTAAAAAGCCGTCAGGGTAAACTTCTTCTATATTACGGCTATCGCTTGCACGGCGATAAAACCCGCCGCCTTCGCCTTCACGTTTGCTGTAAGAGCCAAACGAATATAAATCAACTTCGTTTGTTAACTGGTAACCTGCGTTATAAAACATTGAAAAATCTTCAACATCGCCATTACCAAAGTTATGGTTGTAACGATTTACGGTAAGTTCACGTGGGTCAAGCGCGCCATCTACTGAACCGTCATCTATGCGTGCGTAGTTTTCACGGTTATCGTAGTCTGAGCGGTTAGTTGAATGGCGGTCGCGGTATTCTGTTGAGATGTTTAAAAAGCCATTATCGCCAAGCTCAAAACCCATATTACCTTGCAGCGTTAGTGTTTGACCATCGGTTAAAGAGCGATCGCCCCCTTCGGTAAATGCTAAATTACCATCACTGCCTTCAGATACTGATTTTAGCTGTGGTACACCGTCCATTTCGGTTACGTTAGCACCATATATAGCCGCAACTGAACCACCGCTGCTGGCACTTTTAAGTACAATATTAATAACACCAGCTATCGCATCAGAGCCATATTGCGCTGCTGCACCATCGCGTAATACTTCAATACGGGCAATAGCATTTGCAGGTATCGCATTTAAGTCAACCGATGATGAACCACGACCCGTTGAGCCATTTAAGTTAAGTAATGCGTTGCTGTGGCGGCGCTTACCATTAACAAGCACTAAGGTGTGATCGGGTGCTAAGCCACGAAGCTGAGCGGGACGTACATGGTCGCTGCCATCAGTAAGTGATGCTTGTGGGAAGTTAAAGCTGGGTAATAAACTGCTAAGCAGGGCATTCGTTTCAGTAAAGCCTGAATTTTTAAGTGCATCTGCACCAATTATATCGATGGGTACTGCGCTGTCTTCTACTGTACGGCCTAATCGGCGAGAGCCAATTACGCTTATTTGTTCGATGTTTTCTTCTGCTTTGGTGTCTTGCTCTGCAGCATTTACTGAGAGCGAACCAAGTAGCGCAGCTGATGCGCTCATGGCGAGTAATATTTGTGGTACCGACTGCTGTAATTTTAATAACGGTTTTCTATTCATGCTGTATTTCCCCATACCCATTGAATTATTTTAGTTTTGTACAAAAAGCTCAAACCTCTTTGTTACCTTGAACATATACTTAATTAACAAAGTCAGTCAATTGAATAACATTCAATTAATTTAAGGGTTTTTATAATTACATTTGGTTGTTTTTTATAATGATCATTGTTTTAGTTATATAGCGAAGGTAATTGCTAAGTAATTGATGGATAATGAATTATATTAAAAAATTAAATTTAACGTTTAATTAACTGGTAAGACGAGATTGATGGGTTAAATTAATTATGGGTAGGGAACCATTTTTATTGGGCTGGCAATAAATAGCTGTTGAGCTATAAATATTTTTTAAAATTTAAAATACAAATAAACCCATTAAATGTTAACTAAATTAACATTTAATGGGTGTACTATAAATTATGTACTACTTATTAGAACCTATACTTTAAAGCATGAAGCAATTTTGTTTTTATAAGTAATCGGTATAAAAAAGAGTGCTAAAAATAGTGTTAAAATTTAATTTTTCCAACAAGCATATCTTTAAACATTACCCAATCTCCCCATAAACTGTAAAAAGGGTGTTTAAAAGTAGCAGGGCGGTTTTTTTCAAAAAAGAAATGTCCGACCCACGCAAACCCATATCCAATAACAGGTAATAGCCACAATAAACTGTAGTGTTGTTTTAATAATGCTATTGCGATTACAGCAAGAACAAGTGTACTTCCTATAAAATGTAATCGGCGGCAAATCACGTTGCGGTGTTCTTTTAAATAATAAGGGTAGAAGGCTTTAAAGCTTTTAAACGTGGGGTTTTTACTTTGCATAGTGTGCTCTTTTATTGTTTTTTATTTTAATGAGGGTCGTGCTATTAAAGCGTAAGTTTACATTTGTTTACAGCGATAAATGGCGCTTAACGCATCTAAATAGACAAAAGGGCTAAAAGTTAATAACTTAGGCGCACTATTAATAAATAAGAATGGAACTCAGGATGTTTAAACACACTCTAGCATGTGCTGTAATTGTAGCGCTTAGCGGCTGTTCAGAGCCAACTAATACGGTAACTCAAGAAGAAGTAAAAGCACCAATGAAGCAAGTTAACGCAGTTATATACCCAGAAACAAAAAAAGGCGATATCGTAGACACCTACTTTGAAGAAGCCGTTAGCGACCCATATCGTTGGCTTGAAGATGATATGAGCAGAGAAACTGCCGATTGGGTTAAAACGCAAAACAATTTAACGTTTTCTTATTTAGAACAAATCCCTTATCGCGATAAGTTAAAGCAGCGCCTTGAAAAACTAATGAATTACGAAAAAATAGGCGCTCCTTTTACTGAAGGCGATTACACCTATTTTTATAAAAACGATGGCCTGCAAAATCAATATGTTTTGTACCGCAGTAAAGATGGCGGCGACGTTGAAGTATTTTTAGATCCAAACAAGTTTAGTGACGATGGTACGACGTCTATGTCGGGTTTATCGTTTTCAAAAGATGGGTCATTACTCGCGTATCAAATATCTGAAGGCGGCAGCGATTGGCGCAAAATTATAGTTATTGATGCACATACTAAAGAGCAAGTTGAAGAAGCGCTTGTTGACGTTAAATTTAGTGGCATTGATTGGTTAGGCAACGAAGGTTTTTATTATTCAAGTTACGAAAAACCTAAAGGCAGTGAGCTTTCGGCTAAAACAGATCAGCATAAAGCGTATTACCATAAGCTAGGTACTGCTCAGTCTGCTGATAGTGTTGTATTTGGTGAAACTGATGAGCAAAAACATCGCTATGTAGGCGCTGATGTAACCCATGACGGCCACTACTTACTTATTTCAGCTAGTACGTCTACTTCAGGCAATAAGCTGTTTATAAAAGATTTAACAAAAGAAAACAGTGAGTTTGTAACGGTTGTTGGAAATACTGATTCAGATACATCGGTTATTGATAACGAAGGCAGCAAGCTGTTTTTAGTTACTAACCTTAATGCACCAAACAAAAAAGTAGTGACGGTTGATGCAAGTAACCCAAGCCCTGAAAATTGGGTTGATTTAATTCCAGAAACCAAAAACGTACTAAATCTTACAAAAGGTGGCGATACCTTTTTTGCCAACTACATGGTTGATGCTATTTCGCAGGTAAAACAGTACAACAAAAAAGGCGAGCTAATTCGCGAAATTACATTACCAGGCGTGGGTACAGCACGTGGTTTTGGCGGTAAAAAAGATCAAACAACGCTTTATTATTCGTTCACTAACTACAAAACACCAGGTACTACTTATACGTTTGATGTAACTACGGGTGAATCGGGTGTTTATCGTAAGTCGGCTATTGATTTTAATAGTGATGATTACACGTCTGAGCAAGTGTTTTACACATCAAAAGACGGCACTAAAATACCGATGGTAATTACCTATAAAACAGGCATTAAGCTTGATGGTTCAAACCCTACTATTTTATACGGTTACGGTGGTTTTAATATTAGTTTAACGCCAAGCTTTAGCCCTGTTAATGCAGTATGGCTTGAGCAAGGTGGTGTATACGCCGTTGCTAATATTCGCGGTGGTGGTGAGTACGGTAAAGACTGGCACAATGCCGGCACTAAATTGCAAAAGCAAAATGTGTTTGACGACTTTATTGCGGCTGCTGAGTATTTAAAAGATAAAAAGTACACGTCTAAAAAGCGTTTAGCACTTCGCGGTGGATCTAATGGTGGTTTGTTAGTTGGCGCAGTAATGACTCAGCGCCCAGACTTATTTCAAGTTGCTCTACCTGCTGTAGGTGTACTTGATATGCTGCGCTACCATACATTTACTGCGGGCGCTGGTTGGGCATACGACTACGGTACCAGTGAGCAAAGCAAAGAAATGTTTGAATACATAAAAGGGTATTCACCACTTCATAATGTAAAAGCAGGTGTTGAGTATCCAGCCACTATGATTACAACTGGCGATCATGATGACCGCGTTGTCCCTTCGCATTCGTTTAAGTTTGCTGCTGAGCTTCAAGCAAAGCAAACAGGTAATAACCCAACGCTTATCCGCATAGAAACAAATGCGGGGCATGGTGCAGGTACACCAACGAGTAAAACAATTGAGCAGTATGCTGATATATTTGGTTTTACGCTATATAACATGGGCGTAGAGTCGTTATAAAAGCGCTTTAACAAAATAGCTAACTTTAATAGCTGAGCAAAAGGCCGAGTAAATTTAATTTACTCGGCCTTTTTAATGTTTGTTAGTAGTTAGTAGTTAGCAGTTAGCTATTGCATAGGTGAAAACAATCGTTGATACGTTTTATAAGCGTACTCGTCGGTCATTCCGCTTAAGTAATCGCAAATTATACGCATACCTTGGTTTTGTTTTTCGGCTTCTATGTATTGTGCTTGTGTTGTTTCGGGTAATAAACGCAGCGGATCGCTAGCAAACGCGGTAAATAACTCTATTAGTAAGTTTTGACCTTTAAACTCTATTTGCTGCATTTCGGGGTCGCGTATTAAACGTTGAAACACAAAATGCTTAAGTATTTGCAATACACTGTCGTATTGGGCATCTAATTTAGCGGTGTACTTTAAAATAGGGCATTCAAAGTCATCGTTTTGAATATCTAAATGTATATGAATAATAAAGGTATTAACCAGCTCACCTATGGCATCTTTTCGCTCATAATCATTTTTTGAAAACAAGCGCTGGGTCAGCGATTCAAGCATGGCGTTTAGCCAGTCAAAGTTTAGTGCTTTTAAATGAGGTAGGGCATGAGTTTGCCAATCGTCTAACGTAAGTACATGGGTTGCAATGGCATCTTCTAAGTCGTGTACGGCGTATGCTATATCGTCGGCATGTTCCATTATGGCGCTATCGAGCGATTTATACGTTGTTTTAGCGCGGTACTTATCAATAGCGCCATGGTTACCCAGCAACGTTTTATCGTTTTGACTCAGTGGTTCTACTATCCAATTGAATATGGCTGCATCGTCGTTGTACAACCCTTTGGCAGGTCGCCAATCATCTGCTTTTATAAATGCACGGCCGGTTGTATCGTCGGGAATGGTATGCCAAAGCGTATTAATAAACGCGGGGTATTTTATAAAACCTAATAAAGTACGACGAGTTAGGTTCATCCCGTGCCCATTACTGTAGGGCTCAAGTTTTGCAACTATGCGCAGTGTTTGTGCGTTACCTTCAAAACCACCGTGATCGCGCATCATGTAATTTAGCGCTATTTCACCACCATGGCCAAAAGGTGGATGGCCAATATCGTGCGCCAAACACAGTGTTTCTAGCAGTCCGGTTGATGGAAAGTGCGTAAAGTCGCTATGTTGCGCTTTTAAGTGGCGCAATATGCCAGTACCAATTTGCGATACTTCTAAAGAGTGGGTAAGGCGAGTGCGGTAAAAGTCGTTTAGGCCAATGCCCATAATTTGGGTTTTAGCTTGCAAACGCCTAAATGCAGCTGCATGAATAATACGCGAACGATCGACCTGCCACGGCGAGCGATTATCGTTAGGACGATGTTTATATTGCTCTATTATTCGGCTTTGCCATTGTTTATTCATACTGCTTACTCACACATAGTTAATATTATTAAACTTTGCCCAGTATACCCATGGACTTATAAATTGCGAATGAACAAATGCACTACATAGGCTCTGTTTTATCTAAAATTCAAATACACTGCTGAAAATTCAACCGTAAAAGGTCATCAAACCCCAGTTATTCGCGTTTATAAAGTGGCTTAGGTATAATGCGCCTTCGTATGCTTGTGTATTAACCATGCATAGCTGTTGTTTCAAAGAGAGAATACATGTTAAAAACGATTTTTAAGCTTTTACTAACCGTGTTTTTTGTATGGGCGCTTGCATATCCGTTTATACAAAATGATGATGTTGAACTAGATGAACAAACGTCAGAACAACCAAAAAAAGTGAAGAAAAAAGAAAAACCATTACATAATGTAAAACTGCCAAAGTTTTCAGAATTTAGTGATGTTAAAGAAAAAAAACATGCATTTTTTAGCTTTATTCGTCCGCACGTTGAAGCCGAAAATAAAAAAATATTACAGCAACGCGCTAAGCTCGAAATAGCACGCATGATGTTACAAAACGAATTACCTTTAGAAAAAAAGCAAAACAAAGATATTGCTAAAATTTTAAAGTCGTATGACTTACCAACCACAGTTGATACGCTAATACTTACGCAAGCACTACGCCGTGTTGATATAATTCCTAAAGAATTAGCGCTTATGCAAGCTGCAAACGAATCTGCATGGGGCACTTCGCGTTTTGCACGTATTGGCCTTAACTTTTTTGGTCAGTGGTGCTACACAAAAGGTTGTGGCATGGTGCCAAAACGCCGTAATACCGGGGCTGCGCACGAAGTTGCTGCGTTTAAATCGGTAAGAGCTGCTATAAACTCTTACTTTAAAAACATAAATACGCATCCTGCTTATAAAGATTTGCGCGCAATACGTGAAAACTTACGTCTTGAGCAAAAACCAATTTTAGCGACTGAACTTACACATGGTTTAATGTCTTACTCTGAGCGCGGTGAAGCGTATATAGAAGAGTTAAACACGATGATTAGCCAAAATAGAGCCTACTTTGATGAATAAATACATTTTTAATTGTACCAACGCTATTGTGTTAGTGCTGCTGAGCATCAGTGCATTTAATGTAAATGCGAGAGAATTTGTGATGTCGTATGACGGTTTTTACGACCGCTTAAAAATTGTTAACAAAGGCGATTTTCAATATGCGCGAGTTAACTTTTACATTAGTGATATTGGTACTAATGAAACATGTGCGATTAAAAGCGGTACTATTTTAACCGAAAGAAACGAGTATCCACTTAACTTTACCGATAAAGCACAATTACTATTGCCGTTCGATAAGCAGCTTGATACCGATAAAGCGGTCATTGTAGTAGAGCCGCTCAATCCTGTACACGATTGCCAATTAAAGTTACAAATAGAAGCAAACGAACTTGAAGGTTTAGCATTTTCAAAGCAGTCGTTATATACCATTAACGAAGAGCTTGATGAGCTATTAACTGATTTGTCGGGCTTTTTTGTAAGTAAATTAATGTGGTTTTTATTACCAGAGCAAAAGGGCGTAGCAGTTACATTTAAAAGCCCAATGCAATTTGATGATGAAAATATAACGTGTGAAAAGTCAGTGTGTTATTTTGCAGTTGAAGATAGCTGGGAAGATGATAGCGCAGTGCTTGGCGATATATCGAACGTTATTAAAGTAACGCCTTGGATTGTTAAGTAGCTCACATACAAAAAGCGGCATTTAGCCGCTTTTTTTGTACCAAAATCAGTACTCGTTTTTAGTCTTTGGTTTTTATTTAATAAGTGGCGCTGATGAATCTCGCTGCATTAAAGTAGGTTCAAAAAAGCGGTTTATAACGAGGTTTTTATTTTGATATACGTCTTTAAGCACTAATTTAGCAGCCATTTCGCCCATTTTTCCGACCGGATTATCTATGGTCGTGAGTGTAGGGTATAGGTAGTTTGCAAAAATAACGTTATCAAATCCAACAATCGATAAATCAATTGGTAAGTTATAACCGTGCTCTCGTGCATACTTCATGGCACCGGAGGCCATTTCGTCATTGGCGCATACCAGTGCAGTAAAGCTAAGTTTTTCATCAATAAAATGTTTTAAGCCTTTACTACCGCCAGTTTCGTTAAAGTCGCCAATATAATAAAGCGTAGGATCAAATTTAACACCAGCCTCTGTAAGCGCTTGTTTGTGACCTTCAAGTCTATTAAATGCATCGGCTTTAAACTGCGGGCCTGCAATATACGCTATTTGTGTATGGCCTTGATTTAATATCGATTTAGTAGCTAGGTAACCACCTAATTGATTATCTAGACTGATACAGTTGTCTTTTAGTTGCTCTACGTAACGGCTCATTAAATAAACGGGTGTAGAGCCTTGGCTTAGTTTTATTAGGTAGTCGTCTGAGACGGCTTCTACGTGCAAAATAATGGCATCGCAGCGTCTGCTAATTAAAAACTCAATGCCTTCTTGTTCTTTGTCTTCTTCACTGTGTCCGGTGGTAATAATAACGTGTTTACCCGCAGCACGAAGCTCTGACTCAATACCTGCCATCATTTGGGCAAAGAAAGGGCCATGTAACTCAGACACTAAAATACCGACACTGTTAGTACAGTTAGAGGCTAAAGATTGCGCTATTGAATTAGGCTTGTAGCCAAGCTGCGCCATAGCATCAAGCACTTTTTGTTTAGTTTTATCGCTTACACGGGTATTTTTGTTCATCACGCGAGAAACGGTGGCTAACGATACGCCCGCAAGCTCTGAGACTTGATAAATTGTTGCCATGTTATTTGTTCACTCGCTTATCCTTAACTACTTCGGCTAAATAATACCTTAGAGTATATATCTTAACTAGCTGTTAGTTTAGATTGAATATTTTCAACAACCTGATTAGTCAGTGTATATTTTTTCATTATGTAGGCAACAAATAATGAGCCAAAAGCAGGTAGTACAGTGAATGACAGTAAAATACCGTGTTGGGTATCAATAGTTTGTACTGCATCGGCCTGATAACTGTAAAAAGATAACAACCAGCCTGCAATTGCGCCGCCTACAGCCACGCCCATTTTAATAAAAAATATAACGCCTGAATAAACTAAACCCGTAATGCGTACACCTGTTTTTTCATGCCCGTAATCTATGGTGTCGGCCATTTTTGCCCACAACAACGGGGTTGCCATATCTAAAAAGAATTTCCATAAAATAAAGGCAGTAAATGCGAGTACTAATTGATCTTTACTAATAAAGTAACTAAAACCACAAATAGCGGCGGCAATAACTTGTAAGCTTATATAGGCCTTTATTTTGCAAAAGCGCTTTGCAAGTGGTTGAGCTAAAGCACAACCTACCATGCTGGCTGCAACACCTAGCGTCATAAATAAAGTGATTAAATCGTCTCGACCTAAATAGTACTTTACGTAGTAAACAGCAAGCGTAAGCCTTAATACTTGCCCGGTAAGTAAAAAGAATGCAGCTAAGCAAAGTGTTCGCCATTGATCGTTTTTAATTAATGCTTTAACACTTTGGGCAAAAGGAATGTTTTGCTCTTTAGGTTGTTGTATACGCTCTTTTGTGCCTAAAAAACAAAGTAAAAACAGTACAAGGCCTAAAATACTCATTGCAGTCATTGTGTATTGATAGCCCTTTGCTGCATCGCCTTGGCCAAAATACTCAACCATTGGCATAGTACAACCCGCTACAATAACACCACCTAACATACCAAATACAAACCGATAAGACTGAATGGTTACGCGCTCTTTTGCGTCGCTTGTAAGTACGCCACCTAAAGCACAATACGGAATATTAATAGCGGTGTAGACAACCATAAGCAGAGTGTAAGTAGTAAAGGCATAAATTATTTTATCGGTGCCTTCTAAATCGGGCGTAGTGAACGCTAAAATACTAATAATGGCAAAGGGAAGGGCAAGCCACAGTAAATAGGGGCGAAAGTGCCCCCAGCGCGTATGTGTTTTATCAGCAAGGTTACCCATTAATGGGTCGGTTACGGCATCAAAAATACGCACTGCTAAAAACATAGTACCTACAACAGCAGGCGATAAACCCACTACGTCTGTGTAGTACAGCATTAAAAACATCATAACTGTTTGAAAAATAATATTACTGGCGGTGTCGCCTAAGCCATACGCTATTTTTTCTTTTACACTGACCATGATTGTTTATCCCGCTTTATACTTGTTTTTAGTTGTGGGTATACTCTTATCTTTTAGAGATGAGTTCTTTATAAGCTAAACCACTATTTTTAATGGTGCGTTGCTGCGTCTTATAATCTACATACACAATACCAAAACGTTTTAAATAACCTTCTGCCCACTCAAAGTTATCCATTAAGCTCCAAGCAAAGTAGCCATCTATAACAACACCTTGTTCAATCGCATTATGAACCGCATTTAAGTGATCATTATAGTAATTTAAACGATCTAAGTCGTTAACTTCACCATTATTATATGTATCGGGCATGGCTGCGCCATTTTCTGTTATATAAATAGGCGGTAGGGTGTATGTTTTATTTAGCGATACGAGCAAGTCGGTGAACGATTGCGGATAAACTTCCCATCCCATATCAGTTAACGGACCTGTAGGTGCAATGGGTTCATAAATGTCAGTAGGGTGCGCTTTATAAATTTGGCGGGTATAAAAGTTAATGCCTAAGTAATCAATTGGCTGAGAAATTAATTCCATATCACCAGGGTGTATGTCTGGTAAATGATCGCTTGGTAATTGGTTAATTATATCGGGGTACTTACCATCCATTATTGGTTTCATGTACCACTGATTTAAGTAGTCATCAGCGTATTTGGCACTGTCTATGTCTTGCTGAGTATCAGTAAGTGGATATGCGGGTGTAAAGTTAAGCACAATGCCGTTTTTAGTATTAGGCGATGTTTTATTTAGCACGTTCATGGCCAGACCATGAGCGAGTAATAAGTGATGAGCTGCTTTTTTACCATACTGCTTACCGACTAGACCTGGGGCATGTATGCCAATTTCGTAACCCAAAAACGCGCTGCAAAAGGGTTCGTTTAATGTAGCGTACGAATAAACTCGGGTTCCAAACGCGTTAGTAATTAGTTCTACGTATTGCTCAAATGCATAAGCTGTTTTTCTGTTGAGCCAGCCGCCTTCATCTTCAAGGTGTTGCGGTAAATCCCAGTGGTACAAAGTAACAAAGGCTTTTATATTTTTTCGTTTTAGTTCATCTAAAATATCAGTATAAAACTTAACGCCTACGGGATTTAACTTTCCGTCTTGAGTCATCACGCGAGGCCATGAAATAGAAAGCCTGTAAGCATCAACACCTAGAGACTCTATTAAATCTATGTCTTGTTGCCAATTGTTGTAATGATCGCAGGCAATATGACCATGTGAATTGTCAGCAATTTTACCTGCAGTACTACAAAAGGTATCCCAAATACACGGTAAGCGATGCTCATATCCGCCCTCTATCTGAAATGATGCTGTAGCTACACCATAAACAAAGTCTTTTGTTAATAGAGGTGAATTAAATGGTAATGATATTTTTGTCATTGGTTACAAACCTTTTTGAGAACTTAATTGCACGCTTAGCGCTTATTTTTACTGACTTTCAGCGGGTACAAAATATTATTAAAAATAAAAGTTGTTGAAATATGTAACATGTTCGTATTTAATTAGCCGTGAAAGCGCTTACATTTTTAGATTAATGTTAATTAATCTTCAGGTCAACTCTTAAATACTGCGCCTTAGCGGGGGTTGTATTAATTACTTACTGAAGATCAATTTATAATAATAAATTGCGGAGAGCACATGGCTAGTTCAGCACCACTGACATCACACACACAGTCGCAAAACCACCAAGATAAAAACTATGGTTTTGCACTTACATCTTTAACTTCACTGTTTTTTATGTGGGGTTTTATTACTTGCTTAAATGATATTTTGATTCCGCATTTAAAAGCGGTTTTCGATTTAACGTATGTACAAGCAATGCTTGTGCA
Source organism: Pseudoalteromonas sp. NGC95 (assembly GCF_015864705.1). NCBI lineage: Bacteria > Pseudomonadati > Pseudomonadota > Gammaproteobacteria > Alteromonadales > Pseudoalteromonadaceae > Pseudoalteromonas > Pseudoalteromonas sp. NGC95. The sequence goes on from NZ_JADYWR010000003.1 coordinate 120,003, forward strand.
GTTTTGCTTTTTTGGCGCTTACTTTTTAATGTCACTCCCTAGTGGACACATTGTTAAAAAGCTTGGTTATAAAAAAGGAATCGTGGTTGGGCTTTTAATTGCGGCAGTAGGGTGTGTCTTATTTTACCCAGCAGCGTCTTTACATAGTTATCCTGTATTTTTATTCGCTTTATTTGTACTTGCCAGTGGCATAACGTTATTACAAGTATCTGCAAATCCTTATGTAAGTTTGTTGGGTTCAGCAAAAACAGCGTCTTCTCGTTTAACGCTTACTCAAGCTTTTAACGCGTTAGGTACTACGGTTGCGCCATCATTTGGTGCTCTGTTAATTCTGGACTCAGCGTCAGAAGCCTTTTTAACACCTGCACAAAATGCAGAGTCAGTTCAACTTCCTTACCTCCTTTTAGCTGCAATGCTTATTTTACTAGCCGGTATTTTTGCATGGCTTAAATTACCAGACATTATGAGCGAGCAAAAAGCAGAAGCCGAAAAATCAGAGGCAATTGAAGGCAGTGCTTGGCAGTATCGCCATCTTGTATTAGGTGCTGTGGGTATATTTATGTACGTTGGCGCAGAAGTGGCAATTGGTAGCTTTTTAGTAAGCTTTTTAGCGCAAGAACATATTGCAGGACTAAAAGAGCATGCTGCAGCTCATTACATCACTTATTATTTTGGTGGTGCTATGGTTGGGCGTTTTATTGGTGCTGCTGTAATGCAAAAATTACCCGCTGGTAAAGTACTTGGCTTCAATGCAACCATGGCTATTATTTTAGTCGTTATTGCCATGAGCACGTCGGGTCAATTAGCAATGTGGTCAATACTATTGGTTGGTTTATTCAATTCTATTATGTTCCCCACTATTTTTAGTTTAGCGTTAAATGGGCTTGGTAAGCATACAGCTCAAGGCTCTGGTATTTTGTGTTTGGCGATTGTGGGTGGTGCAATAGTGCCACTTTTACAAGGTGCACTTGCTGATAGTGTGGGTGTTCAACTTTCGTATGTTTTACCTATTTTATGTTACATATTTATCGTGTTCTATGGTTTAAGCGGTAGTAAACCAGTTCAAGCGCAGGAGACTCTATAATGAAAACCCCTTTTACACTTAATAAAATAGCCTTAGCAACATTAATTGCATCAGTAGGTACTTTATCGGCTTGTTCAAAGGACGCTGTGACATCGGTTGAAAGTAATGAAACGTTATCTAAAACAGCGCAAATTTGGCCAAAACTTAATATTGCCGTTAAAAAAGACGCCGATATTGAAGCTAAAATAGTTAACTATTTAAAAGCCATGACACTTGAGCAAAAGGTTGCTCAAATGATTCAGCCAGAAATTCGTGATATTACCGTTGAAGACATGCGTAAATATGGCTTCGGTTCATATCTTAATGGCGGTGGTGCATTCCCTAATGGCGACAAACATGCAACACCAATGGACTGGGTGGCCTTAGCAGAGAGCTTTTATCAAGCTTCTGTCGATGACTCAGTTGATGGCAGTAGTATCCCAACTATGTGGGGCACCGATGCAGTACATGGCCATAATAATGTAATTGGTGCCACGTTATTTCCGCACAACATTGGTTTAGGCGCGGCGAATAACCCTGATTTAATCGAGCAAATAGCATCGATTACTGCAGTAGAGGTAATGGCTACGGGTATTGATTGGGTATTTGCACCCACAGTTGCCGTAGTGCGCGACGATCGCTGGGGAAGAACCTACGAAGGTTACTCAGAAGATCCAAAAATTGTACATGATTACTCAGCAGCCATAGTAAATGGCTTACAAGGTAAAGCCGATGGCGACTTTTTAAGTGACAAGCGTGTAATTAGTACCGTTAAACACTTTATTGGCGACGGTGGCACGGTTGATGGGGATGATCAGGGAAATAATATAGATAGCGAACAGTCGCTATTTGATATTCATGCCCAAGGTTATGTAGGCGGTTTATCGGCGGGTAGCCAATCGGTTATGGCGTCTTTTAATAGCTGGAATGGCGTTAAAAATCACGGCAATAAATACTTACTTACAGATGTATTAAAAACACGTATGGGTTTTGATGGCTTTGTAGTGGGTGATTGGAATGGTCATGGGCAAATTAAAGGCTGTACTAACGAAAGCTGTGCACAAGCCGTTAATGCAGGCCTCGATATATTTATGGTGCCAACAGGTGCCTGGAAGCCACTTTATAACAATACAATTGCGCAAGTTAAGTCAGGCGAAATTAGTATGTCGCGTATTGATGATGCAGTGAGCAGAATATTACGCGTAAAACTTCGCGCTGGTTTATTTGATAAACCAAGTCCGGCTAAGCGTCTTTACTCGGGTAAAACAGAACTTATTGGCGCGCAAGAGCATCGCGAAGTTGCACGTCAAGCTGTGCGCGAATCGCTTGTATTACTTAAAAATAAAAATAACCTATTACCTATCGAAGCTAATCAACGCGTACTTGTTGCAGGTGATGGTGCTGATAATATAGGTAAACAGTCGGGTGGTTGGAGTATTACGTGGCAGGGGACTAATAATAAAAATGCTGATTTCCCTGGTGCTACTTCGATATATAAAGGGCTTGAAGAACAAATATCTGCAGCAGGTGGAAGTGTTACTTTAAGTGCTGATGGTACGTTTGATCAACGTCCTGATGTTGCCATTGTTGTATTTGGTGAAGAACCTTACGCAGAAGGGCACGGCGATAAAGATAACCTTGAGTTTGAGCGCGGAAATAAAAAGTCATTAGCACTTTTAAGCTCGCTAAAAGAGCAAGGTATCCCTGTTGTATCGGTGTTTATATCAGGTCGACCTATGTGGGTTAACAGCGAACTTAACGCATCTGACGCGTTTGTAGCTGCATGGTTGCCAGGTACAGAAGGCGCAGGTATTGCTGATGTTTTATTAAAAGCGGCAGACGGCACCACTCAAAATAACTTTAAAGGTAAATTATCGTTTTCTTGGCCTAAATCAGCGGTACAAACTGCAGTTAATAAAGGCGATGAAAATTACGACCCATTACTCCCTTATGGTTTTGGTTTAACATACGGCGATAAAAACGTATTAGCTGACGACCTTGATGAAGACTCTAAACTTGATAACTCAGGGCTTACGAGTATGGATATACTTGTTGGTGCACCTGTAGCACCATGGCGCTTATTGTTAAAATCGGGCGATGAGCTTTTAGATGTATCGAGTAGTACTCATGAATTTGGTGCAATTAAATACCGAACTGAGGACAAAATAGTACAAGAAGACGCGCGCCAATTTAACTTTAGCGGTGCAGAAAAAGCCAGTGCTGAAATAGTAACAAGCTTCGCAGAAGATACCATTGCTTACGTTGAAGCCGATAGTGTGATTAGCTTTGATATTAAATTAAACGAAGCACTAACGAGCGATATAGCACTTGCTATGACTTGCTCGGGTGAATGTGGTGCAAGCATTGATTTAGCAAACGTAGTGGATAAAACCATTGAGAATAAATGGCAGTCAGTATCAATCGATTTAGGTTGTTTTGCTGATAAGGGTGTTAATTTTACAAACCTAACAAGCCCATTTAGCTTACGCAGCAATGGTAAAGCGTCAATTTCTGTGGCTAATATTCAGTTTGTGCCAAATAAGGCAGGCGAAGCTACACTGTCTTGTAAGTAGTTTATTAACTCTATTGTGTATACCAAAGCCCTTCGAATGAAGGGCTTTTTTTATGTAGAGGTTTAATACTAACCTGCATAAATACTTGAGCTAATTGATATAACTAAATAGGAACAAGTCGCTATAAATACAAAGAGTTACCACGTTTTTATAGGAAGAACCTTTTTTATAATAGCTTGTAAAATAATTAGCACTGCATTAAGAGGTTTTTTTCGTCAAAGCTAACTACTTTATCTCTGCCGGTTTCTTTAGCAAGATAAAGGCGTTTATCAGCCAACGACAGTAAGTCTTTTACACTCATTTTACCATTTACAGAGTGACTCACTCCGGCGCTCACAGATAGGTTTATATGCGCGTTTTGATAATAAAACGGATGCTTAGAAATATTTTCACGTAAATGCTCTGCATATTCTTTAGCTGCTCGTAGAGAATAGTCTGGTAGTAATATTGCAAATTCTTCACCGCCTATTCTGGCGCAAATACCTTCATCAAAAAATTGCTCTTTTATGTGCTGCGCAATCCATTTAATTGCTTGATCGCCCGTGTCGTGGCCGTACTTATCGTTTACATGCTTAAAAAAGTCGATATCTAGAATAATTATAGATACATTTATATCATTGTTATTAGGTTGTTTAAGGACTGCTTTGGCGTTATTAAAGAAACCTCTGCGATTAAATAACTGTGTAAGAGAGTCGGTATTGGCAAGGTTCGATAGCGTATATTCACTATTGGAAAATAACAAAAATGGCAGTATAAGAGCACTCAGTGTGGCTAATAGTAAATGACTAATAAGCACAATTTGCAAAGGGGTTGCTACATCTTGAATACTCGAACTAAGTACCGGTATTGATAGAAATATAGCATTTAAAAACATAACTCCACTGTGCACTAAAAAGCAGGTAATTAACGCCTTTTTCTGGGCTTTAGCAACAAAGCTCATGCTTTTGATTAAATACGCTGTGTAAATAAATAATCCGGCAATTACTAAACTCGTTAGCATTTTTGCTGCACCGAAAGGATAAATTGCCAATAACAATAAGCTAGAAAAACCAAATATACAGTAAAGAGGCATTAAGCTAATATTTTGTACGTTTTTGTATTTATATAGTCCAACAATGATTAAAAGTGGGCTAGTAATCATTGAAACACTAGCTAAATAGTGGGTTATTAAAGGAAAGTCTATGAATAAGCGCAAACATGCCAGTATTTCGGCTAATGCAAATGTGGCACAGGCTAAACCAAATAATAAAAAAGATGTTTGTTTTTTATATTTATAAATTGAGAGAAAAAATAAGCTTATGAACAAGTTAAGGATAAAAGAGAAGAAGATCACAGTAGGCAAATGAAACATGATTTATTCTCTTTATTATAAAATGATGAAATATATATTTAACTAACTATTGTAATTATTATGTATTAATAAGAAAAGGTCAATTCAGTTAAAAGGATTGCTTTTTCAATTTTCATATTTTACCTCAAGAATTATTAACGCCCGCTAAACCAAACTCTCTAAAGCTGATTTAATATCAGGATGATGAAAACGATAATTATGAACGAGTGCCTTTTTAGGGACTACAAATTGTCCCGTTGTTAGTAAGTCTGACATTTCACCCATTAATAGATTAAGTACTGCAGTGGGCATAGTGATAAATGCAGGTCGCGATAACGCCTCGCCTAAGCTTTTACCAAATTGAGCATTGCTTACAGGATTTGGCGCAGTTGCGTTAACAGGGCCAGATATTTCTGGATGCTTAATAATAAAAAGTATTAGCTGAATCATATCGTCGATGTGTATCCACGACATTCCTTGCTCGCCATTACCAATTGGACCGCCTAAACACAATTTAAAAGCGGGTAGCATTTTACTTAATGCTCCACCTTTTTTAGCTAAAACAATACCCGTGCGCAAAAGGCACACTCTGGTGTGTTCTGATTGCGCGAGTAGCGCTGCATTTTCCCAGTCTTTACAAAGCTGGTGGCTAAATTCGTCGTGTGGGTTTTCAAAAGTTTCATCAATAGGGTTACTATTTTGTCGACCATAAAACCCAACGGCGCTTCCAGATATATAAGTATGCGGGGCAGTGCTACAAGCTTTAATAGCTTCGCTAATTTGTTGTGTAACACCAATACGGCTGTCGCGTATTATTTGCTTTTGTTTGTCGCTCCAGCGTTTATTTACAATAGGTTCGCCAGCTAGATTAATAACAATATCAACAGTGTTAAAATCTACTGCATTAACATTGCTTACGGCTTTAACTTTATGGCCCAATAATACGTTTGCTTTAGTCGGATTTCGGCTAAGCACAGTAACAGTATTATGATGAAGTAAAAAAGGGCATAAGTGCTTACCAATTAATCCCGTCGCGCCAGTAACAAATATATGCATTATTAATCCTTACAATAAAATAGTAGCAAGTGATTAAAAAACATACTCGCTAGCAAACAGCTTTGCAAATTTATACGTAAAACAGGCTTTTATGATCACTTCGTAATTATTTCATTTAATTACCTTTTGCCTTACACTAAAGCCATATAATTAATAAAAGGATTAATAAATTGGCAAGTTTAACTGGAGTAAATAAAAGCTTAATAGTTTTTGCTTCCTTAGTGGTCGTACTCGCGGGGATAAAAGCGGCAAGTGTAATTATTATTCCGTTTATTTTGGCGGCGTTTATTGCCATTATTTGTAATCCGCTTATCAAGTTTTTTGCGCGCTACCGAATTCCTAAAGGCATTGCTGTTATGTTGGTAGTGCTTATTATAGTTGGCTTAGGTGTAAGCCTTGGCGGGCTTGTAGGGCAATCAATAAACGATTTTTCGCAGCAACTTCCTGAGTATAAAACACAACTCAAAGAAGAATTTGTATGGCTTGTAGATTTAGCATCTCAATACAACATATTGATTAATAAAGAACAGTTAATCAATATGTTCGACCCAGGTAAAATGGTTGATGTAGCCACTAATATGCTCACCGGTTTAGGTGGCGTAATGGCAAACATGTTTTTAATTATTTTAACCGTTGTTTTTATGTTGTTTGAAGGGCCAATGCTGAGCAAAAAAATACACATGGCACTTGAAGATCCCGATAGCAAAATGAAGCAAATTGACCGCTTTTTAGAGTCTATTAATTCATATCTGGCAATTAAAACGCTAGTAAGTTTAGGTACGGGTATTATTGCTGCGTTTTACTTATGGATTTTAGACGTTGACTACTTTGTGCTGTGGGGGGTATTGGCATTTATGTTCAATTACATTCCTAATATTGGGTCAATTATTGCGGCTGTACCGGCTGTATTACTTGCGCTTATTACTCAAGGTCCGTTAATTGCGGGATTGGTTGCTGCAGGTTATTTAACAATAAATACGGTGATGGGCAATATTGTAGAGCCTAAGTTTTTGGGCAAAGGGCTGGGTCTTTCAACGCTAGTGGTATTTTTATCATTAATATTTTGGGGCTGGTTATTAGGTACTGTGGGTATGCTTTTATCTGTGCCATTAACTATGATTGTAAAAATAGGCTTAGAAGCCAGTGCTGAAGGTAAGTGGGTTGCCACCTTACTAGGCAGTGGCGAAGACGTTGCTAAAAATAACTAACATCTATAATCATCAAGGGCTGTAAAATTAAAGCCCTTGATGGTTAAATTATCAGTAAATACAGGGCTATTAATTAACAAACAATTTAATAGCGTCATCCACTGCGTTTATTGCGCCTTCTAAATATCCTGCTTCTTGTTTTGCAAACTCACTCGCTACAAAATGAATGTTCAAGTTATTTAATTGCTCATCTAAGCCTGAAAAATCAAATTCTGGGTGCTGCGAAGGCTGAGTTTGATCGTCTCTATTAGCTACAAACTTATCGTCTGCCCAATCTTTAATAAAATACCCCGTTGCCTTTTCAGCATCTTTACCATAAAAGTAGCTAAGCTGCTGGGCACAGGCTTGAATTAATTGCTCTTTAGTTACTTGGTTTCTTGATAAGTAGGGCACACCTATAAAGCCAAATAATGCGGCGTAATTGCCATCTTCAGCACTGGCATCGTGAATTTCGACCATTGGGCCTACGCGACTAAAGCATTGTCCTGATAAGTTTTTATCACGCCAAAATGCATGTTCAAAAGTAGCTATAAATTTGGCTTGTCCTGCCATCCATGTAGGTACACTACTAAGGCGGTTTATGAGCGTTGGAGTAGCCCATAGTTCAGGTGTTAAGTGTGTTGTAACCATACGAGCAGGAATAGCTGAAATTAGTTTTTCAGTAGTAAGGTGCTTTATATTACCTAAGTGATTAACCGTAATTTGCCAGTTATTATCACCTTTTTTAAGCTCAGTGACATTGTGTTCCAATAACACTGAATCAGGATTAAGTTGCTCGTATAAGGCAGTTATTAAGGTATTCATGCCGTGTTTGAGTCTAAATAGTTGCATATCTCCAGCACCTGCAATTTGTTGAGGCTGCTTGGAATTAGGCGCTTGATATAACACATCACCTTTGTTGTATTGCTCAAATATACTTAAGCGGAGTGACTTTACTAAAGCTTGAATTTTTGGTTGGTGAGGAAATATCCACGTAGGACCCAAATCAAAACTAACATCGTTATTTATTGGTGATTGCGCAGCAAAAACTCGGCCGCCTAATTGCGATTTAGCCTCCAGTAATAAGTACTCAATATTAAGCAGTTGTAATTTATACGCACTGTATAAGCCGGCCAGTCCGCCACCTATAATTATTACTGGTTTAGTCATTTGTTTACCTATTAGCTATTTAGCAATCTACTAGTAGGTAGTTTGTTTTGATATGAATAAATTGTCAAGTAGGCTAAAGGGAACGAGTAGTGAAACGTAATACCAATCTGCTTATATACGAGGTCTATTTAACGTTAAGAAAATTACGCTAGAACTAGGCAAAAATTTTTGTATCTAGTTGTTCTAAATAAAAAATTTTTAACGACGTTATAGTGCAATTTAATTCGTTAAATTGATCAAAGATTTATGCAGGTTGGTATAACTAGTTTAGTGTGCTTAAGTTACGTTAAAATGGGTGTTTTAGTGATTTTGTAAATTGATTTATAAGCTCAATTTCACAGAGTTTATAGCTAATGGCTGCTGTTGTCGCATTAGGAAGTTTTATTAAGTAACGCCATTGGCAGGCACTCTCAAGGTACTTTTCGTTATTTTTAATGCTGCGCATAAATAACGGCAGTACTTGCGTATTACCTGTGCTTTCTTGTGATTTAGTTAGCTCATATTTGCGCTTTTGTATCCAACTGCCTTGTGCTTGCTTTGCTTTATCAATCTGGCTATCTAGGCATTGAATATACCGCTTAGCTTCATCGGTTGTTGCTTTAGCGGCTAAAGTACATGCCTCATCTGCAAAGCTGTACTGGCTTGTAGTTAATAGCACAATGGCAGTTAGTTTTAATAAATAGTTACTTTTTGTCATTGTAATTAAACTCTAAGATAAATTGAGCGCCGGCTAAGTTATCAGCATCGGTAATGGTAAGTGTCCCGTTATACGACTTAACTAAATCAGATACAATCGCCATGCCTACGCCGTGTCCGCTTTCGTATGTATCGAGGCGAGTACCACGTGTAAGTAAAGATTCACGTTTATCCTCTGGCACACCAGGGCCATCATCGCTAATTCCAATACACAGAGTTTTACTTTGGATTACTTGTATTTCTACTTGCGAGCGACACGCTTTACAGGCGTTATCAATCAAGTTACCGAGTAATTCCGTTAAATCTGTTTGGTCACCTAAAAAGTAATCTTTTTCGGTTACGGTGCAGGTAAAAATAATATCTTTATCACGGTATACTTTTGCCATAGCACTGAGTATTGAATCGAGTACTGGCTTAATAGGTGTTTGCTTTTTCCACGTGTCTGATGCACCCGTTGCAGCACGCTTTAATTGGTGCTCGATCATCACATTAATTCGGTCGAGTTGTTCTTGTGCATCGGCATCGTTTGCCAATGGACTTGATTTTAGTACTGCAAGCGGTGTTTTAAGTGCATGAGCAAGGTCGCTCAATGAGGCTCTATAGCGCTCTTTTTGGCGCTGTTGCGACTCAAGTAGCAAGTTTAGGTCTGCTTTTATTGTTTGCAGCTCTACAGGGTAGAGGCCTTTAATTTCTTGAATATCACCCGATTCAATCGCTTTTATTTCTTTATCGAGTCGTTGGAGTGGGCGAGCGCTCCAAATGAAACCAATCGCCATTAGGCCTGCAATTGCAATCCCCATGATAAACATCCAATCTACAAGGGTTTGCTTAAAGCCATCCATTATACGAAGTAGAGCGTCGTTACGTTTGACTAATATAAAGCGAGCTTGTTCTGATTGATCTATGTTGTTTAAAATTACAGTCAGGCTAAGTTGCCAGTACGCGGTACTATTATACTCCACACGCCTGAAGTCGGCGGCACCGGCTTTGGTTTCTATTTGCTCTGGTACATAGTTTAAATTTACAGCCGATTCTGAGTTCCAAACAGGGTCATCATCGCGGTAAATCATTGCGTAGGTGTCTGAATTTAATCTGTTTAACTCAGGCGCTAAAATAGTGCTGGGCATAATAATACCATGCTCAGTAAAGTCGACTTCAGATATTAGCGAGTAGAGCTGTGCCTCGAGGGTTTTTTCTGTCGCATCAACAAGTGAAGCGTAATACGCTTTGCCAATTGAATAAAATAAGATAGGGAGTGCGACTAATAAAACAAAGACAAGGATAAATCCTTGCCTTATTTTTAACGATATTTGCGGTATTACCACTGGCTTTTAAGCCTGTAACCACGCCCACGTAGTGTCTCTACTGGGTTTAGTACGCCTTCTGGATCAAGCTTTTTACGCAAACGTAGTACAAATACTTCAATTACGTTTGAATCAAGGTCGAAATCTTGGTCGTAAATATGCTCAGTAAGTTCTGATTTAGAAATTACTTTTTGCGGATTTACCATTAAGTATTCAAGTACTTTATATTCGTAAGCTGTAAGGCTAAGTTCTTTATCATCAACCCATACTTGTTGTGAACGTGTATGAATTTTAATTGGACCCGCAGTCATTTCTGGATTTGCTTTACCAGCACTGCGACGAATTAATGCATTACAACGTGCAATAAGTTCTTCAACATGAAATGGTTTTGTAAGGTAGTCATCTGCACCTGCATCTAAACCTTCTACTTTATCCTGCCAGCGATCGCGCGCTGTTAATATTAAAATAGGGATAGTAATGCCTTGTGCTCGTGCTTTATTGATTAGCTCAATACCGTCTATTTTAGGTAAACCTAAATCAACTACGGCCATATCAAGCGGGTATTCTGTAATGTGGAAAAGACCTGCTTCACCATCGTGACATAAATCCACGCTGTAACGTTCTTTTTCTAAAGCATTACGTAGGTTATCTGCTAAATGTAAATCGTCTTCAATAACTAAAATTCGCATTTGTTAATCCTTTTTCACTTCGCCGGTTTTTTTATTTATATGTAAATCAACGACGTGGCCGTCAGATTTGAGTATTCGTACGGTATAAAAATCTGTTTTTTCGGTAATTTTTAAGGTCTTACCGCCTATTGTTTTCTTTGCAAGTATTACGGCTTTCTTTTTGTCCACCTCAGCATGAGATGCTTGGGTGGCCGTCGCTGCTTGAGCAAAGTTAGCTAAGCTAACACAAGCAATAAAACCGAGGCTTAATAATACGCGCATAATGGAAAACTCCTAAACCAGACCCACTTAGTTTAATTAACTAAGTTACTAAAATTCAAGTAAAAACGCTAAATTCGCTTTTATCTCAGTAATTTTAATTAAAATCTTGTGAACAAACCCTGAATTACAGTGCAACACACGCTCTTAGGGTTTAATACACTTTTAAGCAGGGAACACTTTTTTGAAAGGTTTAACAATTGTATTTTCATAGATGCCAGCGGCAACGTAAGGGTCAGCTGCTGCCCACTCTCGAGCTGCTTCTATTGATTCAAACTCAGCAACAACTAATGAACCGGTAAAACCTGCTTCTTGAGGATCTTCACTATCGACTGCCGGAAACGGACCCGCAGTTAATAAACGGTTTTGTGAATCAAGCTCACTAAGGCGTGCTAAATGTGCCGGGCGTGCTGCTTTTCTAAGCTCTAAGCTGTTTTCAACATCTGTTGAGTGAATCATGTACAACATAAGGAATCTCATAAAAATTGTTAAATTTGATTAACGCAATACTACCACAGCGTTGAAAATTGGTGAATTAAAAGCGTATTTACACAGGTTTACACTTCGATTTTATTTTTAAGCTGTAATTGCTTGAAAATATCTGTGTAACACTGGTAGAGTCGCTGAAATATACAAAATAATAAAAAGGTTTTATGCATGAGCGAAAATAGAGAACGATTTAGTTCCCGTCTCGGATTCATAATGGCAGCGGCAGGTTCGGCTGTTGGTATTGGTAATTTAGTTGGTTTTCCGGTTTCTGCTACCAAAAATGGTGGTGGCGCATTCTTATTAATTTACGCTTTATTTGTCGTGTTCATTTGTTTACCAGTCATGATGGCTGAAATGGCAATGGGTCGTAACGCTCAAAAAGATCCACTTGGTTCGTACAAGCTATTATCTAATAACGATAAAAAATGGAAGCTAGCAGGTTTTTTAGCGGTGCTTACACCATTTATGATTGCTGTGTTTTATATGGTAATTACGGTTTGGATTTTTGGTTACTTAACGCAAACAGGCCTCGGTAATTTAGATTTACTTGCAGATCCTGGCCACTTTGGTGTTTTTATTAATAGTTACACTGTGTTTGGTTATATGGCCGTTGTGGTTATTATTGTTAACTTAATTTTATTAGGGGGTGTTAAACAAGGCATAGAAAAAGCCGCTAAATTTTTAATGCCAGCCTTACTTTTCATGCTACTTGCTTTAGTTACTTATGTATTAACGCTTGATAACGCAATGGCCGGTGTTAAATACTACATTATTCCTGATTTTTCTAAGATGAGTGCAAGTGTACTTAATGGCGCATTAAGCCAAGCGTTTTTCTCGCTATCGCTGGGTATGGGTATATTAATGACTTACGCGTCGTATATTTCTAAAAAGGATGACATTGTAAGTAGCGCTAAAATGGTCGCTATTACGGACTCACTCGTTGCGTTTGTAGCGGGCCTAATGGTGTTGCCCGCTATATTTAGCTTTGATCCAAACACAGACCCATCAGCACTTTCTGACTCGTCTGTATCAATGATTTTTGTATACCTACCTAAAATATTATTAGCACTGCAAAATGATATTGGTTATGTAGGTGCGTCTATTGTTGCGTTCTCATTCTTCTTATTAGTATTTTTTGCAGCGATTACTTCACTTGTTTCAATAGTAGAAGTACCGACAGCAACACTAAGTGACCGTAAAGGTATTAGCCGTAAAAAAGCATTGGGCATCCTTACACTTTCAACCGGTGTACTTACTATTTTATGTACAATGTCGTTTGGTATGATTGACAGCCTTACTTCGTTCACCAGTTATGGCGGCGTTAATAAGAGCTTTTTTGATATTATTGTTGATGTATTTTACGACACAATTTTACCGCTTAATGGCTTAATGGTGTGTTTGTTTGTAATGTACCGCTGGAAAAAAGCACGCTTAACACAAGAGCTAAGCTTAGGTTCGCCTAATTATGCGGGAAGCTTGATGGAAAAGTACGTTAACTTTTCACTTTCAACGTTTATTCCTGTCATTCTAGCTGTGATATTTATAAATACAGTGGCGACTAAGTTTTTTGATTTAAAAATATTCGGTTTTTAAATAGACCTCTTTAAAAGCTTATTGAATAATAAAATGCCGCTCAGTTAAGCTTAGCGGCATTTTTTATAGGCGTTTTTAATTATTAAAGGGATTTAAAATGAATAAAATTATTATTGGGTTTGCTTTTGCTATTTCATCATTTGGCGCATTTGCACAAAGCGCTGATGGTTGGCCAGAAGGCGGTGCAATGCACACCGGCAATACTTATAATTTAGAGGGTAATAGATACAAAACTAAAATCAGTAAAATGATGGATGAAATTTACCCGCAACTAACTGATGATTACCAAGTAGATGCAGTTAAAGCACAAATAAAAGCATGGGAGCAGTATATAGATGCTACATGTAACGTTGTTGGCATAGCAACGGGGGCCGGTGGCTCTTGGCCCTCAACGTATAGTGTTAAATGCGAAAGAAGCCTAAGTTATGATAGATACTTTGCGACTAAAAATGCGCTAAAGTGTGTTAATAGATTGAGCAAAGAAGAGTTTGTAGGGCGTAGCGAAAAGTTAAATTGTTTAATTCAAACATTAAATATAAAAATATTTTAAGACCTACATAGCGCTACAGCTAAATTATACAGTTAGCTGTAGCATTTTAGGCTTTATAGCAACTCAATACTTACTGTTGCGCCTTTTTCGATATTGCCGCTTTGTGCTGGCACTACAATTAAGCAGTTAGCTTTACTAAGCGACGAAAGTACACCCGAGCCCTGTTTATTAAACGGGGCAACGACTAAGTCACCTTGCTCGTTAATTGTTGCTGTACCGCGTTGAAAGTCGGCTCTGCCAGGGCGCTTTTTAATAACGGATGTAGTAACAGCGTTAAAGCGCATTTTAGGGTTTACTTCACCAAGACCCGACAGCTTTTGCAGTGCAGGCTCTACTAACTGATTAAACGTAACAGCAGCCGACACAGGGTTACCTGGCAAGCCAAAAAAGTAACTGTTACTTAGTTTACCAAAGGCAAAAGGTTTGCCTGGTTTCATGGCTATTTTCCAAAAGTGAATTTCGCCAATTTCGTTGAGCACTTCTTTAGTAAAGTCGGCTTCACCAACCGATACACCGCCTGAGCTTATTACGGCATCGGCAAGTTCGTTCGCTTTCAAAAATGCATTAGTAATGAGTTCTTTGTCATCAGGAATAATTCCTAAATCAATCACGTCTATATTTTTTTGTTGCAGCGCACTAATAATAACAGCGCGGTTGCTTTCAAAAATAGCGCCTTGCTTAAGAGGCTGACCAGGTTCAATTAGCTCATCGCCAGTAGAAAGCACGGCTATTTTTAAGGTTCTTACCACGTCTATATTGGCAATCCCTAAAGATGCAAGTAATCCCACATCAACGGCTTTTAATTTATCGCCTGCTTTTAAAATAACGTCGTCTATAGCAATATCTTCGCCAGCAAAACGTACATTTTCATTTAGTTCTGGTTGCGCAGTAAACGTAATTTTATCGCCATCAACCGAGGCGTTTTCTTGCATTACAACGCCGTTAGCGCCTGGTGCAATGGCGGCGCCGGTCATTATTCTTACGCATTGCCCAGGGGTAAGTGTTCCTTCAAAAACTTGACCTGCAAACACACTACCTACTTGTGTATAGGTTAAGCTTTTATCTGAAATACACAGCGCATAGCCATCCATTGCAGAGTTGTTATGAGCGGGTACGTTTATAGTTGATTTAACATCGCTTGCTAAAACGCGATCAACGCTTTGCATTATTGATATGGTTTCAACGTCTTTAACTGGCGCTATTGTGCCAAGTATATTGTGTATTGCAGTTTCAATTGGCAATAAACCGGGTGCATTGCAAACATCGTTCATATATATTGCTTACTTAAATCATTTTATTTTGAAACAATACTTATAATGTCAAAGCTTTACAATACATGGTTGGGTTATTTTTTGCTTATCGCATGCATGCTTTCGTGCGGCGTAAACGCAAAAGAAACGCTGCAAGTAGCCGTAGCGAGTAATTTTAAAACTGTATTGCAAACCCTACTAAAAAAATCCCCATTACCTAATGTTGACGTGAAAATATCAGCCGCTTCTAGCGGTGTTTTATATTCGCAAATAGTGCATGGCGCACCATTTGATGTGTTTTTATCGGCCGACGATTTTCGACCGCAATCACTTATTAAAGAAGGCTATGCCGAGCAAAGCAGTTTAATCACTTACGCGTTAGGCGAACTTGCTTTGTGGCAACCCAAAGCTGAAAAAGTAAATAATAAAGTAGCCATTGCTAATCCGCGTTTTTCACCATACGGGCGTGCCTCAGAGCACTACGCGAATAATCATTTTAAAAAGCCAGTAAATTATGTGTACGGGAATAATATCACGCATGCGTTTCAGTTTGTTGAAAGTGGTAATGTAGGAGTAGGGCTGGTGGCAGTTTCATCACTAAAGGCGGCTTACAGTAACACGCAAGATCAAAAATATTTAGATTACACCGTGCTGCCTATAAATCAATATCCCGATATAATTCAACAAGGCGTTATTATTAGCTCGACTAAAAAGCATGCTAGCGCTAAGCAACTTATGCAATTTTTAATGACGCAGGCTACGCAGCAACAGTTAATTGAATTAGGTTACAGAATAAAGGACAACAATGCTTCAAAGTGATTTAACCGCGCTGTGGTTAACTATAAAACTTGCCTTTATAACCGCAGTGCTCCTTCTTGTTTTTTGCATTCCACTGGCTTACAAGCTCGCTGGCTATAACGGTAAATTTAAACCATTTTTAGAGGCATTAATTGCAATGCCTTTAGTGCTGCCGCCTACGTTATTAGGGTTTTACTTACTTGTTTTGTTTTCGCCTGATCACGCTTTTGGGCAGTTTTGGTTTTGGCTAACGGGTACTCAGCTTGCGTTTAGTTTTCAGGGCGTGGTTATTGGCTCGCTTTTTTATTCGCTGCCTTTTGTAATGCAGCCTCTTGTGGCTGGGTTTAAGCATATTAATCAAACCTATAACGAAGCTGCCATTGCGCTTGGGTTAAGCCCGTTTAAACGCTTTGTGCATTTAATTATTCCGCTTTTAAAACCCAGTATTGGTAGCGCATTTGCTTTAGGCTTTGCGCATACATTGGGTGAGTTTGGTTTGGTATTAATGATTGGCGGTAATATTCAGGGGCAAACACAGGTGGTGTCTATTGCGCTTTATGACCATGTTGAATCGTTAAATTATACGGCGGCGCATCAGCTTTCACTTATTTTACTGGCTATTTCGTTTGCCTGTTTAGTGCTGTTATTTAAGTTTAATAAAAGCATTGTAGGGGTTAAGCAATAACATGATTAAGTTAAGCCTTTTTAAAGCACTCAATAATTTTGATTTAGATATAAACCTTGAGCTTGAGTCGTTTAATGTATTGGGTGTTTACGGACCTTCCGGTTCGGGTAAGTCAACATTACTGCGTTGTATTAGCGGTTTAGAGCCTGCAAAAAGTGTTTATGTAAACAATCAGCCAGTGCATGAGTTGCCAAGCGATAAACGCGGTATTACGCTTCAGTTGCAATCGTGCCCGTTGTTTCCTCATTTAGATGTAGCAGGTAATTTAGCGTTTACACAAAAACACTGCGGGAATAAGCAAACCAGCTTAACGCTAGAATACGTTGTTAAAACACTTGAATTACAAGACTTACTAAACCGTGATGTACAAAGCTTATCGGGTGGCGAACGCCAACGTGTAGTATTTGCGCGCACTTTGCTTGCCGGTCAAAAATTTATAATGCTTGATGAGCCCTTTAGTGCGCTTGATTGGTCATTGCGTTTTAAAACGCTCACTAAACTTAGCGAGTTTGCAGTTAAGTTTAATATTAAATTTATAATAGTAAGTCACTCATTAAAAGAGCTGCTATTTTGCTGCGATACCCTTATTCAGCTTGATAAAGGTAAGGTGATAAACCAAGGTGCAAGTGCACACGTTGCAAAAGCTATTTATGCAAACGATAGACAAACACCGCTGAGCTTAATTAATTACAATGTGGTTAAATTTGATGAAGACTACGGGCTATATCAACTGCAATTACAGCAAAGTGAGCAGCCGCTTTTTGTGCTTCCTGCACTTGTAGATAGCAGTAATAAGCTAATTATAGAAAGTGAGCAAATGTCGTTTAGTGCGTTAAAGCCTGAGCAAACAACGCACAGTAATGTTTTAAAGTCGGTATTAACTCAGGCTGAGCTTATTAATAATAAGTGGCAGCTAACGCTTAATGTAGATGGGCAAACATTGTATTGCTTGGCATCAAGACGAGTGTGGGACAAAAACGACTTTAAAGTGGGCGATGTGCTTTATACAACAATCAGTAATCTAGAATAACTAAATGCTGCATACCGCACATTGACTGTTTTTAGCTATTTTAAAACGATTAAACTCCATGCTTAAACCATCCACCAGCAATAAGTGCTCGCTTAAACCACTTGGCAAACCAGCAAGCATTTTTAGCGCTTCAGTAGCCTGAATGCTGCCTATTAACCCCACAATAGGAGAAAGCACACCAGATTCAGAGCAGCTTTGTGTTTGTTCACTAAAAAATTGCGATAAACAACCATAACAGTGGCTGTTTTCATCCATAGTAAAACACGCGACTTGTCCTTCCATACGTATTGCAGAGCCTGACACTAGCGGAACTTTAGCGTTAAAACAGGCGCTATTAAGTGCATTACGCGTTGCTAGGTTATCTGAGCAATCAATCACTATATCTATGTTATTAAATAATTGTTCTGTGGAGGTACTTGCATCAAAAAATGCCTCAATGGTGTTTATGTCTATTTCACTATTAAGCGCGTTAAGCTGTTTTTTAGCAGCACTGCATTTTGAACTACCAATATCACTTTCTTTATACAGTATTTGTCTTTGCAGGTTGGTCACGTCTATTTCATCGTTATCAACTAAGGTAAGCGTCCCAACGCCAGATGCCGCTAAGTATTGACCTACCGCACACCCAAGCCCACCCACACCAATAATTAAAGCATGCGATTGCCATAGTCGCTCTTGTCCGTCTATATCAAGCTGCGGCAGCATAATGTGCCGAGAATAGCGCAGTTGCTGCTGGTAAGTTAGCGGTGTTTTTTGCATTTTCAAACTTCTCATACTTTTTTTGAACAATACCAAGTTGTTAAATCCAAGAGCAAGTAGTAACGCTTTTTATTTGCACTCTAACAACCCAGAGCCCTTCACTCATATAGTGCAACTATAACGTATAAAAACAACTGTTGCATGTAACCGCATGAAATTTATGGTTTTTAATTAGTGGCTCAGTAATTGCTATATCGGGTTAACTTAAATTTAACAAACATTGGGCTGCTACTCATATAAAAGGGTGGGGCATTAATAAAACAATAATACGTTTACGAGGAAAATAAACATGCAACCGAGTTCAGGGTTTAACCTAATATCGTTTAGCGGAAAAATGAAAGTATTGCATCTAAGTTGGATGGTCTTTTTTGTGTCATTTTTTGTATGGTTTAACCATGCTCCTTTATTAGGTGCCATAGCGGGTTCACTTGGGATCACCATGGCACAAGTTAAAACATTACTAATTTTAAATGTAGCGTTAACTATTCCAGCGCGTGTTGTGGTGGGTATGCTAACCGATAAATTTGGTCCCCGTATTGTTTATGCGGCACTACTTATTAGCTGTAGTATTCCATGTTTTATGTTTGCTATGGCAACCACATTTGAGCAAGCCGCAATAGCGCGTTTTGCTTTAGGCTTTATTGGTGCTGGCTTTGTTGTGGGCATTCGAATGGTGAGTGAATGGTTTCCTGCTAATGAGTTGGGTATAGCGGAAGGTATTTATGGCGGTTGGGGTAACTTTGGTTCAGCAGCAGCGGCTATGTTATTGCCAATTATTGCACTAATGTTTGGCGGCGAAGATGGCTGGCGTTATGCAGTAGGTTTAACCGGTGTATTAAGCGTTATATTTGGTGTTATTTGGTACTTAAATGTAACCGATACGCCAAAAGGCGGTACATACTTTAAACCTAAAAAAGTAGGCGCAATGGAAGTTACCAGTAAAGGCGACTTTGTATTACTGCTTATTATGAAAATTCCTATGTACGGCGCATTAGCATTACTTACTTGGAAGCTTTCGCCAACCGGTGCTAACCTAATTTCGGCTAATTTTGTACTTGCTGTGTATGCTTTTTTAGTCCTACTTTATATTTACGAAGTGTATAAAACCTTTGACGTAAATGGTCATATTTTTAAAGAGCCTGTACCCGAGTCGCATCGTTATGAGTTTAAGCAAGTGGCTGTTTTAAATATTTTATATTTTACAACTTTTGGTTCTGAGCTTGCGGTTGTCTCTATGTTACCGCTGTTTTTTATGGATGTGTTTGCGCTTGATATGGTGTACGCGGGTATTTTAGCCTCTGCTTACGCATTTATGAACTTAGCATCTCGCCCTGGTGGCGGTTGGATTTCAGATAAATTAGGTCGTCGTATAACACTTATTGTACTTACGATGGGTCTTGCTGTTGGTTATTTTGTAATGGGCTTAGTTGATGCATCGTGGCCTTTATGGCTTGCAGTTGTTGCAGCTATGGCGTGTTCGTTCTTTGTGCAAGCTGGTGAAGGCGCTGTATTTGCCGCAGTACCACTAATTAAGCGTCGTTTAACTGGGCAAATAGCTGGAATGACAGGTGCTTACGGTAATGTTGGTGCAGTAGTGTACTTAACGGCATTATCACTTGTTGATTATCAAACCTTCTTTTTCATTATTGCGGGTAGTGCATTACTTGGCTTAGGCGCACTGTTTTTTATGAAAGAACCAGACGGACACATTACCGAAGTAAATGAAGACGGCACCGTTGAACTTATTTCAGTGACTTAAGGCATTATTGACTATGTTTGATGAAACACACCACGCTAAAGCGCTTGAAAATGAACTCAACGTTTCATTTGGCGGCCACAGCGCTAAAGGGTTAAAAGCAGAAAACCAAGATGCGTTTGCTGCCCTTAATACCAAAGCGCAAGAAAAAGAGTCTAAAGGCGTTATTGCCTGCTTAGCCGATGGGTGTTCATCAGCAAAAAATGCTAAACAAGCGTCTCAACTTTCGGTTACTCATTTTATAAATGAGTATTTAAATACTCCCGAAAGTTGGGCGGTTAAAAAGTCAGTATCGAAGGTGTTAGCAAGTTTAAATCAGTGGCTTTATTCGCAATCGGTTAATTATAATCACCTTGGTCAGCGCCAAGCCGATTGGATGACGACTTTTACAGCACTTATTTTAAAGTCGGCAACGGGTTATATATTTCACTTAGGTGATACGCGTATTACTCGCTTGCGAGGAAATAAAATAGAGGCAATAACACGGGATCACAAAGTAAACGATACCCTAACGCGTGCACTTGGCGCACAACTTCATCAAGAAATAGATGTTTATGAAGTAGAGCTTAAAGCAGGCGATATTTATATATTAACCTGCGATGGCGTACACGATGTGCTCCCAAGTAGTGATATAGCTAAATTAATTAACGAGCACACTAATTTAGAAAATGCAGCTAAAGCAATTACCGAACTTGCATTAGCGCGAGGCAGTGACGACAACGTAAGTTGCTTACTGGTAAAAGTAGAAAATATTGCCGAGCAAAAGTTAGATGAACTTTATCATTCGCTAACACGACGAAAAATTCCACCTGCGCTTAATGTTGGGCAAAAAATTGATGACTACACGGTTATTCGTAAATTACATGCCAGTAGTCGCTCACACATTTATTTAGTGCAACAAGCGCCCGATATACCGCCAGTGGTTTTAAAAGCACCTTCGGTTAATTTTGAAGACGATGTGCACTACCTTCAAGGCTTTATAAGAGAAGGCTGGGTAGGGCAACGCATAAACCATTTAAACGTGATGAAAGTACTGAGTACGCAATCGCAGAGTCGTTTTTTGTATCATATTTGTGAGTACATGGACGGGCAAACACTCAGAGATTGGAAGCACGACGTGCCGCACCCAGAAATAACCCAAGTACGCAGTATTATTGAACAAATAGTACATGCACTAAGGGCGTTTCAGCGACTCGATATGGTGCATCGCGATTTAAAACTCGATAATGTAATGATAGATGCGCACGGTAAAGTAACGCTAATAGATTACGGCACCGTAAGTGTTGCGGCTATGGACGAGTCGGTTAAACAAATTGCGGATGATTGCCCGCAAGGCACAGCCGATTACACCGCACCCGAAACACTTATTACTATGCACGCCGATTTTAAAAGTGATTTGTTTTCACTTGGCGTCATTGCATACGAGTTATTGTGCTCAAAATTACCTTATAAACCACTGCCACTTAACCACGTAGCGCCAAAAGATTACAGCCATTGGCACTACACAAGTATTCGTAAATACAGAGCCGATATTCCGTTTTGGTTAGATCAAGCCCTTATGAAGGCGCTTGCCCCTAAACCTGAGCTCAGATACCAAGCTTTTTCTGAGTTTATAAACGATATCAACAAACCTAATCCTTATTTAGAAAGTACCGCTAATAAAAGTTCAATAATGAAACGCGATCCAGTTATGGTGTGGAAATGTATTTCGCTGTGTTTATTTATTGCTTTGGTATGTGTATTAATAATTAAAACTTAGAGAACCAAAATGCTTAACTATAAGAACAACTTACCTATTATTTTTATACTGGGTTGCTTCACTGCGCCTTCAATAAGCCAAGCTTCGCAAACTGATCTTGATTTTAGACTGCGTTTTGAAAGCGTTGATCAAAACAATGCTCTAAAAGATGCAAGTGGCTTAACACTTAGAACCCGCTTAACGCATCAAACAGATGAGGTGAATGGTTTTTCAGCCCTTATTGAAGTAGAAGACATTCGCAGCCTATTGGGCGTAGATGATTACAACAATACGGTGGGAAAAAACACTAATTACTCTGTTATTGCAGACCCAGAAAACACTGAGATAGACCAAGGTTTTGTTAAATATACCCGCGATGGTTTATCGCTAAAAGTAGGGCGCCAAGTAATAGCCCTTGATGGGCAGCGTTTTGTCGGGCACGTAGGTTGGCGCCAAGACAGGCAAACCTTTGATGCCGCAACCATTAATTACGCATTTAATAACATAGATTTACAATACAGTTATTTAAATAAGCGTAACCGCATATTTGCTGACGATAAAGACATTAAATCGTCCGATCATCTTATTAATGCAAGCTTTAAAACAGACTACGGTAAAGTGGTTTTATACAGTTACTTATTAAGTGACGATGCACTACAAGACGACAGTTTAGACACTTATGGCGTTTCTTTTAACGGTAATAAAACCCTAAACGACATAAAATTTTATTACAAAGCGGAGTATGCAACGCAGTCTGCCTCAACAAGCGTGAGTGATTTTGATGCCGATTACTATGCACTTGAAGGCGCTGTTGATTTAAATGGTTTGGGCGTAAAAACAGTAACTTTAAAAGTCGGCATAGAGTCACTTGGCTCTGACAATGGCGATTACGGGTTTGCAACACCGCTTGCCACGTTACATAAATTTAATGGTTGGACAGATACGTTTTTAAATACACCCACACAGGGCTTGGACGACACTTACATAAGCTTAAACGGTAAAGCGTTTGACGGAAAGTGGCTGGTGGCTTATCACAGCTTTGATGCTAATGAGCAATCAAATGGGGTTGACGATTTGGGTACTGAACTAAACGTACAATACGTTAAACCTATTAATAAACAATACGCAGTGGGTGTTAAATATGCTGATTACTCAGCGGGCGATACTGCAGCTAATAAAGTCGATACTCAAAAATTGTGGGTATGGATGAGCGCTAAATTTTAACCCTCACTATCTTCTAAAATCCTCTTGTAATTTATGGCGACACAAGATGGTGCAGTTGCACCATCTTGTGGGGTTTTACGCTTCAAGCCTCTGCACCAATGTAGGCAACTTACTGATTTTAAATGCTTATATATTTGGCTTACATATTGCTATAACAATCCTATAACAAATCATTCGATTTCAATTTTAGTCAATTACTAAAGTAGATATCATTTTAAGGTGAGTAAATGCTAAGCAAGCAGCGTGTTGTAGTGGTAGGAAACGGAATGGTGGGGCACCATTTTGTGCAGCAGCTGGTTTCTCAAAATCAAGCTGATGAGCAATTTGAAATTACGGTACTGAGCGGTGAAGACCGTTTAGCGTATGACCGCGTACAACTATCCTCTTTTTTTAAAGGCAAAACCGCAGACGACCTCGCACTTACATGCAATAAAACCTATGACGATTGGCAAGTACGCTTTCATACTCATTCTAAAGTGGTTGATATAAATCGTGATGCACAAACTGTAACGACCGCTAAAGGGGAGTTGTTTGAATACGACAAGCTTGTGCTTGCTACAGGTTCATTTCCATTTGTACCGCCTATACCGGGTAAAGATCGCGAGCATTGCCTTGTTTATCGCACCATTAATGATTTACACGCAATAAAAAACTCAGCCCACGGTAGTAAAGTAGGCGTGGTAATTGGTGGCGGTTTACTGGGTCTTGAGGCTGCAAACGCATTAAAGCAATTGGGTTTACAGACTCACGTAATAGAATTTGCACCGCAACTTATGGGCGTACAAGTTGATGCGGGTGGCGGTCGGCTACTAAAAAACAAAATTACAGATTTAGGCGTTACTGTGCATACATCGGTAGCAACTGAGGAGATAGTAGAGGGTGAGAGTTGCCGTTACAAAATGTGTTTTAAAGGCGGTAAAACCCTTGAAACCGACATGATTGTATTTTCGGCGGGTATTCGCCCTTATGATAATTTAGCCCGCGAGTTTAATTTAGAGATAGGTGAGCGCGGCGGTATTGTAATTAATAACCACTGCCAAACGAGCGACAAAAACATATACGCGATTGGCGAATGTGCACTATGGAATAACTTTATTTTTGGCTTAGTAGCACCCGGTTACGCCATGGCTAAAATAGCAGTTGGGCATATTTTACAACAGACGCAGCAAGGTACTTTGCAAAGTACTGACTTAGACAATAAAGCCGATGAATTTAGCGGTGCCGATATGAGCACCAAGCTTAAATTAATGGGTGTTGAAGTGGGCTCTATTGGCGATGCACATGCACGCAGCGAAGGCGCAATAAGCTATTACTTTGAAGACCAACCCAATGGCATTTATAAAAAAGTAGTCACTAATTCACAAAGTAATAAACTGATTGGCGCCGTGCTTGTTGGCGATACCAGCGATTACGATAATTTACTGCAATATCATTTAAACGACATTGAACTTACCACCGCCCCC
Source organism: Pseudoalteromonas sp. NGC95 (assembly GCF_015864705.1). Taxonomy (NCBI): domain Bacteria; kingdom Pseudomonadati; phylum Pseudomonadota; class Gammaproteobacteria; order Alteromonadales; family Pseudoalteromonadaceae; genus Pseudoalteromonas; species Pseudoalteromonas sp. NGC95. The sequence goes on from NZ_JADYWR010000003.1 coordinate 144,664, forward strand.
GAAGCGCTCATTATGCCCCTTGCCGGCGATATCGCAGAGCTAAGCGCCGACGACTTGCCTGATGACGCTATTATTTGCGCTTGTCATAAAGTAACTAAACACACCATTGAACAAACAGTCGCTAAAGGCTTTATAGACCTAGCAAGTGTGCAGCAAAGCACCAAAGCCAGTACAGGCTGTGGAGGTTGTGAAAAGCTCGTTCAAAACGTAATAAACAGCGCACTCGCTAAAGCAAGTAACACTATTAACGTAGTTACTCTTAATGAGCCTGTTAAACAGCCCGCATAAATTAAAGCACACTAAAAGAGAGCAGTATGGCAACCGTAAACACGTCACCAACTATAAATAAAACGAGTTTAAAACAAACAACATGTGCTTACTGTGGTGTAGGGTGTGGTGTTGATATTTCACTTTTTAATAATGTGCCAACCAAGCTTGAAGGCATGCGAGAGCACCCCGCAAACTTTGGTCGTTTATGTGTAAAAGGCACCCATTTGCTCGACACCACAGGCAGTGATAACCGCTTAACGTCACCCCTTATTAATAATCAAGCTGTTACGTGGGATGAAGCCACCGACCATGTTGCCAATAAATTTAACGACATAATACAAAAGCACGGACCCGATGCGGTGGCTTTTTATGTGTCAGGGCAGTTACTTACTGAAGATTACTACATCGCTAATAAATTAATGAAAGGCTACATAGGCTCAGGCAATATTGATACAAATTCGCGCCTGTGTATGTCGTCTGCTGTGGCAGGTTATAAACGGGCTTTTGGTGAAGACGTAGTGCCGTGTACTTACGAGGATTTAGAGCAAACTGAGCTGCTTATTTTAATTGGCTCTAATGCAGCGTGGACTCATCCGGTTTTGTATCAGCGAATGGAGCGTGCAAAGCAACTTAACCCAAATATGAAAGTGGTGGTTATTGATCCGCGTAAAACTGACACAGCTGAGCTTGCCGACACATTTTTAAATATAAAACCAGGCAGTGACGCCGCACTTTATAACGGTTTACTTAATTATTTACATGAGCATAACCACCTCGATACGCAATTTATTAATCAGCACACAAACGGCTTTGAAAGCGCACTGCAAGAGGCAACAAAATGGAGTTGTGAGGCAGTTAGCGATTTTTGCGATATAGCAATTGAGCAAGTAACTGAGTTTTACGCGCTATTTGCTAACAGCCCAAGTGCGATTAGCTTTTACTCAATGGGTATAAATCAATCAAGTTCGGGTGTAGATAAATGCAACGCTATTATTAATGCGCATTTAGCCTCAGGTAAATTACTTAAACCAGGCAACGGTCCGTTTTCGATTACGGGGCAACCCAATGCGATGGGCGGGCGCGAAGTAGGTGGTTTGGCTAATCAGTTAGCGGCGCATTTAGATATTGAAAACGAAGCGCATCAATCACTTGTGCAACGTTTTTGGCTCTCGCCAACTATCGCTAAAAAAGCAGGCAGTAATGCTATTGATATGTTTGATGAAATAGCCGCAGGCAAAATAAAAGCAGTGTGGATAATGGCAACAAACCCAATGGTGAGCTTGCCCAATAACGCCGCAATTAAAAAAGCATTAGAGACCTGCGAGCTGGTGGTTGTATCTGACTGTATTGCAAAAAGTGATACGTTAAAATTTGCCAATGTTGCTTTTCCATCAACCGGATGGGGCGAAAAAAACGGCACAGTAACTAACTCAGAGCGCAGAATATCAAGGCAGCGCCCGTTGGTAGTGCCTTATTCGGGAGCTAAAAACGATTGGCAAATTATGTGCAGTGTTGCTAAAAAAATGGGCTTTGAAGGATTTGACTTTACAGATCCAAGTGGCATTTTTGAAGAGTGGGCACAATTAACCGACTTTGAAAATAACGGCAGCCGATTATTAAACCTCTCTGGTTTAGTTGGGCTCACACAAAATCAGTATGATAATTTAAAACCCATTATGTGGCCTGTTGTTAAAAATCAGCCTTATAAAAATGGTCAGGTTTTTACAGATAACCAATTTAGCACCGCTGATAAAAAAGCGCGCTTTATACCCATAACGCCACAATTACCGGTACAAAAAACATCAAGTGATTATCCGTTTGTAATGAACTCAGGGCGTATACGAGACCAATGGCATACCATGAGCCGCACCGGTAAAAGCACTGCGCTTTCATCGCATATTACACGCCCGTATATTGAAATTAATCCGCTTGATGCCAGTAAATTAGCAATAAAACAAAACGATTTAATAAGTGCGATTGCCCAAACTGGGCAGGTTACCGCGCATGCAAAAGTAACCGATGCCGTGCGCAAAGGTGAATGCTTTATGCCTATTCATTGGAACAAACAATTTGCATCGTCAGCAACAGTAAGTGGGTTGTATCAATCGGTAGTTGACCCTCTATCTGGTCAGGCTGAGTGCAAACACGGCGCTGTTAATATAGTTAAAGCACCCTTTGTGCAATATATGCAGCTGTTTGCTAAAAACGAACTTGTTATAAACAGTGATTTTTGGCTCAAAGTTAATGCAAGTAATTGCTTTAATTACCAATTGGCGCTTAATGAACCACAAAGTGATTTACTGTATTACTGCCAAACCTTAACCGGTTTACAAGGACAGTGGTCGGCTATGAATACGGCAAAAGCCATGCATGTGCAGTGTATTCAAAACGATCAATTAGCGTTCGTTGGTGTTATTTCTAATGAGCAAAAAGAAATATCACTTGAGTGGATAAACCATTTGTTTGCAGAGCCATTACTGACTTTTACACAGTTACAGTCTTTGCTTTATGCAACCCCCGATGAAGAATTTACCCAAGGCGTGCAAGTGTGTAGCTGCTTTAAAGTAAGAGAGCAGCCGATTATAAACGCCATTAAAAACGGTGCAAACACCGTCGAGCAATTGGGGTCTGAACTTAAATGTGGAACGAACTGTGGTTCGTGTAAAACACAATTAAGCCAATTAATAAAACAACATTACAAAGCAGGTTCTAGCAGCATTGATGTTGCGGTTGTAATGTAAAGAAAAAAGGAAGCATATGCTAAATGATCAATTTGGTCGGCAGTTTAACTATTTGCGCCTCTCAATAACCGATGTATGTAATTTTAGTTGTAGTTATTGTTTACCAAACGGGTATCAGTGCGATACGCCGCGTAATTTTTTAAATAAAAACGAAATTAGCACGCTGGTAAATGCGTTTGCAGAGCTAGGTACTAAAAAAGTGCGCATTACAGGTGGCGAACCATGCTTACGAAACGACGTAACCGATATTATAAAGCTCTGTAAAAATACGCCAGGCATAGAAAAAGTAGCTATTACTACCAACGGGTTTAATTTATTAAATAAAATTGATGAATTTGCAGAAGCAGGGCTTGATGCGCTTAATGTCAGCATTGATAGTTTAAATCCGAGTATGTTTAAACTCATAACAGGGCACGACAAACTTACCCTTATTTTAAAAGGGATTGAGCGCGCGGTAGAGCTGGGCATAAAAGATATAAAAATAAATGCGGTGCTTGCCAAGCAGTTTAATAAAAACCAATTGAAGGATTTTTTAGCGTGGGTAAAACACCACAAAGTTACAGTTCGCTTTATAGAATTAATGGAAACCGGTGACGGCGCCACCTTTTTTGAAGAAAACCACTTAAGTGGGCAAACGGTTAAAGCACAATTACTCGACCAAGGTTGGTTACAAGTAGTTAGGGGGAAATTAAACGGACCCGCTGAGGAGTTTTGTCATCCTGATTACGATGGTCGTATTGGTTTAATAATGCCGTACAGTAAAGATTTTTGTAAAAGTTGTAATCGCTTAAGGGTGTCGGCGCTGGGTAAATTACACTTATGTTTGTTTGCCGAACAAGGTATAGATTTACGCGAACTACTCAACGAGGACGATACTGTAGCGACCGTAAAGGCAATTCGAGCTGCTATGGGCAATAAAGAAATAAGCCATGAGCTAGATAAACGCTTAACAGGTGCGACAACTCACTTAGCCATGTTAGGTGGCTAATATGAGTGCTTGTAACGGATCTAATACAGGATCGAATATAAAAGCTCAACACGATTTTACAGGCGTTGTACTTGCTGGTGGTAAGTCATCAAGAATGGGCACAGACAAAGCCGATTTAGTTTTAAAAAATAAAACGCTATTGCACAATGCGTGTGATTTATTAAAAGACGCAGGCGCTAAAAACATATTGGTAAGTCGCAACGTTACAAATCCAGTCAAATCATTGAACCATTATTCACCGAGCGATTATCCCTCAGAAAAGTACGTTAAAGATATATACCCAAATAGTGGACCCCTTGGCGGAATTTACTCAACATTAATAGCCACCGATCACGATTTACTTATTACTGCGGTAGATATGCCTCTACTTACGAGTAGTTTGTTAAGCACAATAGTGCTGGCTTCTCATACAAATAACGTACAAAGTGTGAGCAATCAATTAAATCAGTCACAAATACATGCTTGGCACTTTGAAAATGAACCACTACCGCTGTATATTCGTAATACAAGCAGTGTAAAAAATCATTTAAAACACATACTCACAAACGCAAACAGTCATAAATCAATAAAACAGTTTACCCAAAGCATTGGTGTGCAAACGCTTTTATGTAACAAAGCGCATGCATTAATAAACACCAATACACCGGCGCAATTTAAAGCTGTAAATGAGCATTTTGACCTAAGCATTAACCAATTGAGAAGAACATTATGAGCCACACAAGCGATACACAAATACCTTTAAACATTGCCGTACTTACCGTAAGCGACACGCGCGATGCGATTACCGATACTTCTGGTCATTACTTAATTAAAGCGCTAACTGAGGCGGGTCATCATTTAGCGGATAAAGAAATTGTAAAAGATGATGTTTACCAAATGCGCGCTATTGCATCGCAGTGGATAGCCGACGACACCATTCACGCTATTTTAGTGACTGGTGGTACAGGATTTACCGAACGTGATTCAACACCTGAGGCATTTGCGCCGCTGTTTGATAAAAGCGTAGACGGCTTTGGTGAGCTATTTAGACATATATCGTACGGTGAAATTGGTAACTCAACTATTCAATCTCGTGCACTTGCGGGGCTTGCTAACAACACCGTTATTTTTTGTATGCCAGGCTCTACAGGCGCATGTAAAACAGCGTGGACAGGTATTATAAAAGATCAACTTAACTCAATGCATAAACCGTGTAACTTTGTACCGCATATTACCATTGGTAAAAAGTGTGAATCGCGTGAGCAATAGTATGTTAAGCCACGTTGACGAAAACGGCCAAGCTAATATGGTTGATGTATCGCTCAAAGACATAACCCTGCGCGATGCCTCAGCTGAAGCATTTATTAGCATGAGCAAGCTTGCCTTTGAACAAGTAATGCTTAATCAAAACAAAAAGGGCGATGTGTTAGGCGTGGCACGTATTGCGGGTATTCAAGGCGCTAAAAAGTGCGCTGATTTAATCCCGCTTTGTCATCCGCTTGCACTTACTAAAGTAGCTGTTGATTTTGAACTTGATGAAGCAAACAGCCAAATTAAAATAACCAGCTACTGCAAACTTGCCGGTAAAACCGGGGTCGAAATGGAAGCGCTAACGGCGGTATCTGTTGCTGCACTTACTTTGTTTGATATGTGTAAAGCAGCCGACCCACTTATGGAAATTAGTGGCATGCGCGTTACTCAAAAAACTGGGGGCAAAAATGGCAGTTGGCAACGCGATTAATCCAAACGATGCTATACCTAGCGCCGGAAAAGTAGAGTTATTGTTTTTTGGGCAACTAAAAGAGCGGTTAAAGTGCAGTAAATTAAGCCTTGAGATTACGCAGTCGCTTACTATTTCAGAACTTAAATTAAGATTAGTTAGCCAATACCCGCATTGGCAACCGTGGCTTGAGGAGCGTGAGCTACTTGCAGCGCTTAACCAAACTATGTCATCAAGCGACGAAATAGTGAAAGCAGGGGATGAGCTTGCCTTTTTTCCGCCGGTTACAGGTGGCTAATGAGCATACATATTCAAGTACAAACCAATGATTTTAATGTAGGTGACGAGCACAATACGCTTTGTAGTAATAACAAAAGCGATGGCGCTGTTGTCACCTTTACAGGTTTGGTAAGAGAGTTCAGCAGTGGCGATAATGTTATTGCACTTGAGCTTGAGCACTACCCTGGTATGACCGAGCAACTGCTTCAATCTATTGCAGAGCAAGCACAAACTCGCTGGCAACTGGCGAGAATATGCATTATTCATCGCGTTGGTTACTTAGCACTTGGCGAGCAAATTGTATTTGTAGGCGTAACTTGCCGCCATCGCCAAGCCGCGTTCGAAGGCGCACAATTTATAATGGATTACTTAAAAAACCATGCCACGTTTTGGAAAAAAGAGCACTTTAAAGACTCATCAAATTGGGTTGAGTTTAAACAAAGCGACAAACAAGCGCTGGGTAAATGGGAAAAGTGATGCAGATATTTCATTACTTGTGCTCTACAGAGGTTATATAGCTCTCAGTTTGCGTTTTTCGTGTTATAAATCAGCAATATTAGATTGTTAGCTCGACCCAAGTCTGGAAGACATATGCGCACATCAAAAATGTTATATTTTACAATATTATTACTTGTTCTACTTTCAGCTTTTCTTGCTGTATGGGTATATGATTTAAAAGAAGGTAAAGATTTACTAAGCTTTACCATATCAACAGTAAGCTTTTGTATAGCCGTATTAGCTTTATTTATTACTGTTAGAACATATACATCAATTGATAGTGTAAATAACATTAGTAAAATGGAAGGTAACATTTTAGATAATGAAAATTACGTAACCTCACTTCCAGAGTTAATTAATCAGTTTAAGTCCCAAGATGAAAATACACTAGAGAAAGAAATTTTTGACTCTATTGAGCATAAACTAAAAAAAGAGTCAGAAACCGCCGTTCTTTTTGCCGATACCCTTCAGTATATAATTGACCTAATTGTTTTATTTCCAGCTGTTTTTAATGCATCAGAAACTAACAAAGTACTTTATAAAAAGCGTATGGATACAATTTTGTCAGAAGTTGATAGGCGCTGTGAAATATTGCACTCGGTGAGTAAAGGTAATTCAATTCAAATAACGGAAACAATAAAGCTATTTAAAGCTGTTGTGTCTTACCAAAGTTTTGTAGCTGATGATAATTTTAATATTCATGCAGACTTACTTCATGTGAGAGGTCCAATTCTTCGTAACCCAGTGACAAAAACCATTTACCATAATTACCTAGGTTTGTATTACAACAAAAAAGGCATGCATTTATTACGAGAGTCGCTAAATATGAACTCTGTAGATATTTTGTCGATTGATGGTTTAGAGCTGGCTCAAAAAAATATTAATACCATAGAGCCATCAATACTTGAAGAAGTAAGTATGTATCTTAAATCTGCCGCTGAGCAGTTTGATAAAGCACTTAAAGTATCTAGTGAAGATGTTATGTGGCCTGGTTTTATTAATTATAATAAAGCACGTACGGTATATTTTTTATCTTTACTATCAAATACAAAGCTTAATTGGTTAGATATTCTCGACGAAGCAATAGAGTCTCGCAGCAGGTTAAATCGACTAATTGACGAAATTTTGATGATCGATAGATCAAAACCAGCCAATATTGTTAGTACACATTTAAGAGAATTTTTTCTATATCAAGAAGAGTTAGCACGTACAGTAAAATTGAATATTTTACTGTCGAATAATCTAACCAGACAAAATAATGCATCTATTATATATAAAGGGATTAATATCTCTGATATATCAAACGAAAAACTAACTGAATTATTTGTATCAATACAAAAGTTTTCTACAGTTAGTATTTACCAAGAAAAAATCATAAGTCGACTTAAGAATAACCTCGCTGTGACAAGCTAATAAAGCTTCAGCGAGAAAGTAGGGATATATACTATTTTTAGACTTTTATTTTTACGGCTTTTTTCTCATCATAAAAAAGCCACCTACCTATGCATGAAAAGTCATAGCAAGAATAAATGGCTCTTTATTAAAATGTTTTTTGGACTGAGCTTATTTTATTACACTTTTCCAATGCTCACATCAGGCATTAAATTGAGCCTGTTATGAATGGCATGATGGATGAAAGATAACTTAGTTCGCACCGCTTGAGTAAGTACAAATGGGTAGGCATCGGCAAGTCCCATGCTGCGATTTAGTGAATTTAGAATGATCGAAAATTCCATCCAAGTATCTAAAATAGCATCAATCGATGTTTGTGAATTAAAGTAATAAGCACTTTGTGGCAATCGAAGCTCGTCTGCTTCATCTAATTCAAACTCATTACCCGTTGTTGAGCCTGTAATTGAAAAGTTTTTGGCTGTTTCTAAAGTATCGATAATATGCATGTAATGCGCCCATGTTTCTGCCCAGTCTTCATAAGGGTGCATAGTAGCGTATTCACTAATAAAGGTTTCATGCCAGTTAGCTGGCGCACCTTGCTTGTAATGAGTATCGAGCGCTTGCTGGTAATCTAATTCGTCATCACCAAAATATTGCTTACATAAAGTATGTTTTTTTGGTGAATTTGCGATTAGTTGATCAAAATAATAATGACCAAGTTCATGGCGAAAATGACCAAGTAGAGTACGGTAACGCTCGCCCATAGCTATTTTAGCTTGAGAGCGTGCTACATCGTCTGCTTCAGCTAGGTTTATAGTGATATGCCCGCAATCGTGCCCTGTAAATACAACGTCCTGACCTATAATAGGGCTTACAAAGTGATCGCTTACGTTACGGTCTGCTATAAAATCGAAGCTTAATCCGCTTTCAGGTTCTTGAATCGTTGTATTTAAAGGGAGTGATAATGATTTTAATGTATACAAAGCGCGACGTTTTGCTGTTTCCATTTTTTTCCATAATGGAATATGTTCAACAATACTTAAATCGGGCACCGTTTCATTAAAGCGGCACGAAAAACACAGCACTTCGTCTTTATCGGCAACAGGTATAAATGTGTCTAAATTAACCATACCATTGCATACGTGATACTGAGCGTTGTTATCACATTTTTTATAAAAAACGTCAGGCGCTTCTGCTTTGTAAAATAACCCCGATTGCTCATCAATTTCATAGGGTTCAACTTGGTCGAACTCATCATCAATACCCACGGTTCTACCGCAAGCCAAACAATGGCTGCTTTCAAAAAATAAAATAAGTTGATCTGTGCAATTACATTTAAATGTTTTCATATGTTACCGAATAAAAAAGAGAACGTATAAACCACTTTTACTTAGCGCTATGCTATTGGAGGATAGTGGTTAAATCCTTTTTAAAAGTTCAGACTTTTTAATATTAAATTCATCATCACTCAACGCATTAGAGTCGCGAAGTTGTGCTAACTTTTCAATAATTTGAAGTGTTTCGTCTACCGAGTATTGCGCTATTGTATTATTAACAGGTGCTTCAACTTGATTTGGTGTTAACGATGCAAAATTCGGCTGCGTTACTTGCTGCGTAAAATCTTTTTGAGGTTCTGGAGGCGTTGGCGTTTGCTCTGAAATTAATGGCAGGGTATTTACATTAATTGTCCCCCACTGACTGTTAAATGTAAGAGAGGTACTATTGCCTTGCTGTTGGCTTACACCACCAATATTATGATCTAACGTGTCGTATACGCTCACTTGTCCATTTAATTCAACGGCTAAGCGATTAGGGAATATAGCGTAGCGAATATTATTTTGCGCACCACTGCTAAATGGGCTGCCTAGATTACCTGGCCACCATTGATTGCTGCCAGGCGTTCCTGCAGGAATAACCGGAAATATTTGGTTATTGCTCAATATATTAGCAAGTTCGTTGCACAAGTTATCAACGGTTGATTTTAAACCGTTGTTAAACATGTCGCCAACCATTGTCATTCCGCCACGCATCCATTGACCAGAACCACCAAGTTCTGGGCAATTAAACTGTGCCATTGAGCAACCGCCGTTATTAACGCTAACTAACATGTGAATTACTGCATCGTGACTGAGGTTATAACGAGATGCTATACCATTAACTAAGTTTTCACCGACATCTGTTAGCTTTTGCATAAGAAAATATCCTATTAGGTAGATTGGGTTGATTTAAAAAATCTGAAAATACGCCAGGGCTGCATTACCTTTAGCATTGATGATAATGAAAAATTAACAGGTTAGTGAGGTGTGCTGGTTTTTCAAATTGGACGTGTTCTGTTTTGTTTGAAATTAAAACACACCACTGTAAAACTAATCTTTAAAGTAAGCATCTATGTATTAAAAGTTGCTTGTTTTATCTCATCGAGATTGTTAGTTTTACTGTAACGTAAGCGGTTAAAAATCGATCTAGTATAGCACCGTTACTTACTTTAACAGCAGCTTTATTGTGAACTATTTCTTACTATTTAATGATTATTTTTAATGATTTTTAAACTCTAAATAAATACTTTTAATTATAACCGTTTAGCGTTATAAATAACGGAGTAAGTCTTTTTAAAAATTAACTTTATTTGTTTTATTTCAATATTTTAAATTAATTAGCTTTAATTGTAAGTTGTTTCAAAGCACTATTTTGGTGCATTTTCTGCACCATTAAAAATCTAAAATTGATGGTTTAAATTACACTAAGTTTACTATTTATTGAATTGGTGTGTTTTTCCTATTAATTAGGTCAAAACCTATATGCATAACGTTGCTTTGTGCAAGAGCAAGAGCCGCGAGTGGATGAACAGTACTACTTAAGCAAGTCTTTTGGTATAAAAATTGCACAAGTGAATTAGTCCAAATAATATTTTCAGCGTTATATTGTGGCCATACATTATTAAAGGGGAATTAATAGATGACAATTACAGTTGGGATTTCGCACCATACTCAGTATAAATACGATCGGTCAGTTAATATGGGGCCGCATATATTCCGATTACGTCCAGCGCCACATAGCCGTACAAAAATTAAAAGTTATTCTTTAAAAATAGTTCCAGAAGATCACTATATAAATTGGCAACAAGACCCTTTTGGTAATTACCAAGCGAGGGTGGTGTTTAACAAGCCAACTACCGAATTTAGTTTTACAGTTGATTTGGTCGCCGAACTAACGGTTATTAATCCTTTTGATTTCTTTTTAGAAGATTACGCCGAAAACTTCCCGTTTGTTTACGATGCTATTTCAAAGTCAGAACTCACTCCTTATTTAAAAAAACGCAAAGCCAGCCCAAAATTTAAAGAATTAATTGAATCTTTAAATCCTAAAGAGCCGCTTAGAAGCGTTGATTTTTTAGTGGCTGTTAATCAAGCTATTTATGAATTAGTAGGTTATGGCATTCGGCTAGAACCAGGTGTGCAAACGGCAAACGAAACAATAAGTAAAAAAACAGGTTCGTGTCGTGATTCCGCTTGGTTGTTAGTACAATTGTTTCGTCATTTAGGGTTGGCATCTCGATTTGTATCGGGCTACCTAGTACAGCTAACGTCTGATCAAAAATCACTAGATGGCCCAAGCGGTCCAGAAGAAGACTTTACCGATTTGCATGCATGGACCGAGGTGTATATTCCGGGTGCAGGTTGGATAGGGCTTGATCCTACCTCGGGTTTATTTGCTGGTGAAGGTCATATTCCATTGGCGTGTACGCCAGAGCCAAGCTCGGCAGCGCCGGTAACCGGCGGTATAGACGACTGTAAATCTGAGTTTAGCTTTTATAATAAAGTAACGCGTGTACACGAAGACCCACGTGTTACTAAGCCTTATTCTGAGGCGCAGTGGGCGGCAATTAACCGCTTAGGTCAGCACGTTGACAACGTTTACAATGAAGAAAACATACATTTAACTATGGGTGGCGAGCCTACGTTTATTTCTATTGACGATATGGAACATCCTCAGTGGAATACTGATGCCGATGGTAAAGAAAAAAGAATATTAGCCCAAAATTTATTTGTAGAAATGAATAAAGTATACACAAAAGGTGGCTTTACTCATTACGGACAAGGTAAATGGTATCCGGGTGAGCCATTACCACGTTGGCAATATGCGTGCTATTGGCGCAAAGACGGCGAGCCTTTATGGCAAGATGCTGCACTATTAGCCGATCCTAATAAAGATTATAAATTTGATCATACCGATACTAAAAAGTTTGCTGATAAACTGTGTGACTCACTTGGTCTTGAAACCAAGGCACTTACTACGGCTTATGAAGATATTTTATATCACATGTGGCAAGAAGCCTCATTACCTACCGAAATAAAGCCAGATCAACCAGAACTTCTCCATGCAATGAGCCGAAAAGGCTTTTTAGCTAAAATGGATAAAGGGATAGAAAAGCCTGTTGGCTATGTTCTACCTTTAAAATGGAACGATAGTAAAAACTGTTGGCAGTCGTGTACGTGGGAGTTTAAACGGGGTCATTGTTTTTTATTACCGGGTGAATCACCACTTGGTTATCGCCTACCTTTAGACAGCCTTGAGTGGAGCGGCAATATTATTGACCGCGACCCGTTTGATATTCCAGAAAATTTTGCCAAAGCGAAAAAGCTTAAAAAGGGCTTTATTGGTAAAGAAATGGTTAAAACTGCGCTTGTAATGGAAGTGAGAGAGGGGCGTTTATATATATTTATGCCACCAACAAGTCATTTTGAACATTACATGGGTTTAATAAGTAGTATAGAGAGTGTGGCTAAAGAACTTAAAATGCCGCTTGTTATTGAAGGCTATAGCCCACCTAAAGATAGCCGCGTAGAAAAATACGCTGTAACGCCAGATCCAGGTGTTATTGAAGTAAATATTCATCCTTCAACATCGTGGGATCAATTAGTCAGTCGAACCACAACGTTATACGGTTTAGCAAAAGAATGCCGATTAGGTACCGATAAGTTTATGGCAGATGGTCGCCATACTGGTACTGGTGGTGGTAACCACGTAACGCTTGGTGGCGAAACACCTGAGCAAAGCCCATTTTTACGCAGACCCGATATTTTAAGAAGTTTTATTACCTATTGGCAGCATCATCCTGGTTTGTCGTATTTATTTTCGGGGCTTTTTATTGGTCCTACAAGCCAAGCACCGCGAGTGGATGAAGCCCGTGATGAAGTTTTATATGAGCTAGAAATTGCTTTCTCACATATGCCTGAAGGTGAGGTGCCTGAACCTTGGTTAGTTGATAGGCTACTTCGTAATTTATTAGTGGATTTAACGGGTAATACACACAGAGCAGAATTTTGTATTGATAAGCTCTATTCACCCGACTCAGCCACAGGTCGTTTAGGGATTGTAGAATTTAGAGGCTTTGAAATGCCTCCACATTCACAAATGAGTTTAGTGCAAATGCTACTGTTACGTACTTTACTTGCTTGGTTTTGGAAAAAACCTTACCACAAGCCATTAATACGTTGGGGTACAGAGTTACACGATAAGTTTTTATTACCACAATATGTAGAAAACGATTTAGCTGAAGTAAGCCGTGATTTACAACAAGCAGGTTTTCAATTTCAGTTAAGTTGGTTAAATCCATTTTTTGAATTTAGGTTTCCGGTATGTGGAACGCGAGAACTTGATAACGTCACACTTGAGCTTAGAACCGCAATCGAGCCTTGGCATGTACTAGGCGAAGAGGCAAGTGCGTCGGGTACGGCGCGCTATGTAGATTCGTCATTAGAAAGAGTACAAATAAAAGTACAAGGAACAATGAGCGATCGCTATGTTGTAACGTGTAATGGTCGAAGAGTGCCGCTTAAACCGGTTAAAGGTAAAGCAAAAGATGAAATGGTCGCGGGTATACGATACAGAGCTTGGCAACCACCTACAGCGCTTCACCCAACTATTGGCGTACATGCTCCATTAGTTTTTGATTTAATCGATACGTGGGAAGGTCGTTCAGTTGGAGGCTTTGTATATCATGTGAGCCATGCTGGGGGTCGTAATCCTGAAACGCTACCGGTTAATGCATTTGAAGCCGAAGGGCGCAGGGTTGCAAGATTTTGGGAGCATGGGCATACACCATCGTTACTTGCATCAGCTGAACCAAGCTGGAGCCCATCGGCGGTTACGCATAGTTTTCAATCGGCGCAAAGTGCAAGTGAATACGTGGTACCTGATGAAGAAAGTAGTAATCCTGATTATCCAAATACCTTGGATTTACGCAGGCAGCCCAACTTTAAATAATAATTGATAGTTGTGTCATTCCACTTTGAAATTATTTAAAGTGGAATGACTAAATATTTTTAAAGCATCATTATGAACACGGCTATTTACTATAAATTGGAGCGCTTTCAGCTTGTATATTAACAATAACGCGATGCCGGAATTGCCTGAGTGGTTGTCTTTATACCTTGATAAATCACATGGACATGATGAACTAGCAAACCACAGTGGTTTAAACCCAGACCATTGGGATACTTTATTTAAGCGTTTAGCTAGCCTAACAGCAGATGATGTTAGTAGCCGCGCTACAGAAATTAGCCAATTGCTACAAAATGGCAATATTAAAAATGAAAGCAATAAGCAGTGGCATTTCGACCCATTGCCATTTATGTTATCTAAAGCTGATTGGGCATTGCTCGAAGAGGGAATAAAACAGAGAACCCTTTTATTAAATAAAATTCAGCAAGATATTTACGGTGACCAAACATTATTAGTTGATGGTCATATTCCTGCAAAGCAGCTTTTTCAAGACCCTAATTACTTACGCGAAGGTTTTAGCTTACCTAGTAACGAATTAACACTATTTTTTACTGCATTAGATGTTTACCGCACGCCAACAGGCGAATTTAAAGTATTAAGCGATCATTGTCAGTGCCCGTTAGGCTTAGGGCTATTAATTAAAAGCCGTATTATTGCAAGGCGTGTAATGGCTGAAGAATTTGCCGAATGTAATGTTCAGCAAATTAAAGAATTTTTAAACCTATTCCAAGAGGGTATTAACGAATATACCCACTACATGGATGACCCACGAATTGTAATTCTAACCCAAGGAATTGATGACCCTAACTACAACGAGCATGCATTCCTATCTACCTACTTTGGCTACACATTAGTACAAAGCGCCGACTTAACCGTACGTGGTGGTGACGTTTGTTTAAAATCGTTACAAGGCTTGGGTAAAATTAATGTCATTTTACGCTGGGTTTCTGATCGTTGTATTGACTCTTTAGAGCAAACTGAATATTCACTTCATGGTATTCCGGGCTTATTACAATCGGTACGACAAGGGTCAGTTAAGGTTTTAAACCCGTTTGGTAGCGGTGTGCTCTCGTCACCTTCAATAAAATGCAACTTAGAAAAGTTATCGCAGCAAATTTTAAAACAACCGCTGTTGTTAGGTGAGCCAAATTACTTAAGTGTAAAAGAAGCGCAAGCCATTGATTGGAATAACCTCGAACTACTATCTGCTATAGACCCTACACTTAAGTTAGATGGAGTGTTAGACGAGCAAGAAATAAAGCTACTTATTAGCAAAGAACCCGATAATTACTTTTTCCAAGAAAAGCCTTCTTTTAGCAGTGCACCATTTTGGCATGACGGGCAATTAATCTCCAAGCCAGTGGTGTTTAGGTGTTATGCATTAACCACAGAAAATGGCGTAGAAGTACTTCCTTCAGCACTGTGTTTTTCGAACGAAAAAAGTAACAACCCGAGAATATCTGGTTGGATCAAAGATACATGGATAAATACAGCCGATAGAGTTGATTTAGGCGAGCATAATCCACCGGTGCCAATTAGAAAAAGAATGGATGTAACGCTACTTGAAGGGGTTATTTCGAGCCGTACGGCTGAGCACCTTTTTTGGTTGGGTCGATACTTAGAACGCTGCGAAAACACCATACGTATATTGCGTATTTTTATAGACAAGTACACCGAGTTTTCTGTTTACCCAGATTCAATACGAAAAAGTATAGTTGCACGGCTTTCTAATGCCATTAGGTCGCAATATATTGTTTATCCCTATATAGAACCTGATTTAAAACTAGATGGCATTGATGTAAATCTGTCTAAAGAAACCGCCTTTCAACTCCTTGCAGACGAGCAATGCGCTGGCAGTATTATTAATACATTAAAGTACATTGCAAATGCGTCGGTGCAAATTCAAGAATTACTATCTCATGATAGCCGCCGAATAATTGATGATATTAATGAGCAAATTAAAGTATTTAAAAATGTAAATATTAATATTCCAACGCGTGCAATGCAAAGCAGCCTAGATAGAGTTATAGGCTCAATTATGGCTTTTAATGGCTCGATTGCAGATTGTATGCCAAATAGTAACGGCTGGTTTTTACTCGAAATGGGCAGAAGAGTAGAGCGTAGCTTACAAATAACATCACTAAGTGCGGCTTTATTAACCAAAGAGTTAGACGAGCCCGAAGAGCTTGGCTTACTTGAAGCAGTGCTAAGTTGCCAAGTTAGTTTAGTTACGCATAAGCGCCGATATAGAATGTATCAAACCATTGGTACAGGGCTTGAGCTATTACTTTTAGATGCTGAATACCCACGTTCTTTATTATTTCAGTTAGAGGAAATTAATAAGTTGTGTAAGCATTTACCCACAAAACGCAGACAAGGCGTAATTGCGGCACACGAAAAAGCAATTTTACTATCTAAAACAAGTTGTTATGTAACTGAGAAAGATTACCTACAAAAAAGTGAAAATGGACAACGTAACCAGTTAATCGAATTTAACCATAATACGCGTATGAACTTAGATACATTTTGTGATGTATTATTACTACAGTATTTTTCTCATACCCAAACGGCAAATAAATTGAACTGGACTAATATTGAGCAAGCTCAATCGTGAAATATAAAATAAAGCACTCGACTACATACAACTATTCAGACTTTGTTAGTTTGTGTCAAAACCAAGCGCGATTAACGCCAAAAACGAATCGCGGGCAAATATGCCACAGTAGTCGTGTAGAAATTGAACCTACACCGACTTACTTACAAACATTTACTGATTATTTTAATAATCAGGTAACAGCGTTTGAAATAGCAATACAGCATAAAAAACTTAAAGTAACGATGATCAGCGAGGTAGAACTGTTAGTCGGCGCTAATAGCAATTTAGAGAGTGTTGATATTTCTTGGCGAAAAGTACGTGATTTATTGGTTAAACCAAATACAGCGGAATTATTAAAAACGTCTGAATTTGTACTACCTTCACAGCTTATTCCAATAGATAAAGGAATTAAGGAATACGCATTAATTTCGTTTGATGCACACAAAAATATAATTTCTGCATGCAAAGATTTAATGGCACGGATTTTTCAAGAATTTCATTATGATCCTGGTTTTACAACAATTAGTACGCCTTTGAGTACTGTTTTTGCACAAAAAAGGGGCGTTTGCCAAGACTTTGCACACTTTGCGCTTGCATGCTTACGCAGCGTAGGGTTAGCAGGTCGATACGTAAGTGGGTACATAGAAACCATGCCGCCAGAAGGCGAAGAAAAGCTAGAAGGTGCAGATGCAACTCATGCATGGTTTGCGGTATTTGTGCCAAACTTTGGTTGGGTTGATTTTGATCCAACAAATAATGTTTTACCACGCGATCAGCATATTACTCTAGCAGTAGGGCGAGACTTTTCTGACGTAACTCCTTTAAAAGGAGTGGTATTTGGTGGCGGTAGTCAATTGCTTGATGTAGCGGTTGATATGATTCGAATGGAATAGCAGTTTAACTACGTCATATATGATGATGGATAAGGTGAAAGAGTGTATGAAAATTGATTGGAAAGCGTACCAAACAAAAGGTTTCTTTGATGAATTAATTGATGCACAAGGAAACGTTAGATCGCATGGAACACAATTAGCACAATTTTTTGCTAATTTATCAGCAGAAGAATTAGTAAAAGCCAGAGCGGTTGCTGATTTAGCTATTAAAGAAATGGGGATTACTTTCACGGTTTACAACGAAGGTAATATGATAGATAGAGCCTGGCCGTTTGATATTATTCCTCGAACTATTGGTAAAAAAGAATGGCAAAGCGTAGAGGTTGGTTTAAAGCAACGTGTTGAAGCGCTTAACCTTTTTATAGATGATTTATACCACGACCAAAAAATAATAAAAGATGGTGTTTTTCCAAAAGGGTTACTAGAAAAATCAGTTAACTTTCGCCAGCAATGCGTGGGAATAAACCCGCCAAATAAAATATGGGCGCATATTTGTGGCTCAGATTTAGTACGCGATGGTAGCGGTACAATGTATGTGCTTGAGGATAACCTGCGTGTTCCTTCGGGCGTATCTTATATGCTTGAAAATCGCTCTGTAATGAAGCGTGTATTCCCTGAATTATTTGAGCAAGTATCGATTTTACCTGTTGATGATTACCCTTCACAATTATTTGATATGCTAGCGGCAATGTCGCCTCGCCCACAAGATAAACCAGAAGTTGTGGTACTTACTCCTGGGGTATTTAACTCCGCTTATTTTGAACATTGTTACCTTGCCCAAGAAATGGGTTGCGAACTGGTAGAAGGGCGCGATTTAGTTGTTGAAAAAGATGACTGTGTATACATGAGAACAATCACAGGGCTACAACGAGTTGATGTTATTTATCGTCGTATAGATGATTTATTTTTAGACCCAGAAGCCTTTTTACCAGAATCCCAACTTGGCGTTCCTGGATTAATGCGTGCTTGGTCTAAAGGTAATGTTGCTTTGGTTAATGCACCAGGCGCAGGCGTTGCTGATGACAAAGTAGTTTACGCCTATGTACCTGAGATGATTAAGTACTACTTAGGCGAGGAAGCTAAACTTGCTAATGTCCCAACGTTCAAATGTTTAGACCCGAAAGAATGCGACCATGTGATTAAAAATATCGATAAGCTTGTTGTTAAACCAGCAAATGAATCTGGCGGATATGGATTATTAATTGGTCCTAAATCGACTAAAAAAGAACAAGAAGCGTGTATTGCTCAAATTAAAGCGGACCCACGAAACTGGGTAGCTCAACCAACATTAGATTTATCAACAGTACCAACATTTGATGGTAATAAACCAGATGGTCGACATACCGATTTAAGACCGTTTATTTTATCATCAGGTAAAGATACGCAAGTTACCACTGGCGGATTAACGCGTGTTGCTATGGTTAAAGGCTCTTTGGTGGTTAATTCATCACAAGGTGGTGGCAGTAAAGATACTTGGATTGTTGACGAAGAGGCTAAATAATATGTTATCAAGAGTAGGCGAAACTTTATATTGGGTATCTCGATACATTGAGCGTGCGGAAAATGTAGCTCGTTTAATCAACGTTAACAATTTACTGATGATGGACTTACCCAAAGGCGTATGTACTGGCTGGGAACCATTAATTGATATTATTGGTGTACGTAAAGCGTATTCAGAAAACCATACTGATTTTACTGAACAAAAAGCATTAAGGTATTTACTTGTTGGTAGTGATAACAGCTCGTCAATTTTAAACTCTATTACTTCGGCACGAGAAAGCGCGCGTACAATCCGCGATGTAATTCCTCGAGATGTATGGGAAGAAATTAACTCTCTTTATTATTATGTAAAAGATAATCAAAAAGAAGGGATAACAAAGCGCGGACGTTTTGATTATTTAAAAAAGATTATAGATTCAGCCCATCAAATATTTGGGGCGTTAGATGCCACAATTAATCATGATCAGGGCTATGTTTTTATCCGCTTTGGTTCGATTATAGAGCGTGCAGATATGACATCGCGAATTTTAGATATTCGCTCTGCTACGTTAATTACTAATGAAGAAGAAGTGAAGCCGTTTGATAATATTCAGTGGATCAGTTTATTGCGTTCGTTAAGTGCTTATCAAATGTATCGCCAAGAAATGGGCGTTAGAGTACAGCGTGCTGATGTAATAGAATTTGTGATGCACAGCAAAGTATTCCCACGATCTATTTTATTTTGTATGAATGAATTAAAAGCATTGGTTTTACCTTTGCCAAACTCAACAGAAATTATTAAATCAATTGATGATGCAATTGTTGAGTTAGAAAATAAAGACGTACGAGTACTTAAAAATGGTCTGTTGCATGACTTTATCGATGAAATACAAATAGACTTAGCTGGAATACATAACGGACTGGCCGAAACGTATTTTTTAAAGCAAGCAGAACAATAAAAAATGTATATTGTGAAATGACTGCTTAGGGCGTGTTGAACTTTGGTGGTTGAATTTGCAGCAGTATGTTTGGTTTTTAGGCAAGGCAGAGCCTATGTAGTGTGGTTATTCCCCATTAATGGGCGATAACGCAGCATAAATACCAAACATGCGCTGCCCTCTGGGTTCTTTCTAGGGACGATTAACTCTTTGTTGCTCGGTTTTTACTTAGCCCACTAGGTTACAAACCTCGCGCCGCGATTTAATCGCCCCTAGATTGAATAAATTTCAATCCACAAAGATAAACACGCCCTAGTCTTGATCGGTCATCTTTTTGCTTAAATTTATTTATAATAATTTTAAAACCTGCATAATTAATCTTTACTTCCTCATCCGCTGGTATCGCAATGAAAATCATCTCGACTAATATCTCTAAAATTAAAACTCTTATTCATAATGGTAAAGAGGTGAAAACGGGAATATTCAAAACCCCAACTAACGAACCTGTTGTTATTGAAAAACTAAACATTATAGGTGACGAGCAAGCTGATTTAGTTAATCACGGCGGGGTAGATAAAGCGGTATATGCTTTTTCGCACAATCATTATGAGTATTGGAAACAAACCCTCGAGAATGATGATTTGGCAGTAGGTGCCTTTGGCGAAAACTTCACGATTTCTGACCTTAATGAAGCGAATATACACATAGGTGACCATATTCGAATTGGTACTGCATTGCTTGAAGTAAGCCAGCCTCGTGTACCTTGTTTTAAACTCGCTATCGCCCTTAATAATAAAAACAGTCTTAAACTGTTTACGCAGCATTACTGCACTGGCGTTTATTTTAGGGTACTAGAGCAAGGCGTTGCAAAAACGGGTGATAGTGTTGTTATCGAGAAGAAAGCCTCGCACGACATATCAGTTAAAAAACTGTTCCAGGCATTTTTTGATAAAAAATACGTAGGTTATGAAGACATACTTTTAGAAGCATTAACTTTGCCAGAGCTTGCTGTAGAGTGGCAAGAAAAGCTAAAGAAGAAGCTTGCTATTAAAAGTGAATAAAGCAGTTTAAAACTGTTTTATTCCCGCGCTATCACTCTTTAAAAAGTGTTGCTGCAACCTATTTATTAAACTTTGAAGAACAGGTCCTGTTGATTGGCTTCTTGAAACAATGCATCCCACAGGAGTAAGCCAACCGCCTTGTTCATGAGTAACGGGTAGCGTTACCACTTCAGCTTGGTTTATATACCTCTTAATAGCAAACTCGGGTACAAGCGCCCAACCAATACCCTGAACTACTAAGTCGATAAGGGTTTGATGTGTATTTGCGTACCAAATTCTAGAGCTAATTGCGTAGCTAAACCATAACTCTTTTTGGCTAAGGCTGCGATGAACACATTGCCTATGGGCTTTTAAATCATTGCTTGTTACAGCCTTTAGCTTTGCAAGCGGGTGTTCTGGTGATGAAATCGTTAAAAATCGAGCTTGACCTAATAGAAAAAAATCCATATCAACTTTTAGTTCCCCATCACTATAAATGATACCTACTTGTGCTTTTCCTATTTTTACTAAGTTTTCTACAACGTCAGTTGTTGTCGATATTATTTCGAAATTAGTAATCGGGAACTGATCAGCAAGTGGGGCAATCACTTTTAAAATATCTTGATTATTTAGGCTTTCATCAATAGCTATAATTACCTCATGCTCATAATTTTTTGCTAATGCATCCACTTTTTGGTCAAAATACTTTTGCTGATGAAGTATAGAGTATGCGACAGGTAACAATGCCTTACCACTGATCGTTAAGCTGGGTATATTTTTATTACGCGTAAACAATGTTTGATTAATCGCTATTTCAAGATTAGAAATAGCTTGGCTAATTCCCGATTGTGCACGGTTAAGCTTTCGGGCTGTTGCCGAAAAAGATCCTGTTTCTACCACGGTTACAAAAATTTTTAGTTGCTCAAAACTATACATATCATTCAACTTAAAGGTGAGTACTTATTTGCTCATCTTATCACTAAAGGTGATGGCTACTAACTTTGCAAATAATTAAATTATGTCACTATTATTTTCTTTAATTATTTGGCGTAAAAGGGGTTAATTATGGATGCAAAAATGGGGTCGCTAGAGAGGATGTTTCAGGCTGTTTTGTTTGAAGTATTAGCGGTAACGCTGTCGATTATTGGTTTGGCTGTATTTACAGAGCATGCAATATCGGCTTTATCAGGCACTATGATTATAATTGCAACGATTGCGATGTGTTGGAATTTTGTTTTTAATTGGTTTTTTGACAAAGTAGCTACCGGTGCAAAAGAGCAACGTTCTGTATTATTCCGTATTTTTCACGTGATTTTATTCCAAGGCGGGTTACTTGTTTTTACTATTCCCGTAATGGCGAGCATTTTAAACGTAGGCTTATGGGAAGCATTAATAATGGATATCGGCGTAACTTTTTTTATAACCCTTTACGCTTTTACTTTTAACCTAGTGTACGACCACACACGAGCCTATATTTTTCATTCAAAAAATGCTGCATGTTAATACACTTTTTAAATATGGGATGACTTAACAAAGTTTTGTATTTAGCTACTGGTGTATTTGCCAATGCACCAGCACTTTTAGAGGCGTAATATTACCCAAGTTTGCTTTATAGTGGCAAAAAACTAATAAAGGATCTTTTTATTAAAAGTGAATAAAGCTAAATATCAACTGTTATTCATAGAGGAGCTAGTAAAAAAGATAAAATCTGCTATACCTAAGGTTATAAATACTATAATTATTATAGTGTTATTTAAAGATTTTTGGGTTAGTAGCTAAAATAGGTGTCGTATATGAATATCTCAAGAAAACTGATGCTTATTGTAATATTAACTGCAGCAGAGATAAGTATTACTGTCTACTCAGCTTTTGAAATAGCTAAAGGGGCTAAGTTTCATCAACTTAACTTTCTTCATTTAAAGTATACACATCAACTTACCAAGTCAGTTAAAAAAATAGAAAATGATATCCCCATAGATATAAATACCATTGAGTCGGATATATTGTTAATTAGGCAGCAACCAATTGAATGTATTGAACAAATAAACCCGTTAAATTATGCTGTTATGAAGGTTATTAACACAGAACATACATTAACAATCTGTGAAAACGATATTGAAATTGCTGATAAAGCCTTATTGTCAGTTAATCAGTATAAAAAGGGGGAACTTAGTAGAGACGCTTTTTTACTAAATCTTAATACTTCGCTAAGTGGCTTTAATAAAAACACGGAGCTGTTTGAGGAACCAATTAGAAAAACAGTATCGTTTATACTAATGACGTTAATTCCACTTGTTATAATCATATCTTTTTTTAATATTCTTTTTATAAGTTACCTTTCTCGCACAATATCGAGCTCTATACGAAATCTAACTCTACTTTTATCAAGTAAGCCCGAAAACAATATTAATCTAGACGATGAACTTGATATAAAAACGTCGGGTGAATTAAAAGCACTCGTTATCGCGGCCAGACAGCGAATTAAAAATGATCTTTTAAATATTGAAAACAGTATTGAACTCAAAGAGATTATAAACAGCCAGACAGCTTCCCTGCAGCAAGCAAATGATGAGCTTGCCCAGTTTGCTTATCGGGCTTCCCATGACCTAAAATCACCGCTGTCAGGGGCTAAATCCTTAGCGCATTTTGTTATCGAAGATATAAAAGCGGGAGACACAGAGGAAGCAAGCCGAAATGCACTGGTTATTTATCAACAAATGGAAAAGTTAGAAACACTTGTTGTTGATATTTTATTGTTAGCCAAAGCTGAAATTGGTAATGAGGATAAAGATTTAATTGACTTTAACCAGTTAATTATTGATATGAAAGAACGACTGTCTTGGCTCATGAAAGATAACCCTTGTACGCTCGAAACAACAATTAATCTATCAGTACCTATAAAGTCGGAAAAAGCGCGTTTTGCTCAAATTATTGAAAATTTGATATCAAATGGGTTGAAGTATTACGATAGAAATAAAGACTCGCCTTATGTCCGCTGTGACATTTTTAATGAGCAAGAGACGTTTTTTATTACTGTTACAGATAACGGAATGGGAATACCACAAAAGCATCAAAGTGAAGTGTTTGATATGTTTAAGCGATTTCATGCACAGACGAGCACAGGCTCTGGTTTAGGGATGGCGCTGGTTAAAAAACATATTGAGTATTTAAATGGTGAAGTATTACTGCAAAGCTCTGATGAAGGTACGACGTTTAAAATAATAATACCAATGGATAAGCTAACATGACAAAAATTAAACCCCCTATATTAATTGTCGATGACAATGAAGTTGACCGGTATATTCTTAAAAGATTAATTAAAGAGGCTGAATTAGATCTTACAATTTTTGAAAAAAAAGATGGCCAGGAAGCATTAGAATTTCTAGAAAATTATGAAGCTAACAGAAAAGAGTACCCTGATGGATTTCCTCCAATACTCATATTTTTGGACATCAATATGCCAAGAGTCAATGGTATTCAGTTTTTAGAAGAGTTTTCTAAACTGAGGAAGATGATAGAAATCAGCTCGTGTGTGGTTATGATGTTTAGCTCATCAGAAAGAGAAGAAGAAAAAAAGATTATAATGTCACACGATTTTGTTAAAGGTTACCTTGTAAAAGGAAGTTTTCAGGCAGCAGAGTTAAAAGAAAAAGTATTGGCTGTCATCGGTCAGCATTTGGAAAAACACAGCTGATTTGCATGTGTTTTAGGTTTTAACCCGCTAGGCGGTGCAAATTGGAGAACCTTTAGTTTGAGTATGTGGCACAAACCAAAGGTTTTTAGCTTAAGGTTACACAGATGTTTGATTTAAGCTTCAATTTTATTTTACAAAGGCTCAAAATAACCTATTTATTAAAGTTTTATTTTTTTACTATAGTCATCGAGCAGCAAATTAATTTCGTTTACAGGCATAGGCTTTGAAAAGAGAAAACCTTGCAAGTAGTCTATATTTAATTTTTTACACAGCTGATGCTGGGTTTCAGTTTCGATTCCTTCAGCTACCACAGAAAAATCTAGTTTCTTCAGCATTAAAGATAAGCTCTCGATTATTTTTAATCGTTTATTATTTTCTCCACCTAACGATTGCATGCTTTTGTCTAATTTTACTATATCAATAGGGTAGGAAATAAGGTGAGATATGGATGAATAACCCATACCAAAATCGTCCAAAGCAATCCTAAACCCTTTATTAGACAAAGAAGTTAATATTTCAATCACTTCTTTACTGTTTTCCATAAAAGCTGTTTCTGTTATTTCCAGAATAATACTACTGGTTTTTAAATTGTATTTTTCGACCGTCTCTAATAGATACGTTTGTAAAACTTCTCTTTGCAGCTGTATCGGTGAAATATTAATAGATAGAGTTAACGGCGTTTGATAGTCTTTCTGCCACAAAGATAACTGCTTTAAAGCGCTCGCAATTATCCATTTTCCAAGAGGGACTATTAATCGGCACTCTTCAGCAATAGGAATAAACTCATCGGGGGTATAATTAACGGTTGTATCTGGCCAACGGATAAGGGCTTCGACACCTGTCATTATTTGTGTTTTTGAACAGTAAACAGGTTGATAAAATAGCCTAAAGTTTTTTTCCTCTATATGCTCTTTTATACTATTTTGAATATCTACCCGACGACTAAATTCATATTGATATTGCTCTTTGTAAAAGCTTATTCTACTTTTACCACTTTGTTTTGAGCGATACATTGCAATATCAGCACATTTTAGCAGTTCATGAGATTCAGTAGCATCATTTGGGTATATGGCGCTTCCAATGCTAACACTGCAATTTAAAGTTCTGCCTTCATGCAAAAAGGGTTTAGAAACTTCAGCTAAAATTCTATTTGCTATCATACCTATTTGATTAATATTGCAAATTCCACCTATTATAACTGCAAATTCATCGCCTCCTAAGCGTGCAAATCCTTCATTTTGCCTCAGGCAACTATGAATCCTTTCTACTGTTTGTATTAAAATTTCGTCGCCGACACTATGCCCAAGCGTATCATTAATATTTTTGAAGTTATCTAAATCTAAAGCAAGTAACGCCACGCAGTTTTTAGCACGTTTATTGTTAGCTATCATTACTTTTAGTATTTCTTCAAAATGATATCGATTAGACAAACCAGTAAGCTGATCCCGTTCTGCCATATGCTTTACAGCAAGATAACTGTTGTGCATACGTTGTTCTGCCTCGAAGCGTTTTTTGGCATATATAAGCGCTTTATTTAAACTATCCCTCGTTATATCACCTTTTGGTAAAAAGTCTTGAGCGCCGGCTTCTATACACTCAATAGCCAAAGCTGAATTTTCTGAGGAGCTAATCATGATAATTGCGGTGTTACCGAGTTTAGGCTTTGCACGCATTTCAATTAGCATTTCAATGCCATCTTCTTTAGGCATATTATAATCGAGTAGTATTATATCAAAGTGCGTGTCTTCAATGGCTTTCAAGCCCTCGGATACGCACGTTACCTCGGTAATGTCATGATGATGAGAGCCATCAGAAATAAGCATTTTTTTAATTAATTTGCGATCAACTAAGTCATCATCAACAATTAAAATATTCATAAGTTCCTTCTAAGAGCAGCATCTACATGATGCTCGTTTATAATTGATAATTTCATAGTTAAACTTTGGGCCAATAAATAGTGAATGTACTGCCAAGTTCCCCATCGGAGGCTACTTCAATTTTGCCCCCATAATTAATAATGAGCTTATTGGCAATACAGAGTCCAATGCCGCTCCCTTCAACATCATCTCGAGATTGCAATGTCTGAAATAACTTAAATATGAGTGAAAAATATTTAGGGTCAATTCCAGGGCCATTATCTGTTATCTCAATAATGTAATATTGATTAGAGGGGATAAGTGAAATATCGATAACCGGGTGCTCTTTATTGTTATGTTTTATTGCATTACTAATAAGATTTTGAAAAACAGTTTTAAAAGGGATCAGCGGTATATCGAGTACTTCGTTATTGGCGTGTATATCAACAGTGACAGCTTGTGGAACTTCTAAAATTTGTTCTATATCTTGGTAAATACTTTCTAAAGATATGTTTGCATGAGTTGAATCACAGCTATTTATTCTCGAGTAGCTTAGTAAATCTTCTAGCAGTACTTGCATTCTATTAGCCCGGCTGAGCACAAGCTGAAAGTTTTCTAGGTGCTCTTGAGGGAGTAAATCTTTACAGTCATCATAAATCCACTCTAATAAACGTTTTATAGCATTTAATGGTGACTTTAGATCGTGTGAAGCAATACTGGTAAATTCATCTAGTTCATCGCTCATTTTTTGTAATTTTTTGATTAGGCGATCTTTTTCAGTTTCGTCTTTTTTTAGCTCGCTAATTGTTGAGTGAAACTTAGAACTGTTTATTTTATCTAATGAATTTTTACGTTGGACTAACTGATTAACAAAGTTTTTTTGTAAACTATTTAAGATTAATTTTTCTTTTTCGGTAAGTAGTGAATCACTTGCTCGGTCAAATATAAACCATCCAAATTTAAGGTTTGAGGGCAAAATAATAGGTGATACCACTCTAAATATTTTAGGAGCATGCTCGATAATCGATTC
The DNA here is from genome assembly GCF_015864705.1 of Pseudoalteromonas sp. NGC95. NCBI lineage: Bacteria > Pseudomonadati > Pseudomonadota > Gammaproteobacteria > Alteromonadales > Pseudoalteromonadaceae > Pseudoalteromonas > Pseudoalteromonas sp. NGC95. The sequence continues at coordinate 172,342 of NZ_JADYWR010000003.1, forward strand.
ATTAAAAACGTCATCAGATAGTTGCTCTTTAGCTACTGTTATTTTTGAACCTGATTTATATAGCTCGACAGCACGTTGAGGCAGGTTAGCAACAATAGAGAATGAGCTCGTATCAAAAATGTTTAAAATTAGCTCAGCAAAGCTTTTTAAGCTTGTTTGAATGTCATTATCAAGAGAAGTCGTTAATTGCTGCTCATCTATTAATGATACACCTTCTAAATAACTCTCTACATTGGGCATTCAAACTCCTACAACAGTATTAAATAAATATGCCTCATTAAAATGAGATGCAACAAATGATTAACTTATTGTAGTTGATTATTTTGAATGTGTTGAATTATTCACTTTATAAATTAACGCCAAATTAAAGCCTTACCTTATTATAGTCAGTAGCTTATGAACCTATTTTCTAATAAGGTAAAACTAAGTCTGATCGTGAAATTTATGACTGAATAAATAAGTATTATGTTGGGTAGTGTTCTTACTAAAGATCAACATGCCCAAGTAAAAACAGCATATTTAATCGCTCATTTGTATAATTGTTTGCGCTACGCTAAATAAGGTTTTATGCGTATCCATTGCTTGTTTTTGTAGCTGTTTATGGGCTTGCTCTTCAGTGAGCTTTAACTGCTCAATAAGTATGTACTTGGCTTGGTGAATTACCTTTTGCTCACTAATTACTTTTTTAGCGTCAAGTAACGCTTGGTTTATTTGTTTAATATGCTGGCTTTGCTCGATAATTAAATCGTACATACTTTTATTACTATTGAGCTTATCGGCCGCTATGTTTTGGCTCACTTCTGGCTCTGGTTGCTTAACGGCTAATTGGCCAAAAGTAGGGGCTATGTGTTGCTCTACCATATTGTTAAGTACCTGCTTGTTTGTATTTAAGCTACGTTGAGCACAGGCTATTTGCATTGCTGCGGTATCAATTAACTGATCTGCTATATTTTGTTCAATTTTGTGCATTATATCTATGCGCGTAGTGGTTACTTCGTACCATACTTCGCTAAGTTGTGAGAGCGGTTGAGCGTTCTCGTCATCGAGCTTTTGCAGTAAACTTCTAAGTTGCTCTACCTGATTATTAACCTGATGCGTTGTTAGTGTGCCAAAACATTTTAAAAGGTGCGCATCGGCGTACTCATTAAAAAAGTCAAAGCTGTGGTTTTGCTCTTGTACAAAATGCGCGAGTTGTTGTTTTTGTTCTGTGGTAAATTTACTCGCTGCAAATGCTTGTGCACCACAGGCACGCTCTTGTCCTGCGTATTCTTTACCTTGCATAAAATTAAAAAATGCGACTAATAAGCGCGTTATTTTGGGATCGCTTGCGCCATCAGCTGCCTCTAAAATAATATTGAGTAAACTAGCAATTAACTGAGTGAATGACTGCGTAGCATGTACCGCACTAATGTTTTGTTGTGCTATTTGCTTGCGCAATACCGGTAATGCATCGAGTGCTTGTAAGCTATAGGTAATTAAATTAAATAACCGAGTATGGCCAGTATCGGCGTTGTCGTTTATAAATGTTTGTTTAAGAGAATCATAAAATGCAGTTTGTGCGCTGTCGCTTAAAGGGATTTGTTCTTGTAATTGGGTTTTAAATCGCTCTCGATTTGAGGCCAAAAATATATTACTCATTGCGCGTTCTTTTTGTAACTGATGTACAAAATCGCCTAATTTAGTAAGCGAGGCACAACTGTTTTGTAATTGCTTTAGCGCGTGTATTTCTTGATACTTTGCTGCTAATAAAAACTGTTTTGTGAGAGGATTGCTTGTCGCCATTGGTATTATTCCACACTTTTTTGTTTTTAAAGTGCAACCACTGTTCCAATCATTAATAAATTTCATCATTGAATTTAAAATCAAGCTAATACAATTGCTTAAAGTGTTGTTTTTGTTTGCCACTGTTTTTCTATAATTTAAATTACCATTACTTTTAACTTATTTGGTGCATTTAAACATGTTATTGCACACAACTTGAACCCAAATTAAAAACAAAAAAAGCGCCTACTCCTGGGGAGGTAGTAAGCGCGAAAAGTGCATTATTCATTTTGTATCATGCGTTAACATTTATACTGTTTAATAACTCAGGGCTAATTGCCATTTTATGATTTATTACTTCACCAATCATAATAAGGGTAGGACCTTGAAGGTTGTGTTTAGCATGCTCATTTACTATCAGTTCAAGCGTACTAGTAATTACTTTTTGCTTAGTGGTAGTGGCATTCTCTATTAGTGCAATGGGTGTATTACTTGGCCAGCCCACTGATTGCAAACCGTTGCTTAGCGTTTGTAAGCGCGAAAGCCCCATATAAACCACTAAAGTGGGGTTGTTGTTTGCAGGCATAAACGCGTAATTTTGCCAATGAGGTTGCTTGTTAGGATCGGCAAACTGCGCCGTTAAAAATGTAACACTACGCGCTACATCGCGTGCAGTGAGCGGAATACCCGTATAAGCAGAAGTAGCACAAGCCGTTGTAACACCCGGAATAATAGCAAAATTAATATTATGCTTGGTAAGTGCATCGGCTTCTTCGTTAATACGTGCAAATATACTCGGATCACCGCCTTTTAAACGCACTACGTTTAAGCCTTGTTGCGCGTATTTAACCAGTAGTTCGCAAATGTTAGCTTGGGTCATTGAGTGCTTACCCGCACGTTTACCTACAAATACACGCTGCGCTTTTTTAGGGAGCGTTTTTAATAAATCATCGCTTACTAACCAATCGTATAAAACAACATCGGCGGTATTAATTAAACGCTGCGCTTTTACCGTAATTAGCTCTGCGTCTCCTGGGCCCGCACCAATTATATAAACGTTGCCGCTTTTAGCACTGCGATCATTTGAGCTTGTTAGCTTAGTAACAAGCTTATTTAGCCACACGTTTTCAATACCCGAAAAATAAGACAGTACACTCATAATATTCCCCTAAGCCACAGCTGTTGTAACTTTTGGTTCAGAGCTTATAAATACACTGCCGTCTTCAATTTTTGCATTAAAAACCGGTAAGTGTATTGCTTCTGCTTCTAAACATTCGCCTGTTTCTAGGCAAAAGTGTTGCTTATATAAAGGCGATGCGACAACTAATTTATTGTCGATTGAGCCAATAATGCCACGCGATAATACATTGGCTTTGCCAATCGGGTCGTAGTTGCTAATGGCAAACACAGCCGTTGGATTTTGTGGAATGTAAAAAATAGCCACTTGCTGATTATTAACTAATGCGCATACGCCGCTATTAGCCACTAGGTTGTCGATTGTTCCAATATTATGCCAAGACATCAGCTTGCTCCTCTTCAACTTCCATTACTGGAATACGGTTTTGTGTATTACGTTGCTCACGTTTTTCGGCTTCTGTAGCAGGGCGAATTTGGTTACGCTCTTGCACAAACAAAATGTTGTCGTCGGTTTCGGGGCTATTAACAAACTGGCGGAATCGTTTGGCAGCATCTGGGCTTTCAATCGCTTTTTTCCACTCACACGCATAGGTTTGCGTAATTAATTCCATTTGCGCTTCTAGTTCGTCGCAAATGCCTAAGCTGTCGTCAATGACTACGCTTTTAAGGTAGTCTAAACCGCCTTCAAGGTTTTCCATCCATACCGACGTACGCTGTAATTTGTCAGCTGTTTTAATGTAAAACATAATCACGCGGTCAATGTATTTAATCAGTGTTGGCGTGTCTAAATCGGTCGCAAATAAATCAGCATGGCGAGGGCGCATACCGCCATTACCACACACGTATAAGTTCCAGCCGTTTTCGGTAGCTATAATGCCAATATCTTTACTTTGTGCTTCGGCGCATTCGCGGGTACAGCCCGATACCGCCATTTTAAATTTATGCGGTGCACGCAGTCCTTTATAGCGGTTTTCTATTTCTATTGCGTGTCCAACGCTGTCTTGCACACCATAACGACACCACGTACTACCCACACAAGATTTAACGGTTCTAAGAGACTTACCATAAGCATGACCGGTCTCAAATCCAGCTTCGATCAATCGCTCCCAAATAACAGGAAGCTCTTCTAAGCGTGCACCAAATAAATCAATACGCTGACCGCCAGTGACTTTGCAGTACAGGTTAAAGTCTTTTGCTACTTGTCCAATTACAATGAGTTTGTCGGGCGTTATTTCGCCACCAGCAATACGGGGTACTACAGAGTACGAACCATCTTTTTGCATATTTGCTAGGTACGTATCGTTAGTGTCTTGTAAGCCAACATGAGCGGGTTCTAAAATGAAGTCGTTCCATGTTGAGGCTAAAATAGAGCCAATGGCAGGTTTACATATTTCACAGCCATGACCGCTGCCGTGTTTAGTTAGTAAGTCATCAAAGCTTTTAATGCTTTCTACTTTTACCATGTGCAGTAGTTCTTGGCGTGAATACGCAAAGTGCTCACATACATGGTTGTTTACTTCAACTCCACGGCTTGCTAATTCGTTATCAACAACTGATTTTAATAACGCGGCACAACCACCACAGCCGCTTGCTGCTTTAGTGCATGATTTTACTGAGGCTAAATCGCATGAGCCGCCATCAATTGCACCTACAATGTCGCCTTTACTCACATTGTGACACGAACAAATAGTGGCTGTGTCGGGTAGGGCACTGCCAGATAACGACGGCGCGCCGCCGCTGTCTGGTAAAATTAAACACTCAGGGTTTTCTGGTAAGTCCATGTCGTTAAGCATGTACTGCAATAAAGTATCGTAGTCGCTGGTATCGCCAACTAGTACAGCGCCCAGTAATTTATCGCCTTTCTCACTTAGTATGATTTTTTTATAACAGCCGCGAATAGCGTCTTGGTATATAAGTTCTTTGCAGTCTGGCGTTTTTGCATGAGCGTCGCCAATTGAGCCTACTTCTACACCTAATAACTTAAGTTTTGTGCTCATGTCGGCACCTAAAAACTCAAGCTCGCCACCACTTAATTGACTCGCTGCAACGCGCGCCATGTTGTAACCTGGTGCAACTAAGCCAAATAGTTTTTTGTCCCACAGGGCACATTCACCAATGGCTAAAATATCAGGATCTGATGTTTGGCATTGGTTATTAATAATAATACCGCCGCGTTCACCCAGCTCTAAGTCGGCAATTTTGCCGAGTTGGTCATACGGGCGAATACCGGCAGAGAACAAAATTAGGTCTGTTTCTAAAAATGTCTCATCCGAAAAATTTAATCTAAAGCGACTCGTTTCGCCTTTTACTATTTCACTGGTCGCTTTTGATGTATGCACCGTTACGCCGAGTTCTTCTATTTTATTTTTTAGTAGCGTACCGCCTTGTCCATCAAGCTGAACAGCCATAAGTTGTGGCGCAAATTCAACTACGTGGGTATCAAGCCCTAGTTGCTTAATGGCGTTTGCGGCTTCAAGCCCCAACAAACCACCGCCAATAACTACACCGCTTTTACTTACAGCAGCACTGGCTTTTATTTGTTCTAAATCTTCTAATGTGCGATACACCAAACAATGGGGTTGGTCGTTACCTTTTATAGGTGGCACAAACGGAAATGACCCTGTCGCGAGTATAAGTTTGTCGTATGGGTATTGTTCACCGGTTAATGTGGTCACTATTTTTGCTGATCTATCAATGCCTTCAACCCACTGGCTGGTATGCACATTAATATTAAGCTGTTTGTAGTTGTCGTGAGTGGTAAGTGCTAAATCGGCGGCGGTTTTGCCATCAAATACACTTGATAAGTACACGCGATCGTATGCAAGATTTGCTTCTCCGCAAAGTACAGTAATGTCTGCGTTGGCATCGCTTTGGCGCATTTGCTCAACAAAGTGGTGTCCGACCATACCATTACCAATAATGAGTATTTTTTGCGAGGTTTGCATAGGGCATTCCTTAAAGTGACGGTTTAAATACAAATAACAAAAAAGCCCGCCACAAATACGCAATATGCATAACTGTGTGCGGGCTTCTTTGCCGATGGTTGCTAATAGCTATTGTGCTCACAACCTAAATTTTTGCCGTAAGTAAAACGGGCTTGTTAATAGAATGTTTGCAAAAATACAGCCAGTTTTTTAAGTTATTGTTTAAATAGTATTTAATGTGTTTTTAGAGTGAGGATAAAACCTATTTTGTTATATGTTGGTGCGCGCCTGGCACTAAGAGGGTGCAAGTATTGTCATTGTTTTGTGCATTATCAGTCAATAAAACACCCATTATCATTCATTGTGTATTGAGTTAAATTTAGCCCATGAAATACGCACACGAATTACGAGCAAAATGACTAACACAAACTCAATAGATGCTTCACCTTTTCACGAAGGCGAGCTGGCAGTACAAGACAAACTCGGTAAACGAGAAATAATGGAAACATTTGGTAAACGTGCCGTGCGCTCATTTATGCCAAAGCAACATCAAGCCTTTTTTGAGCAGTTACCATTTGTGGTTGCAGGCAGTGTTGATGAAAACGCTAATCCGTGGGTATCTATTGTTTCAGGACAGTCAGGCTTTTTAAGCGCCCCCACACCTACGTCGTTATTAATGAAGCACGCGGTTGATAAAAACGACCCCTTACATGACACGTTAAATATTGCCGGCTCGCCAATTGGTTTATTAGGCATTGAGCTAAGCACGCGTAGGCGTAACCGTTTAAATGTGCGCGTAGGTGAGGCAATTAGTAATAATAAAGTGAGTTTTAATGTTGATCAATCCTTTGGAAATTGCCCACAGTATATTCAAACGCGCGACTTAACGTTTAATAGAGATCCTTTACTTAAAAGTAATGCGGTACAAAAAGTTGAATTTAATACACTTGATAACGCAGCTAGTGCGTTAATTGACACAACCGATACATTTTTTGTTTCAAGCTTTATAACCGCTAAAAACAATCCAAAAATTGAAGGTGTTGATGTTTCTCACCGTGGTGGATTGCCGGGCTTTGTAAAGCGAGAAGGCAATACATTAACGATTCCTGATTACGCAGGTAATAATTTTTTTAATACCTTGGGTAACTTTTTATTAAACCCAAAAGCAGGTTTGTTATTTCCTGATTTTGACACGGGTAATGTATTAATGCTTACCGGCAGTGTTGAAATTTTATGGGACGGGCACCCAGAGTTAGAGGGCTTTATTGGTGCAGACCGAGGCTGGAAATTCACCCTCACTAAAGGAATGTGGCTTAAAAACTTACTCCCGTTTAGTGCTAAATTTGATGCTTATTCCCCTAATACTAAAATGACGGGCACGTGGCTTGAGGCTGATAAAAACAAACAAGCCGAAAAACTAAAACATACTTGGCAGCCTTTAAAAGTAACCAAAATAATTAAAGAAAGTAATGTAATTACCTCCTTTTATTTAGAAGGGCATAACAATACAACCTTGTTACCGTTTAAAGCTGGGCAGCATTTAACTGTACAAATACCATATAAAAATAGTAGCAATAGCAATAACAGTAATAGCAAACCTGTTATTAGAACCTACACCGTGTCATCAAGCCCTCATGAACTATTTTATAGGTTATCGATTAAAAAAGAGCTCAGTGGCGAGGTATCTAACTACTTTCATAATAACGTAAAAGTAGGCGACGTTATTTTAGCTAAATACCCACAAGGGCAGTTTTTTATTGACCCAACCAGCATTAAACCTGCGGTGCTAATTGGTGGCGGAATAGGTATTACACCTATGATCTCAATGGCTAAACATATTGCACACGAAGGGTTAAGAACCCGCTATACACGCCCTTTGCATATTTTTCACAGTGCTAAAAATAAACAGCAGCGTGCGTTTTATAACGAGCTAAAAACGCTTGCAGATACGAGTGGCGGCGCAATTGATTACTACTCACTTTTATCTCAGCCTGAGCTTGATGAAAAGCAAGGCAATGGCTCTAATTTAAAAAATGAGAGCTTTAACTTAAAATACGAAAGCTTTAATTTAAAAGGGCGCATAAATGCGGATGTGTTTAGGTATTATTTACCACTTGATGATTACGAGTTCTTTTTATGTGGACCTGCTGCGTTTATGCAGCACGTATATAACGAACTGTTATTACTCGGTGTGCAGGATAAAAACATATTTGCTGAAGCATTTGGACCCTCCAGTATTAAGCGCAAAGTGCTTAACACAAGCGAAGCCCCTAATAAAAGCAAAGAGATTAGCACTGAGGAAGCCGACAACACTGTAATTAAATTTAGTAAATCGGGCTTTGAACAGCGTTGGAATAAAGGCGATAACACTATACTTAATGTAGCCGAATCCCATGGTTTAGAACCTGAGTTTGGCTGTCGAAACGGCAGCTGCGGCAGTTGCGCTGTAAAAATAAACGCAGGCGCTGTGGTTTATCGCAATAACGTAAGTTACCCAGTAGAGACAGAGCAGGCGCTAATTTGCTGCGCCGTACCTGCTAAAGGCGTTGAGGAGCTTGATTTAGAGTTGTAGTGTTTTGAAACAAAGTATTAAACTTTAATTTAGTGTAAACTGAAAAGCTTGAGAGGCAAAAGTATTGGGGCCGCTTAACGTTATTAAGAGATATGTGGGTAAGCTCACTTAACGGTAGTTAAGCCTGAAATTGTTTTTTATTAATAATAGGCACAAAGGTGGAAGGTAAGTTGCCTTCCAACCTGATATGTAAACTTTACCTGAGGTATTTATTTATTAATATGTGAAACAGCGGCACACCTAATGTAAGTATAAGTCCCATGGACATGCCTGCTATGAGACAAGCTGCACTCCAAAATGACCACTTTTTCTGAACAGCTTGAAAGTGTTCAATATTATCCCATCTTTTATTTTGCCATGCCCATTCTCGTCCTTTAAAACCTAAGACAAATGCCATGATAAAACCAAGATAAGGAACAAGAACAAGTGCGCCAATCCATGTCCGGTTATGTATTGCCCACGCCCAATTAAATAAAAAGGCGCCCCAGCTCCATCCTTTTATACCTTCTGGTAGCTTATGGCCCTTTCCCATGCCTGAAGTGTTGGCATCACTCTTTATGTTTTTACCAGATTTGGCGTTTGAACGTTTTTTACTCACTTACTCTCTCCTTGAATATATACAATAGTCCTGTAAATTAAATCATTTTTAATTTGTTATTAAAAAATAATAACTTGAATCCTATTTGCATTCAATAGTTTACTGTATTTTATGCAGGAAATGATAAAGAGTTTTTCTTTGTCACTATTACTTATTTACACTGTTTCAAAATCATATTTATGTGTAATTGCTTTACCAGAAAGTATTTTCCTTGTTTTATATAAAAATGTCTGCACATTTTAAGAAACCATTCGCAGGATATATTTTAACTTATCGTAAAATAAAAATATTATTCACTTTTTGCAGATTCCACTTAATCAAGCACAAAAAAAGAGGCTTAATAGCCTCTTATAAAACAGTATTAAAAACTTAAAACTAAGCGAGTAAACCCGCTTCTGTTTCAGGCATTGCTATATAGCCATCAAGTTTACGAACGTTGCTTAACCATCTTAAAATATTTGGGTATTCACTAAGTGATACGCCGCCCTCTGGTGCGTGCGCTATGTACGAAAAGTTGGCAATGTCGGCAATAGTTGGCTGAGTGCCTACTAAGTACTCGCGATTTTGTAAATACGCATCCATTGTTTTAAATAATGTGTGGGCAATGTTTATCGCATTTTGATGATCAAGCTCTGCGCCAAATACAGTAACTAAACGCGCCGAACACGGACCTGAAGCTACAAGCCCTGCAGCAACGCTCAACCAGCGCTGAATATGCGCTTGAACAGTTACATCTTCAGGGTACCAGGTTCTGTTAGCATCAAATTTTTGTGCCAAATACAGCAAAATAGCGTTTGAATCGTTAATAATGTCATCGTTATGTTTAAGTACCGGGACTTGCCCAAAAATATTCATTTTTAGAAAGTCAGCTTGCTTTTGTGCGCCGTTTTGCAGTGCCACATCAACCATATTTACATCAAGCTTTAAAAGCGATGTAAATAACTCTGCACGATGTGAATGACCAGATAAAGTAAAACGGTATAGCGTTAGGTTGCTCATGGGTTGTCCTGTTTTTTAATTTTGAATAGTGATTTTTAATAACGCTATTCTTTCACTATTATCAGTATTGAAAAACCGAGCTAGTAAGGAATTAATGTCAATGCTATATTGACAATCATGGATACTATTATTGGCATTAAAACAATCATAGCGGTTGTTGAAACAGGCTCTTTTACAGCCGCAGGCGACAGACTAGGGCTTTCAAAGGCACTGGTTAGTAAATACGTGGGCATTGTAGAGCAAGACTTAGGGGTTAGATTATTTAACCGCTCCACGCGCAGAATTTCGATTACCGAGGCGGGGCAAAGTTATTACGCAAGCGTAGTGCCTGTAATTGAAAGCTACAGCGAAATGCTCGATAACTTATCGGGTCAAACAGCGCTTGCTAGCGGCAAGCTTCGGGTGAGTGCGCCGGTGTCGTTTGGCGAATCAGATCTTGCGCCGTTAATGCCTGAGTTACTGAGCCGCTACCCTGATTTAAGTATTGATTTAGTGCTTTCAGACAAAACAATTGATTTGCTAGAAGAGGGGGTTGATTTAGCAATAAGAATTGGCAGTGTGTCTGACTCTAATTTAATTGCGAGGCAAATTACCAGTTACCCTTTAATTTTATGTGCATCAGCCGAATACATTCAGCGTTTTGGCGCACCTATAAGTGTTGGCGAGCTTGAACAACACGCTACGGTGATTGATAGCAACTTTAAAATAGGTCGCCATTGGCCTTTAATTTCACCTAGTGGTGAGGCATTAACGGCAAGCGTAAACTCGCGTGTTTCGGTTAATAATCCGCAAGCTGTAAAAGAGGTGGTTGTAGCAGGTGGCGGTATTGGCTTAATTCCTGAGATAGTGGTGAGAGACGATATTGCATCGGGTAAGCTTGTACAGGTTATGCAAGGTTATAAAACCTTTGAGTTTGGCTTATTTGCTATTTATCCGCATAGAAAGTTTGTGGCTCAAAAGGTTACGTCGTTTATTCAGTTTTTATTTGAAAAGTTTGAAGCTAAAAAATAAAGCTTACTTTAAACCTTACTTTAAAACTGAAAGCCAAACCAAACCAAACCAAGCCAAAAACAAAAAAGCCTAAAATCAGTTAAGTGATTTTAGGTTTTTTAAAGTAGGTCATTAAAATATCATTTAAAACAGTTGCTTATTTAAAAATGGCGCTTACTTAAAACAACCACTTACTTTAATATAATAACTGGCACATCGTTGTTTTCGAGCATTTTAATGGTATTACTGCCCACAAAAAACTGCCTTAACTTAGAATGCCCAAAAGCCCCCATAACAATTAAATCAATATTATTTTGTTCTTTGTATTGCATTAACGAGTCAAAAACATTGCCCTCTAAAAAGCTTGCAGACACTTCAAAACCCATACTACTGAGTTTAAATTGTGCGTTAAGAAACTTCTCTTCTAAGTTCTTCTCATTATTATTAATACTCACTAAATGACAATGAAGCCCATGTAATAAACCGCCATCAATGACTTGTTGCAGTGCTTTGTCGGCTGTTTCGCGACCATCGTACGCAATCATAAATGATTTAGGCTGCTTAAACTTTTTAGAAATAAGCAATATTGGTTGCGAGGCGCTACGCACGAGCGTTTCGATGTGTGAACCAAGTGCATTTAAATCAACACGATGATCAACACCATTTCGACCAATAACGATTAAGCGAGTATCATCTTTAAAATCAATAATAGCGTCGATTACATCACCGTGACGTTTAATTAATTCATAGTTTTGAATATGAGCAATTTTTGCTTGTACAGCAACCGAGTCGAGTAATTCATCTGCTAGTTTTAAAGAAACTTTACTACGGTGTTCATCGAGTTTTGTCATTTCTTCAAGCAAAGCCGATTGGGCACCTAAACCAATTGTACCGGTGTAGTTACCTACATTAGTTTGTTGTATTTTTTCAAGCATATGTATAAAGCTAATTGATTTATCTAGCTTTTTTGAAGCCCAAATAGCAGCTTCGGTTACAGCGTGTGTAATGACAGAGCCATCGATACAGGTAATTATTTTTTCCATTACATTCTCCTTAATGACCGCCAAGTAGTTTATCGACTTCTTTGGGGTCGTTATGTACGCCAAATTTATCAACAACTGTTTCGGTTGCGCTATTCATACCAACAATATTAACTGTTGCGCCTTCGCGTCTAAACTTAATAACCACCTTATCGAGTGACGATACACCGGTTATATCCCAAAAGTGGGCATGGGTTAAATCAATTACTACGTTAGAAACCGCATTTTTAAAATCGAACGACGCTATAAACTGCTCAGCTGAGGCAAAAAATACCTGGCCTACAACTTCATAAGTTACTAGGTTTTTAGTTTCATCGTGCTTAGTTGTAACAACCATAAAGCGACCAATTTTGTTCGCAAAAAACAACGTAGCTAGCAATACGCCAACTAAAACACCAATGGCTAGATTATGCGTGGCAACAACCACAATAACGGTTGAAATCATCACTACGTTTGATGAAAGAGGGTTCTTTTTTAAATCTTTAACTGATGCCCACGAAAACGTACCAATAGATACCATAATCATTACTGCAACTAATGCAGCCATAGGAATTAAACGCAGCCACTCATCTAAAAACACCACCATGATGATTAAAAATAAACCAGCAATAAAGGTTGAAAGTCGTCCACGACCGCCCGATTTAACGTTGATGATTGACTGTCCAATCATGGCGCAACCCGCCATACCACCAAATAAACCTGCGCCAATATTAGCAATACCTTGGCCCTTACATTCTTTATTACGATCGCTCGTTGTATCAGTTAAGTCATCAACAATGGTGGCGGTCATCATTGATTCAAGTAAGCCCACAACCGCAAGACCAATTGAATACGGTAAAACAATTTGCAGTGTTTCGAGTGTTAGTGGTACATCGGGCCATAAAAATATAGGTAGGGTGTCTGGCAGTTCGCCCATGTCGCCAACGGTTCTTATATCAAGACCCAAAAACAGTGAAACCAGTGTAATAACAACAATACACACTAAAGGAGAGGGAAGTATTTTGCCAATAGTTGGAATGTATGGGAATAAGTAAATAATACCTAAGCCTGCAGCAGTCATGGCGTAAACATGCCAAGTAACATTGGTAAGCTCAGGTAACTGTGCCATAAATATTAAAATCGCCAGCGCATTTACAAACCCTGTTACAACAGAACGCGATACAAACCGCATTAATTCACCGAGCTTTAAAAAGCCTGCAAATATTTGTAGTACACCAGTAAGTAAGGTAGCAACCAGTAAGTATTCCAGACCATGATCTTTAACCAGCGTCACCATTAACAGCGCCATTGCACCGGTAGCAGCCGATATCATGCCAGGGCGACCGCCTACAAAGGCAATAATAACCGCAATACAAAATGAGGCGTATAAACCCACTTTAGGATCAACACCCGCAATAATAGAAAAGGCAATAGCTTCCGGTATTAGGGCAAGCGCCACAACAATACCAGCAAGCACATCACCACGAACATTAGAGAGCCAATCTCTTTTTACGTGATCAAACATGTAATAAACCTAATTAGTTAGTTTCCCAAAGTATAGGGGAGTATTTTATTTAAATAACAATGATTCTCGCGCAGATGGCGATTAAGGGTGCACGCAACGTGCTGATGAAAAAGGGAGTGGTTGCCTAGGGCGGCGTAAGTTTCAAGTAAAAAGCTCCTTTTTGATTAATTAATTTACTAGCTACGTGAAAATAACATAAGAAAAAGTTTGTTTCTAGCGAATAGAAAAATAGAAGGTTACGGCTGATGAATAAAAGCCTAGTTACATTTTAGAAACATATACAATAAATAAGTTATTAATTATATAAAATAACTTAGTATATTAACAGTGAGCTATTAAGGTAATTATAATACTATGTTATTTAAAACACTCGTTATTTGCACTGTTTTAGTGCACTCAAACGTTTTTTTATTTAATCTGGTGCGTAACTGGAGTTAAATAAATGCTTCTGTATATTCTAACGTTATATTGTTGACAAGATGTAACTTGTCGCTATTATACATTCTTCAAAAAACTCCAAATTACTTTTTATTTTACGTAAAAATAAAACATGTTTGATATAAATAATGGAAATTAAATAAGTGAAAACGGAGCAATTAAGGATACCTTACGGTTTTACCCTTATTGAATTAATGATAGTAATTGCTATTATCGGGATTTTATATGCAATTGCACTTCCAAGTTATACGAGTTACATACAACAAAGTCGAAGAGCTGATATCCAACAGGTTTTACTACAGCAAACAGCTGTTCTCGAAAGACAATACACTCGTGTTGGTGGTTACCCAAATACATTTACTTTTCCTACCTCAGATTATTACTCCTTTAGCTATACAACCGATGCAACTACAGGCGCTTCAAATGGGTCTGAATTTACAATACAAGTTACACCTAAAGGTGCTCAGAAAAGTGATGAGTGTGGCAAGTTGTCTGTAAATCAAAGTGGTACTAAGTCAGCAGATAAATCTAAATGCTGGTAAAAAAAAGCCTTGGTTTTACTTTACTCGAAGTTTTAATCACGATGACCATTATTGGTATTTTAACTGCAGTTGCGACTCCTTCGTTTATTACTTTTATAAAGCGGGATAGATTAGTTACAAATTCGAATCAACTGCACAGTGTTTTTAAATTTGCGCGTAGTGAAGCCATTAAAAGAGATCAAAGTGTTTCTATCAAAACGTTGAATAAACAATGGCTAGTAAAAACTGCTATTAATTCGACGCAAACCACGTTAAATATTTTTGAAACTACACATAGCAGCATTTCTGTAGATTTAAAGAATATTAATATTTCAAGTACGGGTGAATTAGGCCAAATGTATCAAATCTTGGTGAGCGATAAGGACAGTACAACTGGCGACTTTACTTTATGTATTTTACAAAGTGGACAAAGTTGGTTAGTTGAGGCCCCAGAGACATGCTAATAAATTACAGCAAAGGGTTTTCTCTTTTAGAAGTTATGGTTGCTTTAATTGTCGCGACGGTTGCATTGTTAGGGCTTGCTTCAGGTCAACTAAAATCATTGCAATATATTACAAACAGCTTTAATTATACGGTGTCAATAATTGAGGCTAATAATGTTTTAGAGCGTATTTGGCCTCATTTATGCGAGCTACAACAAACAGATCCAAGTTTGTACAACGATACTGACTTTAGAAATTATTTATCCCCACAAATTGATGCATATACACTCACTCTACCTGCTAACTTTTCAAATGATTTATCGGTTGAAGTAACCTGGCAAGATAAGCGTTTGACTGACAACTTAGAAAATCGCGTTGTAATTACAGGAAGCTTCCCAACACTACCTGATGGTTGCACGCCATGAAACATCTAATAAATAAACATAAAGGCTTTACTTTAATAGAGCTTATGGTTGCACTTGCTGCAGGTATGTTTCTATTAGGCGGTGTGAGTCTGGCTTATTCTTCAATTAATAGCAGTACCAGCACAGCAAAAGATTTAGAAAATGCATTAGATGTAATCCGATTTAGCAGTAAAGTATTTACACGAAGTCTAAAACAAACCAACTCAGTCCCTACTTACACAAATAATATTCTAAGTGTTGAGCAAGAGATGGGGTCATCTGCTTGTACTGGCTTAACTATTAGTGCGCCATTTATCGAAAAATATAGCCATGAAGATGACTCATTATTTTGTGATGTAGGGAATGGAAAAGTAAAAATATTAAAAGGTGTTAATGCAATTAGCTACGTAATTGATAACAACGTAGTGAGTGTCCTTGTAGAACCTACAAACTTACCAAGCCAATTCAATAACAGCTTAGTGATTGATATATCTTTGTCGCAAATGGTAATGAATAAGGCATTTCAATAAATGAAAAATACATCTGGTTTTACACTTGTTACTGTACTTATTTTAACATCTATGGCTTCAATTGTTGTACTTAGTACTCTTAGAGATAGTGTGATCCAGGAGCGCTTGAGTGGTAATTTTCAGAAAAAATTGAACGCAAGGTTGATGTCTGAGAAAGGAGTATTTTCAAGTATTGAAAAACTAGAAACAGCAATGCTTGCAGATCCGACTATAAATATTAACGATTTAATAGCCCATAATAGTGAAGTTTCTGGTACAAGTTCGCTTGAATCTAGTATATACAATGCAACCATTGAGATTGACAGTAATGGCGATATTTTAATTTCTAGCGAAGGTACTCGCTTTGAAGGTGAGAACCAAATGCAAGCTATATTCGAATATGTAGCTGGTGGGGGCGGAACGACCAGCAGTGCCTCAGTTTTTTCTAATGGAATTACAGGGTGTTCTGGTGTTGCAATTAGTGGAAGTGGCTTAATTGATAGCTATGATTCGTCTTTAGGGGATTATAACGACACACTAGCTGATGGTAACAAAAATACATCAGAAGAATCTTTTGTTAATACAGTTAACGACTCTGGTGATATTACGCTCAATGGTAGCGGTACAATTGAAGGTAATGTTCTATCCTCTAGTAATTTATCAATTATTCAAGGCGCTGATATTACAGGCAATATTCATAGTAATGGAAATTTAATACTCTCTGGTGGCGTGGTCGTTGGAGGGGATGCATCGGCATATCTAAGTTTCACACAAAGTAGTGGTACTGTTTCAGGTAGTATTTCAGCAAACCAATCTATATCAGTAAAGCAAACTCCAGTTGGTGGTGATATTAGTTCATCAGGTCCAATTTCTATTACAGGTAATGCAGTCCAAGGAACAATTCGTTCATATGATTTAGTCGCTCTTAATCAAACAACAATACGGCACGGCGTTTATACCTCCGGGAATTATGAGCAAACAGGGGGAAGTGTATACGGTGGAGTGCGTGTTCAAGGTAATGTGACGCTTAAACAGTGGGGCAGTACTATTGATAGTAAAGACCTTAGATACGCAGGTAATGGCTCTTTTAAGGACGACACACCAGAGTATGCTTTTTCACCTTATAAAGTATCAAGTACAGACATATCAATACCAACTATTGAGCCAGTTGAAAAAATAACACCAGAAAGTGAAAATAATAGAGGGTTAACTGCGTGTGATCCACTTGATATTGCAACAGCAATTGATAGCGTGTCAGTTAATACGACAAGCCCTGACCTTTTTATAAATAACAATAGCAGAGCTGGTGACTTACTCGAGTTAGAAACTAACACGGCTAACTTTTTAGTAGACTTTGGAAGCACTCCAGATGGTACCATCACTGCTAAAGCTGCAACTTTCCTTGATTCAGAAACTCAAATATTTTATTTTGATGATGTAACAATTAAAGGCCGAATGCAGGTAAAAAGTAATCATAATGCAGTTATGTTTGTAGATGGCGATTTTACAATGAATGGCGCAAGTTCGCTAACAATCCCTGATAACAGCAGCTTAACTATCATAATTAAAGGAAAGCTTAAGATAGGAAATGGGGCACAAGTTTACGCACCTGACAATGGGATTACAAATGAAGGCAGGCCCGTTTTTAGTATTTATAGTTCTTACAGTGGAAATGATACTGGAATAGAGTTTTCAGGTGGTACACGAGAGCTTTATGCTGTTATATACGCACCACTTTCACAAGTTAAAGTTACTTCAGCAGTTGGTTTTAAAGGGTCTATTTTAGGAGATACTGTTATTGTAAGCGGCGCCGGTGGTATTCACTTTGACACGGCGTTAAATGAAGCCAGTTTTGGTGGTTCTTCATCTGGTGGTAATGGATCTGCAAGCAAGTTAGTTTTCAAAGGATGGCGCTTTACCCCCGTTGAAAAAAGCAATGAATAACAAAGCTATTAGGTCGTTATTCAAAGCTCAATTCTATAAGGGAATCTATCAGGATTATTAAATTAATTACTTTGCTCAAGATTTGCTTATTTAAAACTCAAACGTAAAACCAAACTCTCTTAATTTTTCGTACACGTTTATGTCAAAACGATAAAGCGTTGCGGCTCTGTGAGCTACGTTGGTTTGTTTTTCTTTGCAGTTTATTAGTAAGTTCATTTTTTGAAACTTACGTCTAAAGTTAGGTTTATCGAGTGATTTATTTAAAATCGACTCGTAAATTCCTTGTAGCTCAAGCAGGGTAAATTTTTCAGGGAGTAAGCTAAAACCAATAGGCTCGTGTCTTACTTTGTAGCGTAAGTAGTCTAAGCCACTTTTTAAAATATCGGCATGGTCAAACATTAAAGCCGGTACACTATTTACATCAAACCATTCACATTCTAAAGCATTATCGCCGCTCACAAGGTTGGTTTCTTCAAAGCGAACGAGCGAATAATAAACAATGGTAATAATACGTCTAGCAGGGTAGCGGTCTACGTTACCAAAAGCACCTAACTGATCTAAGTACAGGTTTTCAACACCGGTCGTACTTTTAACAACACGTAAAGCTGCAAGGTCTAAGTTTTCATCTTTACGAACCCAATGACCAATTAAACCCCACTGGCTTGTTGCAAGGCCTCGGTTATATTTAACCAGCAACACCTTTAACTTACCTTCATGAATAGCAAATACAATATTATCTACGGTTAGATTACTAATGCAGTCATCAGGAATCGATTCTTCGTCGATATTGTTAGAAATGTTTGATGTTTTATAGTGCATAAATTACTCAGCCAAAGCTATACGAAGATATTGTTATAAAGACTATTAAGGGTATATAAAAGGTGGGTAAAGCGCAAATAAAAAGCTTTTATAATTCCTATTTAAAACAATCACATCTATTTAATTAATCACTTTATACACTGTACCTGTTTTTACGCGTTAACGCCGATATTCGACTTTGGTTTGGTATTGGTTTTTTATTGAACGAATAATACCTTTGTATGTTAGTAAATTTAACGCTTAATTAGCGCCATGTATTAAATAAATTACTGGCTGATTAAAAATGTAACATAAATGTTTACATGCGCTAAAAATGCATATAGTATTTTTGACTATATCGATTTGCATTGAAAATTGAGCACACATGAACAACACAAAACACACACTCACAATTAAAGAAAAAATAGGGTACGGCCTTGGTGATACAGCCAGTAATATTGTATTTCAAATGGTCGCTAACTTTATGTTGATATTTTATACCGATGTTTACGGTTTATCTGCAGCCGCTGCGGGTACCTTATTATTAGCGGTTCGTTTATTTGATGGTATTACCGACCCTATAATGGGCAGTATTGCCGATAGAACGCGCAGCCGTTGGGGCTCTTACCGCCCATATATATTATTTTTAGCCGTGCCTTACGGTGTGTTTGCTTGCTTAGCATTCATAACCCCAGATTTTGATTCCACGGGCAAGCTTATATATGCCTACTTTACTTACGGGCTATTAATGACGTGTTATACCGCCATTAATATACCGTACGGCGCACTTGGCGCAGTAATGACAAACGACCCTAAAGAGCGTGCATCGCTTCAGTCATACCGCTTTGCAATGGCAATGGCTGCACTGCTTGTAATTGTATGGGCACTGCCTAAGCTAGTTGCTTTTTTTGGCGACGGCGACGATGTAGTAGGTTACCCGCTAGCCATGGTGTTTTTAGGCGGACTTGCAGCGGCTTGTTTTTTACTGTGTTTTAAAATGACCAAAGAAACCAAACAAGTTAAACCCGCGCAAAGTAAAAAAAATGCCTTCCTTGAATTTTTAAGCTTATTTAAAAACGATCAATGGGTTGTAATAGCCGTTATAAGCCTAGCAACATTAATATTAATTGGCGTTAGAGCCTCAGTAGCACCGCATTATATTAAGTACTACGTAGGAGAAGCCTCACTTACTTCTAACTTTTTAACACTCTCAGCAATTGGCTCAGTACTAGGCGCTGTGTCTACCAACTTTTTAACCAAATTTATTGAAAAGAAAACACTATTTATAGTCGCTTTAGTGGTCGTAATTATTTCTCACAGCATGTTTTACGTACTTGAGCGCGACGCCATAGTCACCATTTTTATTGTCTACTTTATTGCTAACTTTGCCCACATGATAATTACCCCAATTATGTTTTCGATGGTGGCAGATACGGTTGACTACGGGGCATTAAAAATTGGTCGCAGATTAACCGCTGTTACGTTTTCTGGTCATTTATTGGCAATAAAACTAGGCTTTGCAATTGGCGGTGCTATTGCAGGGTGGATATTATCTGGCTATGCATACGTGCCTAATCAAGAGCAGTCAGAACACACGTTATCAGGCATTTTACTCGCCTTTGCTGGTATTCCAGTAATTTGTACCGTGGCATGTTTAATTTTTATAACACGTTACAAACTTACCGAGCCTGAGGTAAAGCGCATTCAAACGCAGCTGGCTGATAACAAAACCATAAACTAATTTAGCAGCCCATTTTATACCTTTTTAAAGTGCAAAGTGGGCAGGCAATACTAGGAGTAAAAATGCAAAATACAGCACAAGCAGCACCCCCATCTAATGGATTAAGTGACGCTGAACTTAAACAGTTAAAAGACTTACAACGAGCCAACTCGTTAATACAAAATCATAATGTATTAGTTGATCACATGTATACCGCCGATCCTTCTGCGCATGTGTTTAATGGCAAAGTGTATATTTATCCATCGCATGACATTGAATCAAAAAATGAAATTAATGATAACGGCGACCACTTTGCAATGCGCGACTACCATGTGTTTTCGCTTGACGAAAGCTCAGGCAAAGCCATAGACCATGGCGTAGCACTTTGTGTAGATGACGTAAAATGGGCAAGTAAGCAAATGTGGGCACCCGATGCTGCGCATAAACTTGGTCAGTATTACCTTTATTTTCCGGCGCGCGATCAGCAAGGTATTTTTAGAATTGGCGTTGCAAAAAGTGACAGTCCAACAGGTCCATTTAAAGCCGAAGACGATTACATTCAAGGGACGTTTAGTATTGACCCTGCTGTATTTGAAGATGACGACTCAAGCTATTATTTGTATTTTGGTGGCTTGTGGGGCGGCCAATTACAAAATTGGCAAACCAGCGAATTTAATGAACAAAGCACGTATCCAAAAAATGGTGAACCTGCAATTCCTGCGCGCGTTGCAAAATTATCGGAAGATATGATCAGCCTAAGCGAAGACGTAAAAGAGGTTGTTGTACTAGATGAAAGCGGCTCGCCAATTACAGTATGCGATAACAACCGCCGCTTTTTTGAAGGCCCTTGGGTACACAAACACAACGGTGTTTATTACTTTTCGTACTCAACGGGCGATACACACAAAATTGTATACGCAACGGGCGATAATCCATACGGACCATTTACCTATCAGGGCGTTATTTTAAACCCAGTACTTGGTTGGACCACGCATCACTCAATTGTTAAGCACAATGATGGTTGGTTTTTATTTTATCACGACAGTACGTTGTCGGGCGGGCAAACCCATTTACGCAGTATGAAAATGGCTAAGCTCGAACACGACTCAAACGGAAAAATTCAAACAATAAGCCCATATGAACACGCTTAACAAAAATAGTTATAAACAATGCAAATTATCTGCGTGAGCACCGCTACAGCTTTTATTTGCACAAAAAAGATATAGTCAATATGACCATTAATTTATTTTGTTAATGGTCTAAATAAGAGGAAGCTGAGGACATATGACAAAATGAAAATATTTTAAAGCAAAAAATTAGCACAAAGAATTAGCATAAACATCCTGTTATTTAACGGTTTTTAGTTAAGTAGCACATGTTTAAAACTGGTTGTGGTCTTTGTAAAACGTTTAAAACATACACACACAATAATTATTTATTGACCGTAAAATGAAACAAATAGTTTACAATTATGTTTCGAGTAATTCTTAAAGTCTTGCAGTACGTCAATAATAATTAAATAAGAAAAAGGCATCATGATGTTTAAGAAAAAGATAATTTCAACAGCCATACTCGCTGCAATGGGTACCGTTACGCTTCCTCACCAAAGCTACGCTGCAGAAACCATTGTTGACGAAGATGTAGAAATAATACAAGTAACAGGCATTAGAGGTTCATTGCAGCGCTCTATGGATGTTAAACGCGATTCTTCTGGTATTGTCGATGCAATTTCGGCTGAGGATATGGGGAAATTTCCTGATACCAATCTTGCTGAATCGCTACAACGTATTACCGGCGTATCAATTGATAGAGCGGGCGGTGAAGGTAGCCGCGTAACAGTACGTGGATTTGGACCTGCTAATAACTTAATTACTATTAATGGCCGCCAACTTCCAAATACAACAGGTGACCGTACATTTGATTTTGCAAATGTTGCATCTGAAAGCGTATCGGGCGTGCAAGTTTATAAAACATCAGACGCAAGTGTTACCTCAGGTGGAATTGGTGCAACTATAAACTTAACAACAAACAGACCTTTAAATAGCCCAGGTATAAAAGCATCGTTTGGCGTAAAAGCTGTAGACGATCAATCAACCGACGAGGGCAGCATTACACCAGAGGTAAGCGGTTTATATTCGCAAACATTTGGGGATGACAAGTTTGGTATTTCGATTTCAGGTAGCTACCAAGACCGTGAAAGCGGTATGCAGCAGTTTATTCAAGATCAAGGCTACAGAGCATCTGATTACACAAATACAGGATGGGGCGGTGTACCTGCAGGCGCAGAAGGCGGAGCAAACAGACCTACATCAGGCATTTACTCAAACCCGCAACAACCACGTTATGTGTTTGAAGAGCGTCAACGTGAACGTGTAAATGGTCAGTTGGTATTTCAATATCAACCTGTTGAAAATATTACAGCAACCCTTGATTACACGGGCTTTAAAACAACCGTTGAAGAGCAGCACACTGATGCCTCAGTATGGTTTAACTATGCTGGCGACAGAAGTGAATCTGTTTGGGCGGGTGAGTCTAACGCGTACCCACTTATTTACTCAGAAATTTATGACATTCAAAGTGATGCCGATTACCGCGATACGTCGCTTACGGTAGGTTCTTGGGGTCGCGAAGAAAAAACAGATTCATTAGGCTTTAATCTAGAATGGGCGGTGTCTGATCAGCTTAACCTAGAGTTTGATCACCACAGTTCAAAAGCATCAATGAAAGCAACTGATCCACGCCACGGTACACGTAATAATATTCAGTTACCGTCGTACACACGTTCGCGCTCAGGGCTTGATTTAACAGGCGACTTACCAGGTATTGCTATTGGTAATATTGAAAACTTTAACCCAAGTACTATGCGTTTATCTGGTAGCTGGTTTGCAAACGATAAATACGATTCAGAAATCGATCAAACACAAATCTCAGGTAAGTACTTTTTTGACGACAGTTTAAGCATTGACTTTGGTGTTGCGGTTAATAAAGTAAATAACCATTACCGTCATACACAAGTACAGCGCCCAGATTGGGGTGGTGTTGGTGTTGAGGGTGACTTTGCTGATATTGATTGGCGCCAAGATACTATTTTAGATAAGTTTCAAGCTAAAGCGGGTAATTTTGAAGGCACTGCAACACAAGGCGAATACGATTTATTTAATACAATCTTTTTTGCCGACTTTGATGCGATTGTAAATGCAGCAGAGTACGCAGATCCTATTGCTAACGTAGATAACCTTTACGGTGATTGTAAAGCAGCCGACGGCGCAGCAGCAGGACCAAACGGCGAAGGACAATTTTGTGCCTCAACCGACTGGGATGCAGCAACAAACCGCTTTACTGAAGAAAAAACGCAGTCTGCTTTTGCACAAGTAAATTACAAAGGCGAATTGAGTGGCATGTTCTTCGACCTGCAAATTGGCTTACGCTACGAAAAAACAGACGTATTTTCTAAAGCAACTGCACCCGGTTACAGCCGCGTAGAGTGGAACGAAGATACAGCTACATCAGTAACCGGTGTTACCGGTATTGAAACGCTAAGCCAATCTGCAGATTACAGCCAGTTCCTGCCAAATATTAACTTTAATATTGAAGTTGTTGAAGATGTAATGATTCGCGCAGCAGCAAGCAAAACTATTTCAAGAGCGGGTTATGGCCAACTACAAGGCGGTACAACGATTAATACCGGCGGTAGCTTAAGTGGTTATTCGGGTGGCTCTGGTAACCCAGGACTTAAACCGCTTGAATCAATTAACTACGACTTATCAAGTGAATGGTATTACGGCGAAGGAAGCTATATTTCGTTTGGTTACTTTAAAAAAGACGTAACAAATTGGATCACTACAGGTACTATCGACTCAAATATATTTAACTTAGCTGATCCATTAAATGGTGAAAAGTTTAGAGCTGCTACAGCGGCACTTGGCGCTAATGCATCTAACGAAGATATCAGAACCTATATATTTGAAAACTTTGCTGATGATCCAAATGTACAACCTAAATTTGATGAAGATGGCGAGTTAGACGGCGGCACAATTGTTGGTGACCCAGACTCAGATGATCCAATTAACTTTAGAATAAACGTGCCTGTAAATGGCGACCAAGAATACACCATTGATGGTTTTGAATTTAATATTCAGCACTTATTTGGTGAGTCAGGCTTTGGTGGTATTTTTAACTACACCATGGTTGACTCAGGCCTTGAATACGACAACGACTCGCTAGAGGATACAGAAGCGCTAGTAGGGTTAAGTGATACTGCAAACGTGGTGTTCTTTTACGATAAAGAAGGCTTACAAGCACGTATTGCGTATAACTGGCGCGACTCGTTTTTAAATGAGCGTCGTGTAAATGGCGATTTAACCGCACCAATTTACACTGATGAGTATTACCAAATAGACTTTAACGTAAGTTACGAAGTACCCGCAGTAGAGGGACTTACCGTATTTATTGAAGGTATAAACATTACTGACGAGTACGTAACATCGTACGGGCGTAAGCAACAGTTGATTTATAACATCACTCAAACTGGCTCTCGTTACGGTTTAGGTGTTCGTTATAATTTTTAATAAATTACTCTTGTAGCAACCTTATAAAAGCCGCATTTTGCGGCTTTTTTATTTGCCTAAATTAACCTAGTAATAATAATATCCAGCTGTTATAGTCAATATGAATTTAACTTATTAGTTACATTTAATGTGTAGCAATAAGTAAAGGCACACAACAACAGTTGGAGCACACAATCCATGGCCAATCATGCATTATTAAATAATGTTGAACATCAGCATTTAAAAATAAACCCTGCACGCAGCACACACTTAGGTGACGGGGTTTGGTATAGCGAAACATTTGTGAGCGAATTTAGAGTCGCTCAAGCACATTACCCAATATTTTTTACCAAAGACGATACAACAAATACATTTTCGCCGGTGTGTTTGTACGGCATAAATAAAGACGAAAATTTATTTTTAGTAAACCAGCAATGGCAAGCACACTACATTCCGCTAAGTATGCAGCGACTGCCTTTTGCTATAGCGACTCAAAATACAATGCAAAACGGTGTGGCAACGCAAGAGCGCATGCTTAGCATTGATTTAGACTCGCCAAAAGTGACAACAAAGCAGGGTATTAACTTATTTTTAGAACACGGCGGGAATAGCGATTACCTCGAAAACATCATAAACGTGCTCGACAACCTGCATCATGGGCTAGAACAAAACCAGCCCTTTATTAAAATCTTAATTAAACATGGTTTGCTTGAATCGGTATCGCTAGAGCTTGATTTAGTAAACGGGCTTAAACATAACTTACTCGGTTTTTATACCATAAACGAAGACTCGCTTAACCAGCTAAGTAGCGAGGCAATTGCAGAGCTGCATTCGCAAGGGTATTTAGCGTGTATATACATGATCATTGCATCGCAAGTACATGTGCGTGATTTAGTGGCGCTTAAAAACGAGCAACTTATGCTACAAAAGCACGCTGTGTAAGTACTTAGCTATGGAAAATTTAGCAAATAATATTCAAACGCTGAGTGGCTTAACTCCCAGTACGTTGCCCAAGGAGCTTTTAAACTCGCCTTTGCCTATTGTACTAAAAGGGTTTGTAAGCGATTGGCCCCTCGTTATTGCTGCTAAAAAGTCAGACAGTGCAGCAATTGATTATTTAACGCCGTTTTACGAAGGTTTTTTAGTTAATACTTGCACAATACCCGCCAGTCAAAGCGGGGTTGTAGGGTATAACCCCGATATGAGCGGTTTTAATTTTACTAATCAGCAAGCGGCATTTATTAATGCGCTTGAGCAAATAGCGCAAAGTGCAAATAACCCACAAGCCGACACTTTATACATTGGCTCTACTAGCATTGCACAGTGCTTACCTGGTTTGGTTAATCACTGCCACGTTAACGCATTAAACGAAGGCTGTTTATTTAATGTATGGGCAGGCGGAAAGGTTACCGTACCAGCACATTACGA
Source organism: Pseudoalteromonas sp. NGC95 (assembly GCF_015864705.1). Classification (NCBI taxonomy): domain Bacteria; kingdom Pseudomonadati; phylum Pseudomonadota; class Gammaproteobacteria; order Alteromonadales; family Pseudoalteromonadaceae; genus Pseudoalteromonas; species Pseudoalteromonas sp. NGC95. The sequence continues at coordinate 198,619 of NZ_JADYWR010000003.1, forward strand.
CGTAGCGCAAAATTTAGCATGTTGTGTTGCAGGTAAAAGGCGTTTTACTTTATTTGCCCCCGATCAAATAGATAATTTATACATAGGTCCGCTTGATAAAGCACCCGGTGGTCAGCCAATAAGCTTAACCACCACAACTGCGCCCAACTTCACGCAATACCCTAAATTTGAGCAGGCAATAAAAGCGGCAATTACCGTTGATCTTGAAGCAGGCGATGCGCTTATATTACCCAGCATGTGGTGGCACCAAGTAGAGGGGCTTGGCAGTTTAAATATACTGTTTAATTATTGGTTTAAAAATACGCCAGCGGTGTATGGGCAGCCTACTAATGCGTTGCACCTTGCTATTTTAAACATACGTAATTTACCAAAGCATGAGCGCGCAGCATGGCAACGTTTGTTTAATTACTATGTATTTGCTGATAACGAATTTACCCACATACCAGAGCCCGCACAGGCTATTTTAACAAAGCCAATGAATGAGCTAACAGCGCGCAAATTAAGAGCCGAATTACAAAATAAATTAAGACGCTAAGCGTACTAGTAAGGTTTGAATTATGAATCAAAATGCAATTAAAAAAATCGTAATAGCAGGTGGCGGTACCGCCGGTTGGATGTGCAGCGCTGCAATGGCAAAGCTACTAGGTAAAAATATTGAAATATGCTTGGTTGAATCCGATTTAATACCTACCGTAGGGGTCGGGGAATCTACTATTCCTACGCTGCATATATTTCATGATTTACTAAAAATTAGCGAATCAGAATTTATGGCAGCCACTAATGCCACGTTTAAATTAGGCATATCGTTTGAGGGTTGGAAACAAAACCAGCAAAGCTACTTTCACTCATTTGGTTATGTGGGGCAAGGTTGTTGGGCTGCAGGTTTTCAGCACTTTTGGCTAAAAGGGATGCAACAAGGTGTAGCAGCCGATATTGGTGATTATTGCACAGAGCACGTAGCAAGTCGCTTGGGTAAATTTGCCGTAGTGCCGAATCAAGACCGTAACCATGCTTATCAGTTAGATGCAGGTTTGTACGCTAAATTTTTACGAAATTTTGCACAGCAAAACGGCGCTAAACGTATAGAAGGCATGATAAGCAAAGTTAACTTAGAGCCCACTAATGGCTTTATAAAATCGCTTACTTTAGGTGACGGGCAAATTATTGAGGGTGATTTATTTATAGATTGCACCGGCTTTAAAGGTTTATTAATAGAGCAAGCGCTACACACCGGATACGAAGATTGGAGCCATTGGCTCCCGTGCGACAGCGCAGTAGCAGTACAAACCGAATTAGTAAGCCCAATAGTGCCATACACACGTGCAATGGCACATAAATGTGGTTGGCAGTGGCAAATACCGCTGCAAAGCCGCCGTGGTAATGGCTTAGTGTTTTGTAGTAAATACATGAGCGATGATGAGGCCAAAACAGCGCTACTCAATAACGTAGAAGGCAAACCTATTAATGAGCCGCGCGTTATTAAATACCGCACCGGTACACGGCGTAAACATTGGAACAAAAACTGTGTTGCTATTGGCTTGGCAAGTGGTTTTATTGAGCCGCTTGAATCAACCAGTATTCATTTAATTCAGCAAAGCATTATAAGATTAATGCAAAACATGCCAACCAAAGCAATCGAGTCGTGCTATCAAGATGACTTTAACAACAAAATGCGCTTTGAAGCCGAAAACATTCGCGACTTTATTATACTTCATTACCATGTGACGCAGCGCACCGACAGCGACTTTTGGCGCTACTGTAAAAACATGCCAATTCCAGAGTCGCTTGCCAAGCGCATTGAGCTATTTAAGCAAAGCGGGCATGTATATAAAGCAGAGCAAGAGTTATTTGGCGAAGCCTCGTGGTTACAAGTGATGTTAGGGCAAGGGCTAGTGCCGCAAAATTATCACCCCATTGTAGACAGCATGAGCGATGATGAGCTTAAACGATTTTTAGAATCAATAAAAAATCATGTGGCTAAAAAAGCAAATAGCTTACCGAGTCACATTGATTTTATTAATCATTATTGCAAGGCTAAGTAAGTATTATGCTAACACTTGGCAATAACTTACAGCCGCAGTATGAGTTTATAGGGCAAGAGCAAACGCCAATTATTATAATTGACGACTACCTGAGTGAGCTGCAAAAACTTATAAACTTAGCGCAAAGTGCTGATGAAAATCATGCACAAAATCAGGGAGAGTTTAAACCTGACGAACTCACTCAATACCCAGGTTTACGCATGCCGCTGCCAAAGCAATGTGTGGTTGATTACCTAAAGCCGCTTATACAGGGGTTTTATAACGTATTTAATATTGGGCAAACACTTACCCCATACCCAAAAGATAATACCTTATCGTTAATTACTAAAACGCAGAAGCAGCTATCACCAATACAAACCTTGCCACACTTTGATACAAACGATCCTAACTTAATTGCCATTATTCATTACCTTGGCGAAGGCGAGCATGGCGGCACTGGGTTTTTTAGGCATAAAAAAACAGGGTTTGAAACAATAAGCACAAAGCGCAAAAACACGTATTTAACACATGCTCAGCAATACCTTGAATTAGCAAATACAAAGCCTAGTTACTGCACCACGCAGCACAGTGAGTTTGAGTGCTACAAGCACATAGAATATAAGCCAAATAGGCTTATTGTGTTTCCTGGGTATTTGCTGCACACCAGTTTACTTAATACGTCTACCGATATTTCGTCGTGTCCACAAACAGGGCGGCTAACGGCTAATATGTTTGTTCATTTTAAATAGGATTACTGTGTCTTTTTCTTTACCTAGATTCGCATATATAGGTTGGCTATTAAGCTTTGTTGTATTGGCGCTGAGTATGGCAACAGTGCAAAAAAGTAATGCTACAGGGTTTGATACCCTCCCTAAAAAGCAATTTAATGTGCTGCTATTTACAAAAACCGCAGGGTGGCACCATAAGTCGCAAACCGAAGGCGTTAAAGCGCTAGAAGGCTTAGCCGATAAGCACTTTTTCAACTTAATTTGGCACGAAGAAAGCCATTATTTTAACGACGATTACTTAAAAAATGTTGATGTAGTGGTATTTTTATCAACCACGGGCGATATTTTAAACCCAAAAGAGCAAGCCGCGCTTGAGCGATTTGTAAAAGCAGGTAAAGGCTTTGTTGGTATTCATAGCGCATCAGATACCGAATACGACTGGGCGTGGTATCAAAAGCTGGTGGGGCGCACCTTTAACATTCATCCTGTTATTCAAACTGGCGTACTAAGTAAAGTACCTAATACTCGCTTTATTGGCTTAAACCATATGCCGCAGGAAATGCTTTGGACAGACGAGTGGTACGAATTTGGGCCTGAGCTAACTAAGTTAAACTACTTACTCACAGTTGATGAGCAAAGTTACAATCCAACTGCCGATTGGGGTAATAACAAAACAGGCTCGGGTATGGGGGCGTTTCATCCTATTTCGTGGTATCACAATTACGATGGTGGTCGCTCATTTTATACAGCTCTTGGGCATACTAATGCGGTGTATAAAAGTGAGTTTTTAACAGAGCATATTTATGGCGGAATTTATTGGGCTGCAACGGGTAAAGGGTTAAAAAAGTAGCAATTAATAAATAACTAATAAATACGCTTTTAACACTATTTGTGTCGATTTAGGCTGCTTTTTTAAGCGGCCTTTTATATTTTTTAAGAACTTATTAAACACCTTCACACATTTCACTTAGTTTATAAAACAAACAAATAATTTTGAGAATTCCTTGATCAAATGGTCAAAAAGACTATATTAAATTTGCACGCTGATATAATTCAAATAAAGAGGATAAACATGAAAGTATTTTTTAAAATAACAACTTTATTGTTAACGCTAATAAGCTATCAATCACTTGCTGCATTTAATAATAACCCATCGAGTGTAGGCGCCGACAGTTCAGGAGCATACCGTAACCTCGCACAAGAAATGGGTAAAACAAATATACAGCAAAAAGTGAATAGTACTTTTGACAATATGTTTGGCTATAACAACACACAACAACTTTACTACCCGTACACCGAAAACGGTGTTTATAAAGCACACTACATAAAAGCAATTAACCCAGACGAAGGCGACGATATAAGAACAGAAGGGCAATCGTGGGGAATGACCGCCGCTGTCATGCTTAATAAACAAGAAGAATTTGATAACCTATGGCGCTTTGCAAAAGCGTATCAAAAAAATCCAGACAATCACCCTGATGTAAAAAAACAAGGCGTTTACGCGTGGAAACTAAAGCTTAATCAAAACGGCTTTGTTTATAAAGTGGATGAGGGCCCCGCTCCCGATGGTGAAGAGTACTTTGCGTTTGCACTACTTAATGCCTCTGCTCGTTGGGGGAATTCGGGTGAGTTTAACTACTACAACGATGCCATTACCATGTTAAACACAATTAAAAATAAGCTGATGGAAAACCAAATAATCCGCTTTTCACCTTACATTGATAACCTAACAGACCCTTCTTATCACATACCTGCGTTTTATGACTACTTTGCAAATAACGTAACTAACCAAGCAGACAAAACTTACTGGCGACAAGTAGCCACAAAAAGTAGAACCTTACTTAAAAACCATTTTACAAAAGTAAGTGGTAGCCCGCATTGGAACTTACCTACATTTTTATCGCGCTTAGATGGCAGCCCTGTTATTGGCTACATTTTTAACGACCAAGCAAACCCAGGTCAATGGTATGAATTTGATGCATGGCGCGTAATTATGAATGTGGGTTTAGACGCGCATTTAATGGGTGCTCAAGCGTGGCATAAAAGCGCAGTAAATAAAGCACTGGGCTTTTTAAGTTATGCAAAAACTAACAACAGTAATAACTGTTACGAGCAAGTGTATTCGTACGGTGGAGCGCAAAACAAAGGCTGTGCAGGCGAAGGTCAAAAAGCCGCGAATGCAGTAGCATTACTGGCTTCAACAAACTCTGGGCAAGCAAATGAGTTTTTTAACGAATTTTGGTCTTTATCGCAACCAACAGGTAGCTACCGTTACTACAATGGTTCGTTATATATGTTAGCTATGCTGCATGTATCGGGCAATTTTAAGTTTTATAACAACACGTTTAATTAAAATAACACTACCTAAGTAGCAAAAGCCTAAGCGGCAAAAGCTTAGGTAGCAATAACTTAAATAATAAAAAACCGGTGTAACTAAGTTACACCGGTTTTTGTGCTTAACGAGTGAGCTTAACTTTCTCTTTAATACGTTGCTTAACTAATTTAGCTAATTAGCCAAACCCGCTACTTTTACATCAAGCGTAAACAAGCCCTTAGCGGTGGTTATTAATAACGTTTTGCGATTTTTACCACCAAACGCAAGGTTAGTTACATTAGGGCCAAGTTCAATTTTATCGATAAGTGAGCCGCGTGGCGTGTAAATATTAATAACGCCTTTTTTGTGACTGCTTACGTAAATATTGCCAGCAGAGTCTACTTTTATACCATCGGGTGAGGTTACTATAATAAAGTCTTCACGTGTTGAAATATCACCGTTTTCATCAATAGTGTATTTGCTGACGCGGTTACTAAAGTCGCCAATATAAAGGGTACGTTGATCGGGCGAGAGCGCAACACCATTGGGCTTTTCAAGAGTAGCGTCAATTAAACTAAGTACGCCTGTATTGCTTAACTTATACACACCGGTATAAGACATTTGCTGAGTGCGTTCGCCTAGTTGCCAATTAGGATCGGTAAAAAATATATCGCCATTTTTATGCATAGTCATATCGTTTGGCGAGCTAAAGCTTAGCCCATCAAATTTATTGACTATTACGGTATTGGTCTTACTTTTTATATTAATTTTAGAAAGCGATTGCGTACTATGGTTAAGCGTATAGAGGCTCTCTCCTTTGGCATACAAGCCGTTTGTACCACTGTGTTTTAAATAAGTGGTGAGGGTATTGGGCAGCACTAATTTATAAATGGTCGAATCAGGGCCAAGTGCTTGCGAGCTAGCAAAGTTTATTTCTGAAAAATAAAACGCATTGTCTTGGCTTGACCACGTTGGGCCTTCTAAAAATAATAAATTGTCACTAACGAGTGTGGGTGTTACGCCCTTTATTAATGGCGACTGCTCATTGCTTTGGCTGTTTACAGCGTTTAACAAAGGTGTATTTTCAGGTTGTTGTGCCAGCGCTGCTTTATTAAAACAGAGCATTAATACAACTAGGCTTAGCGTTTTTTTGTGTGTTTTTAGCATAGACGTTTACTCAGGTTTGTTTAATTTATAATTAATGGTCATTTTGACTATATCATTTATTTTTTTCGTTGTATGATATTTATCGAAAATAATAACGATTCAACGGAGCACACACATGCATAAAAAACACACACTCAGCCTGCTTTTACTTGCAGGATCATTAAGCGTAAACGCTGCACAAGACCAAGGCCTTAAAAACACCTTTGTAGACTCATTCAAAATGGGGGTTGCTGTAAATCAAGATATAGTGACAGGCAAAAACGCAGCCGCGCAGTCAATTATTGCTAAGCAATTTAATACAGTCACCCTAGAAAACGCCATGAAAGCAGAAGTAATTTACCCACAGCAAGGTAAGATCGATTTTAGTGGTGCTGATGCATTTATAGATTTTGCCAAGCAAAATAACATGTTTACCGTAGCCCACACCTTAGTGTGGCATAACCAAACACCTGACTGGTTTTTTACAAATAGCAAAAATGAGCCAAATACCCCTGCAGAGCAGTTAGAGCAAATGCGCAAACACATAGAGCTGGTAGCAGGGCGCTATAAAAACAAAGTAGATGCATGGGACGTAGTAAACGAAGTGATTGCTGATGATGGCTCTTATCGCCCAACTGTGTGGGTTAACCGCGTAGGCGATGGCGATACTATGGTAAAAGCCGCATTTAAATACGCCCAGCAGTATTCACCTAATACCGAGCTTTACTACAATGACTTTAATGCATGGCGACCAGAAAAAAGAGACGGCATTATACGTATGATCAAAATGCTGCAAAAAGAAGGTATTCGAATCGATGGCATTGGCATACAAGCGCACTGGGGGCTTAATTTTCCTAAAATGCAATACATTGAACAAGCCATTGACGCCTACGCTGCGCTGGGTATAAAAGTGATGATCACTGAGCTTGATATAGACGTGCTGCCTTTAACAAAAGAAGGGCAGATTACCGGCACCGATATGATGAAACCACAGTTTCAGTTAGAAGAGTTTGAAACCTACCTCGACCCATACAAAAATGGCTTGCCGAGCGACGTAGAAGCGCAACTAAACGCCCGTTATAAAGCCTTGTTTGAACTGTTTTACGCAAAACGCGACAAAATAGACCGCGTAACCTTTTGGGGATTACACGATGGTATGTCGTGGAAAAACGACTACCCAATCCCAAACAGAACAAACTACCCATTACTATGGGATCGTAATTTAAACCCTAAGCCAGTTATTAAAACCATTGCTGAAGTAGTTCAGTAAACCGCATTGTGTAGTCAAAGCCGAGTATTTTTAAATACTCGGCTTTTTTTTGGGAATTTTCACGAAGAGAAAAGAATGAGAAGAAAATGAGAAGTGCCCCATGACTTTTAAGCATCATGATAAGCAAAAAGAGCTTAAAGTTTATAACTAGCAATAGGTTATAGTATTTGGTACTAATGTAGTTAAAGAGCATGCTGTAATCATAAAGTGAAAAATAATTTTTGATTGAGCTTTTATTTGAATCTCTAATTGGGAATTTTATTGAATGATTAATATTTTAGGAAATTTTGCTAGATTAGAAGAGCTTTTTTTGATGCTTGATGCAAAATTATCCGAAATAGATTTAGCGATTCAAAGTTCAGCAGACCCTGATTCAGATGGCTTATTTGATCAGTCAGAATATTATGTTGGTCTTGGTTTTGTTGCTGCGCAGCAATGCTTAGTCGAAACAGTTATTTTTTCAGGTTTAGGTAAAAATAAAAAAGCATATAAATTAGGTCCTCGTCACCGTTCTGGAATTGCTTATGTAGCAGCAATAAACTCTGCCGCTGATTGGTGGAAACATGAAGCAGAATGGTGGGTTGATTTGGATATAATTAAAAATTCAAATGCTACAACTGTAAATAACGTTCTAGTCATTTCAAATAGTAATAGTTATCAACTATCGAACCTTTTATTCGCATTATCAAATAATAAGGAAATAAAGCTAAAGTGTTTGTTGCCAATAATTACAGAATGGGAACATGCGTTAACTAATTGGAAGAACAAATAAGAAGTTGCCAAGATACATTTATTCTTTGAGGGGGCTTATATAACCTTATTTAGGAATGGTTATTTTTTCTCTTACTCAAAATAGCCTGTGTTCTGATCCAACATCAGGCTGTTTTGTTTTCCTCTAAAAGCGAAGCGCCTCTTAACCTCTTTGTGCATAATTCACTTAGTCTATTTCACTAAAAAACTACTTAGCCTGATACCTCACTACTACAAACTTAAGCGGCGCATCGCCGTTGTTATAAATGCCGTGTACGTCGTTAGGGGCTGCAAATAAAATATCTCCAGTGCGTGCTGGCTGGCTTTTGCCATTAAGCGTCCACGTGCCAGAGCCTTCAAGAATCATTAAGTATTCTTCATCGGGATGCTGGTGGGCAGGATGTATTTCGTTATGAGGTTTAATAACGGCAACGCCTGTAATAGCGCCTTTGGTGAGTGGTGTATCGCCATAAAAGTAAGTATGAAAATCGCCGCCTTCGTAGTGAGTAATGTGCGCATCTTTTTGACTCACAATAGCTGATGTAAGTTGTGTGGGTTTATCTTCTGCGTTTACAGGCAATGCTATGGTGGCTGCGGTTGTAAGTAATACGCCGGTTACACAATGTTTAACTGTTAAATGATTCATGGCTGTTATCCTTATTATTTAGCGCTTAGGTTAATTAAATAAACCCAGTCGTTGTTAGGTGTGTTGGGTGGTGTTGCCAGTTGTGTACTCGTTGCGGTATTTACACAAAAGCGTTTGCCGTTTATGTAGTTGTTAGTTCGTGGGTTAAACCAGTCGAGGGTATAACACGCGTTTGGTAATGTGACTTGTGCTTGGCTTGCATTACTAAAATAAAATAAGTAAAACGTTGAGTTATCACTTAACGCCCAGCCTGTTTTTGTAAGCTCTGGGGCTGGTGTAAGCTTTGTAAATGGCACGTATTTTTGAAAAAACGCAACAGCGTTGGTCATCGCTAAATAGTAATTTTTGTAAGGCGTTAAATCTTGTTCAACAAGGTCGCCGCCACCGCCTAAATAAAACTCAATACCTGCGCCACCTGCCATAAATGTGGCCCACACGTTACTTTTACGCCACGTATCTACATTGTTTGCATACTCGTAAATATAGGCCTCGTCCATGGTGATCACCCACGGGTGAGCATTGTTTTGAGTAAGCTGGCGGTACTTTAAAACATCGCCGTAAGTGGTGTTAGTTTTAAGTTCACCTTGTAAGCTTGCCCCTGTGTAGGCGGGGTAGCCCAAAATGTTGTCGTTTGGTTTATCGTAAATATGGTAGTCGAGCGACGGGCCATTGTGTACAACAATATGCTCTGGGTAGTAGGTGAGTGATTGAAAGTAATCGGCAAATTGCTTTCTTTGTTTTGTGGTATTAGCTTTTTGTTGTTTATCGTCGCCGCTTGGATCTTGCCAGCCGTTTTCTTCGCCTATATTCCACGTGGTTGCTAAATGATAGCCAAAGCGGGCAAATAACTCGCGATAGTAAATTTTACGACTAACAGCAAAGTCGTTTTTAAGCTGGCTTTCGTTCCATTCAAACAGTGATTCGTTTTCGGTTTCGCTCATTACAAAGTGAGTCATTATGCCTTTTTGCTGCATGTGGCTAAATACAATATCCCACTGAGTTAATTTAGATACATCGTAGCGTGTGGTTTGGGTTTTGCTAAGCCATGGCCAAACTTGGTCGCCATCGCCGTAGGCGTTCATGGTTAAAAAGTAATACGCGTTAATGTTAAGCGACGCTAAATAATTTATTAGCCCAATAATGCCTTTAGAGGATTGATGACTACTGTTATCAGTCTCTGTATTGATTGTTTGCCATGTAGGGTCGCTATTTTGCCAATGCTTTATATGCGCTTGGTAGTTACGCTTTGTGGGAGTGGCATCAAACCCTGAAAAGCCAAGCAGCACTTCGGGGCTGTTAGCACCGGCTTTTAAAAAGTACTCTTTTGAGCCATTAAACTGCAAATAGGGTTTATTAACGTATTCAAGCTTACCTTTGCTTTTAAAGTCTTTACTGCTGGATGACTTAGTGGCGGTGGTAACATTAAACTCGCCTGTTTGTTTATCAAAAAAACCGCCTGATTGCTCATTTGTAACAGTATTTAATGGCACGCTTGCGATATTACGGCCTTTAACAAATGAGAGTGTATAGCGCCATTTGCCAAGTTCGTTGGGCGAAAACAAAACCTGCCATTTGTTGCCTGCTGTTGCATGTGTTTGAGCAGTGTTTGCATCGGCTGCATAATATCCAGGTACTGTATATTGCCTGTTAGTGGGGCTGGTAAATGTTGCATCTAAGCGGTAGTCGGTAAAGGGGTTAGGCGTGGCAAGCTCGCTGGTGTGCGGGCCTTCAAGGGTTAAGCTTAATTTATGCCAAATAGGCACGTGAGTGCTGGTTTTATCTGCTCGAATTAGGGCGCTGAAAATAAATGAGGCGAAAAATGCGCTAATTAACAGAAGCCGTTTTATTGTTATTTTTTTCATGTGTGTCCTTGCTAATTTTGTTGCTAGTAAAGTGTGTGATTAAGGAATGTGTACTGTGTTATTTTTGTTCAGTCTATTTTAATAAAACGTTGTTGTCAAAAAGACTATATGGTGTTAAGTTTACCTTGCACACTAAAAAACACACAACAGGTACATCATGCATAAAAATAAATTTACGATTGCTATTTTATTAGGAATGTCGAGCCTTGCACTTGGCTGTAATGGTGCAGCAGAGCAAAGTAAACCAACATTAAAAGCGCCGGAGCAATTAACGCTTAAAGCGCAATTTAAAGACCACTTTAAAATAGGTACAGCGATTAGCCGCGACCAAATATTAGGGGCTTTGCCTGAAGATTTAAATGTGGCTAAAGCGCAATTTAATACCTTTACGCCAGAGAACTCAATGAAGTGGGAGCGTATACACCCAGAGCTTGAAACCTATGATTTTGAAGCCGCTGATGCGTTAGTTCAGTACGCACAAGAGAACAACCAAGAATTAGTTGGGCACACATTAGTGTGGCATTCGCAAACTCCTGACTGGGTTTTTGAAGACGAACAAGGCGAGCCGCTAACCCGCGATGCATTACTTAAGCGCATGCAAAACCATATTAATGCAGTTGCAGGGCGCTATAAAAACCGTATTTTTGCATGGGACGTGGTAAACGAAGCACTTAACGAAGACGGCACACTGCGTGAATCTAAATGGAGCACCATTATTGGTGACGACTTTATAGAATATGCGTTTAAATACGCTAAGCAGGCAGCGCCTAATGCCAAGTTATACTACAACGATTACAACTTATATAAGCCAGAAAAAAGAGACGGTGCAATTGCGCTTATTAAAAATTTACAAAGCAAAGGCATTGAAATAGATGGTATTGGTATGCAAGCGCATTATTCCCTTGATAACCCAGAGCTTTCGTTAATGGAAGACTCTATTGTGGCATACGCTGCAACGGGTATTGATGTGATGATAACCGAGCTTGATATTTCGGTATTGCCATTCCCTGAGGGTGAAGAACAAGGGGCTGATATTTCGTTAGATATTGCGCTACAAGAGCGATTTAACCCATACCCGAATGGTTTGCCTAGTGAAGTAAACACCCAGTTAGGCGAGCGCTATAAAGCCGTGTTCGACATACTTAAAAAACATGACGATAAAGTAAGCCGCGTTACTTTTTGGGGCATAAGCGATGCACGCACTTGGCGTAACGATTGGCCAATGCAAGGGCGCACCGATTACCCATTATTAATTGACCGTGAGCTAAAACTTAAAAGCTTTGTAAGCGATTTATAATCGCACTAAACATTTAACCTCCCGCAAAGGATCGCTTAATAGCGATCCTTTTTTGGTTTATAAAATAGCTATTTTTTATTGGTTTTAGTTAAGCAGTAACTAATATGCGTTTGCAAAGGCACTTGTGGTGTTAAATAGCTAAATGGGAAGAGTGGGTTATTAGGGCTGTCGGGGCAAAATTGCGGCTCTAAGCAAATACCGTCAAATTGGTTAAACGGATTTTTTAAGTGCTGCCCTGTATATACCTGAATAGCAGGGTAGTTAGAAAGCACACTCAGCATTACTTTTTCATCGGCGCTTGTAAGCTCTGCGTGTTGCTTATTGGCTTGCAGATTAAGTACTTGCTCGGTTACAAAGTTATGATCGAGTTTATCGGTTTTATTAAGCACCCGCGCATTTGTGTAGTCAAAAGTGGTATTTGCTACTGGGGCTAGTAAACCTGTGGGAATGGCGTTTGTATCTACGGGGGTATAATGCGCGGCAGCCAGTTTTAATGTATGCCCTTGTGCGCTGTTAGTAATGCCATTTAAATTAAAATATGGGTGCGCTGTTGGCCCTGCAATGGTTTTTTTATTACTGGTAATCGTAAATTTAATATCAAGATTACTTTGGTTTTTACTGTTAGTGGTAAAGGTATACAGCACGTTAAATATAGTTTTACCGGGGTAGCCGTTGTATCCATCGGGTAGAGTAATACTTAAACTTAGCGCATTTTTTTGATGATAATCGAGCTGCCAAAATAAGTCGCTTAATGCTTTTTGGCCGCCGTGAAGTTGGTTTACTCCTTCGTTTTTATTAAGTGCATAGGCTTTATCATCGATGTTTATTTGGGCGTTACTTAGCCTGTTTGCATAAGGACCGGCTACAGCGCCTAAGTAAAACGTGTCATTTAAATATTCATTAATATTAGAATAGCCAAGTACAATATTTCGTTTTTTATTATCAACATGGGTAACCCAGCTGGTAAGCCGGGCACCGTAGTTAATAATAGAAATAGTGTCGTTTGCTTCATTACTTAGTGTGTATTGAACAATTGAAGTTGTCATGGTAGTTACTCTTTTAATTGTTCGTTCTAGCTTTTTTAATTTCTTCTTTTACGATTGGGTACAGATCGTATGTTGGATAAAACTCAGTGCTGTAGGCTTTCCAACCATAACGTTCAATCGATAAATTTACTTTTGGTAATAACGCTGCCGGAAAGCGCAAGGTAACTACTTGCCCTATACCCATCATTACTTTCCAAGATTCTACTGTTGCGCCTTCTGGCGGGAAGTGTTTGTAAAAGTTAGCGTTGTTGAGTATTTCTTTTATTTCAGAGAGGTTTTTTGATTGGTCGTGCTTTAAAAAAATCGTTAGCATTAGTTCATCATTTTGCTCGTCACTTGCCCATGCGTTAAAACTAGTACTTGCACTAAAAAGCATAATTAATAGTAAGTATTTCATAGTTCACCTTTGTTAGTTAATTATAAAAATGCGCCGAGCTTTGAAAGGCTTGGCGCATTAATTGGATAAAGTTTGGATTATTTAGCGCATTACGCGTACTAAATATATTAAGTGTTGGCTTTAATTAACGCCTGCGCGGTGCTCACTACATTTTTGGTGGTAAAGCCAAAATGCTCTAATAACACGTTACCTGGCGCCGACTCACCAAAAGTGCTCATACCAATTACTTTGCCTTGTAAGCCAACATATTTAAGCCAGTAATCTTGGTGTGATGTTTCAATTGCAATACGGTTTGCTACCGAGTTTGGCAATACACTTTGCTTGTAATCGTCTGATTGTAGATCAAACAATGTGGTGCTTGGCATTGATACCACACGCACTGCAACACCTTGTGCTGTCAGCTCTTTTGCGGCTTGCATTGCTAAATCAACTTCAGAACCCGTTGCAATTAAAATAAGCTCAGGCACTTTATTGCTATCGCTAAGAATATAGCCGCCTTTTTCTATGTCGCTAATTTGCTGAGCGCTGCGTGGCTGGTGGTTGAGCCCTTGGCGACTAAAAATAAGCGCAGTAGGTTGCTGCTGATTTTGTATCGCGTTTTTCCACGACACTGCAGTTTCTACTGCATCACACGGGCGCCATGTGACTAAGTTTGGGGTCATACGTAGGTTGGCTAGTTGCTCAATAGGTTGATGAGTCGGGCCGTCTTCACCTTGGCCAATAGAGTCGTGGGTATACACAAATATATTTTGAATACCCATAAGTGCCGACATTCTTACTGCGTTACGGGCGTATTCCATAAACATTAAAAACGTAGCACCGTAATTAATAAAGCCACTGTGCAGTGATATGCCATTCATAATGCCGCTCATACCAAACTCGCGCACGCCATAAAACAGGTAATTACCGCTGGCGTCATCTGCGCTTATGCCTTTAGAGCCAGACCACAGCGTTAAGTTAGAACCGGCTAAATCAGCAGAGCCACCCAGTAACTCTGGTAAATGCGGGGCAAAGGCTTCAATGGTGTTTTGCGAGGCTTTTCGGCTGGCAATGTTAGCGGCGTCATTGTTGCACTGTGCAATATAGTTGTTTGCAATAGCTTCAAAGTTGTCAGGCAGGGTACGTTTAATTACGCGGCGTTCAAATTCTTTGGCAAGCTCAGGGTGGCTTTTGGTGTAGTCGCTAAACAGTTGCTGCCATTGTTTTTGTTTTTTATCACCGCTTTGTTTAGCGTCCCAATGGGCGTAAATATCATCACTGATACTAAATGCTTCATTTGGTAGGTTTAAAAATTTGCGTGCAGCAGTTATTTCGTCATTACCTAATGGCGAGCCATGGCAGTCGTGCGAGCCTGATTTATTTGGCGAGCCAAAACCAATCACGGTTTTACAACAAAGTAGAGTAGGTTTATCGCTCACTCGTTTGGCTTGTGCAATGGCGTTGGCAATTTGCTCTGGGTCGTGGCCGTCAATATCTTTTATTACATGCCAGCCGTAAGCGTCAAAGCGTTTTGCGGTGTCGTCGGTAAACCAGCCCTCAACGTGTCCGTCGATAGATATGCCGTTATCGTCCCAAAAAGCAATAAGTTTACCCAGGCCTAATGTGCCTGCAAGCGAACATGCTTCGTGCGATATGCCTTCCATTAAACAGCCATCACCCATAAAACAGTAAGTGTAATGAGCTACAATATCAAAACTCTCTTTGTTAAATTGTGCTGCTAGGGCTTTTTCGGCAATAGCCATACCTACGGCATTTGATAAACCTGCGCCAAGCGGACCTGTGGTTGTTTCAACACCTGGGGTATAACCGTATTCAGGGTGACCTGGGGTTTTTGAATGCATTTGTCTAAATTGTTTAAGCTCGCTAAGTGGTAACTCGTACCCGCTTAAATGCAATAAAGAATAAATAAGCATAGAGCCGTGACCGTTACTAAGTACAAAGCGGTCTCGGTTTGGCCAATTTGGATCGGTTGGATTGTGGTTTAAAAAATCGTTCCACAGTACTTCGGCTATATCGGCCATACCCATAGGTGCGCCCGGATGCCCTGAGTTTGCTTGCTGTACCGCATCCATACTGAGTGCACGAATGGCATTAGCAAAAGGCGCACGAGAAGAAAGTTGAGTCATGTATTACCTCAAATAAAATTAAAAAAGCCCGCACGTTATGTAGCAGGCTTGAGGGAAATTAGTTTAGTAAGTCTTCAACCAATTTAGCCAAAATACGCTGATCTTTGGCAAAGTTACGAATACCTTCACCGAGCTTTTCGCTGGCCATTGGATCTTCGTTGTGCTGCCATAAAAATTGCTCGTGGGTGAGTGGGGTTATGTCGCTTTGCGGTGCTTTGGCAATGTTTGCAGCGTCAAGCTTTGTAACCAGTTCACCTTCTTGGCTTTGTAAATCATTGAGTAATGATGGCGAGATAGTCAGTAAATCGCAGCCAGCAAGTTCGATTATTTCCTGAATGTTTCTAAAGCTTGCGCCCATTACCACGGTTTTATAATCGTACTTTTTATAGTACTGATAAATACCTGTAACCGACTGCACACCAGGATCTTCGCTTGGGGTGTATTCTTTATTATCGCGGGCTTTGTACCAATCAAGAATACGACCAACAAACGGAGATATAAGCGTTACGTTAGCTTGTGCGCACGCAATGGCTTGAGCCATCGAAAAAAGCAGCGTTAAGTTACACTTAATGCCTTCTTTTTCTAATTGCTCTGCGGCTTTTATACCTTCCCATGTTGAAGCAAGTTTAATAAGTACGCGGTCTTTTGAAATACCCGCTTGCTCGTAAAGTGAAATAAGCTTACGCCCTTTGGCAATACTTGCTTGGGTATCAAACGATAAACGCGCATCTACTTCGCTCGATATACGCCCAGGTATTACTTTTAGTATTTCACAGCCAAAGTTAACAATAAGTTGGTCGCATATAGCGTCAACGTTGTTGCCAGCTTTTTGTATAGCGTCTTCAATTAAATGTTTATATTGAGGTAATTTTGCAGCTTGTAAAATTAACGAAGGATTGGTTGTTGCATCAACCGGTTGTAGGGCTTTGATTGACTCTACATCGCCACTGTCGGCAACGACTGTGGTTACTTTTTTGAGTTGTTCTAACAAGTTCATAATGATGTACGCCTCGGCTTTAAAACCGAGGCGATGTCCTTATACGTAGCGGTTAACAATATTCTCAAGCAGTTCTTGGCGACCAGAAACTTGCTTAGGATCGATGTTGTTCTCGTGTACTAAGGCTGAAAGGCTTTCAAGTGATTGCTCACCATTTAGAATGCTTTGACCTAGGTCTTCTTTCCAACCAGCGTAACGTTTTTCAACAAAATCAGTCAGCTCGCCACCTTCAATCATTGCTGCTGCATTGAGTAATGCTTTAGCCATCGTATCCATACCGCCAATGTGACCAATGAATAAGTCATCACGCTCACACGATTGACGACGAAGTTTAGTGTCAAAGTTAAAGCCGCCCGTTGTAAAACCACCCATTTTTAAAATTTCGTAAACAACAAGTGTGCACTCAGCTACATCGTTAGGAAATTGGTCAGTATCCCAACCGTTTTGCATGTCGCCACGGTTAGCATCAATACTACCCATAATGCCTTCTGCGCAAGCAACTGCAATTTCGTGGTGGAAGCTATGACCCGCAAGTGTTGCGTGGTTTGCTTCAATGTTTACTTTAATTTCGTCTTGTAAGCCGTGCTTGTATAAAAAGCCTGCAACCGTTGCTGTATCGTAATCGTACTGGTGCTTAGTTGGCTCTTGTGGTTTTGGCTCAATTAATAATGTGCCTTTAAAACCAATTTTTTTCTTGTGCTCTACAACCATTTTCAAAAAGCGTGCGTACTGTTCGCTTTCTTGTGCAAGGTCTGTATTTAGTAGCGTGTCGTAACCTTCACGACCACCCCAAAGTACGTAGTTTTCGCCGCCTAAACGATGCGTAATTTCCATTGCATGTTTAACTTGTGCTGCTGCATATGCATACGTATCAGGGTTAGGGTTTGTTGCACCACCGGCACAAAAACGCTGATTTGAGAATAAGTTAGCAGTACCCCACAGTAGTTTTACACCTGTGCGCTGCATTTCTTTTTCGATAATGTTAGCTATGTGCGTTACGTTATCGTGGCTTTCTTGTAGTGTTTTGCCTTCAGGGGCAATATCAACATCATGAAAACAAAAGTAAGGAACGCCTAATTTTTCATAAAATTCAAAGGCTACTTTTACTTTTTGTTCAGCAAGTTCTAATTGATTGCCTACAGGTTGGATCCAAGGACGGTCAAACGTACCTTCACCAAAAATATCAAACCCTGTAGAACAAAAGTTATGCCAGTAACAGGCTGCAAAACGTAAATGTTCTTTCATTGTTTTGCCAAGCACTACTTGGTTTTCGTCGTAATAACGAAATGCAAATGGATTTTTAGAGTTTTCACCCTCAAATTTGATTTTTTCAACGTTTGTAAAAAATTGTTCGCTCATAATGTGCTCCGTTAATTTTATAATAGTGTATTAAAAGTATGTTTTTACACTTTGGTAAAGTGCTTTGTATGTAGTGTATTGCTGCGCGTAAAAGTCTTGCATGACTGGGTCTGGCTCAATTGTTTGCGTTACTTTGCCGTTAACACACACTTGTTGTGCAGGGAGTTGTGTTACTGCTATTCGGGCAAGTCTTGCTGCGCCAAATGCGGGGCCAACCTCTGAGCCTTCTCGGTAAATTAGGGGGCGGTTGAGTACACTTGCGATGATTTTTCCCCACAGTGGGCTTTTAGCGCCACCACCAATAACGGTTACATCGTCAATTTGTGCGCCAGCATCAAGCAGTACTTGTTGGCCATCGGCAAAGGCAAAAGCAACGCCCTCTAGTACTGCGCGGCCAAGGGCTGCTGCATCGGTATCGCTGTCTAAACCAAAAAATACGCCTTTGGCATCGGGGTTATTATGCGGCGTACGCTCGCCAGTTAAATAAGGTAAAAATATGACTGAGCTTGGTTTGCTAAAATCGCATTTACTTACTTGTTCAAGCAATGCGCTTTCGTTTTTAAAACCGGTTAATTTAGTGACCCAGGTTAAACAGCTTGCTGCGCTTAACACCACTGACATTTGGTGCCAGGTGTTTTCAATGCAATGACAAAAAGTATGTACAGCACCTTCTGGGTTAGGCAGGTATTTATCGTTAGCAACAAAGTAAACGCCCGAAGTACCTAATGACAAAAACGCTTGTTTAGGCCTTACTACGCCAACACCGGCAGCGCCTGCAGCATTATCGCCACCGCCTGCCACAACGGGAACTTGCTCCATTCCCCATTTAGCAGCAACTTGGGCTGTTAATTTGCCAGTAATTTGTGTGCCCTCAAAAAGGGTAGGCATGTGCTGCTCTGTTAAGTCGCAGGCGCTAAGCATTTTTTGCGACCATGCTCTTTTTTCTACGTCTAGCCACAGTGTGCCTGCTGAGTCAGACATGTCTGATGCAAAATCACCGGTCATTAAAAAGCGTAGGTAGTCTTTTGGTAGTAATACTTTGGCTACTTTTGCAAAGTTTTCTGGTTCAAACTCTTTTAACCACACCAATTTAGGCGCAGTAAAACCAGGCATTACTATGTTGCCGGTAATATTACGAGAATTTGGTTCGCGTTTTTCAAGCTCTACACATTGTGCAGCACTGCGCCCGTCGTTCCATAAAATGGCTGGGCGAATAATATTATTGTTTTTATCAAGCAGCGTTGCGCCATGCATTTGCCCAGAAAGGCCCACAGCCTTTACCGATTTTAGTAATGCAGGGTGAGTATTTTTAAGCTCCTCGATTGCACTACAGGTAGCAAGCCACCAATCTGAAGGGTTTTGCTCAGAAAAAAGTGGTGCTGGGCGTGAAACGCTTAAAGAGCCACTTGCTTGAGCAAGCAATTGGTCTTGCTCGTCTAAAATAATTACTTTTACACCTGAAGTGCCTAAATCGATACCAAGGAACATAAATGTGATACTTAATGTTGTTTTAGTGTTAGCGCTAACATTAATGATTTGATATTGTTAAGTCAAGCTAGTTTTAAACTATGTTTAACAATTAATTTGCAAGTTTATTGCTTGGTTGTTGGAGTTCACTTAAATTTCTTTTTAAGATCATAAGGAAACACTATGAAAAAAATAAACTGGGGTATTGTTGGTTGTGGCCGAATTGCCGCACAATTTTGTGAAGACTTAGCACATACAAATAATGGTGTTGCGTACGCAGTTGCAGCAAGAAATGGGGATGATGCAACCGCTTTTGCGAGCAAGTATGGTGCGGCTAATGCCTACGAAGGGTATCAGGCACTATTTGACGATAAAAACGTTGATGTAGTTTACATTGCGACCCCGCATAACTTTCACTTTAAAAATGCCAGCGATGCTATTAAAGCAGGTAAGCATGTATTGTGCGAAAAGCCCATTACGGTCTCGGCTGAAGAGTGTAAGCAGTTGTCTTTACTGGCTAAAAAGCACGACGTATTTTTAATGGAAGCCATGTGGACGTACTTTTTACCTGCAATACAAAAAGCAAAACAATGGGTAGAGCAAGGGCGAATTGGCACTATTAAACATGTTAAAGCTGACTTTGGTTACCCTGTGCCTTTTAACCCCGACGGGCGTGAATACAACCCAGATTTAGCGGGCGGTTGTTTACTTGATATGGGAATTTATCCGCTTGCCATTGCCAATTACTTTTTAAATAACGACCTTGAAAACTTACACGTAAGAGCAAATATTCGCTATAAAGGCGTGGAAGACGATGTACTTATTACTGCTAATTGTGGCGATGTAATGGTGAGCTTAGCAACGTCATTTCAATGCCGGTTAGGGAATGACGCGTATATTATTGGCGACAAAGGCTATATAAAAATACCCGATGCATTTAGAGCTTATGAGTGCTCCTTGTATGAGCTTGATGACTTAATTGAGCATTTTGAAGATGGCAGGCAGTCACAAGGTTACAGCTTTGAAGCCCAAGAAGTAGGGCGCTTACTGAGCGAAAATAAACGAGAGAGTGACATTATGAGCCACTCTCAAAGTTTACTTTTACAATCACAAATGGAGCGTATTAAAGCCCTGTTTTAAAATAGTTTTAAGAGAACTTTAATAGAGCTTTGAATGAGCTTTAAAGCAGTTTCAAAAAGCTTTCAATCAACTAATAAACTTAACTGGCGGCGATTTATTCGCCGCTAGGTTCGTCATAATTAAAAAATGAAAAGTGAGCTTCTTTATTTTTCCCCGATAAGTCTTGGCACGCCATACCAACAAAAGCACCAGTAAAACACGGGCGATACCCTTGTGGTGATTGCTGCACGTAATCATCAGATAAAATACTGCCATCGAGCACTGGACCAAACTTTATCCAGCAGCTTTTTTCGGTGGCGTAGTAAAACTGCAGCTGAGCGCCATTAAAGTCAGCTTTTAAGTAAACAGGTTTGTTTGTTTTAAGCAAAAGCGGTGCAACAGGCGTGCTTGTTTGGTATTTATCGCAGCTTATTATATTTAAATAACGTGGTGTGGTTTCATCGCCTACATCGCCGCCGCTTATATGCAAATAGTAGTAATGAGCGGTATTGTAATAACATACAAGCCCCGCCATTTGCTGAAAACTGCTCGGCGCAAAATCAACGCATGTGCTGCTAACAGTATGATGAGCCTGTACACGCCTGGCAATAAAACTTTGCTGATGCAATGAGCTTAAAGACTCTTTACCTACTAGGGTAAGCGATGCTTTTTGAGTGTTTTTATACACCCAGCTTTTGCACATGGGTATGCGCAATGACTGAAAATCAACAGTAAGCCCATCGTTACTAAAATCAATATGTGTTGAGGGTTGAGGCTGTGGGTTTAGCGTTAAACCTTCAACGGGTACGTGTATTCTGGGGGCTTTATTTGTGTGTTTGGCATAAGGCCAGTCATCGTCTTTCCAGATTATTTGCTCAATCCCTGTTTCACGCCCTGTAATGCAGCGGCCGCGCTCAGTCAGTGGTCTAGATGTTAAAAATACCGTGTACCAATCACCGGTTTGTGTTTGAAAAAAATCTCCATGGCCACATTTTTGTAGCGTATTACTCGGCTCGTGGGCTGCTGTAATAACGGGGTTGTGCGGGTGTACTTGGTAAGGGCCAAATACGTTTTTAGCACGCGCTACACTAATGCAGTGTTCATACCCAGTGCCACCTTCAGCGG
This sequence comes from Pseudoalteromonas sp. NGC95, assembly GCF_015864705.1. Classification (NCBI taxonomy): domain Bacteria; kingdom Pseudomonadati; phylum Pseudomonadota; class Gammaproteobacteria; order Alteromonadales; family Pseudoalteromonadaceae; genus Pseudoalteromonas; species Pseudoalteromonas sp. NGC95. The sequence continues at coordinate 220,289 of NZ_JADYWR010000003.1, forward strand.
TAATTAAATAGTAGTAAGCGCCGCGTTTTAAAATATGTGGGCCTTCAGTGCAACCAAGTTTTGTGCCTGAAAATATAGGTTTAACATCGCCTATTAATTTATTGGTTTTTAGGCAAAGCTCTTGCATTACTATGCCACCAAATAGTGCGTTGTTGCGGTGATCAACCAGCATGTTTAGCAAATAGCTTTTACCGTCATCATCGTGAAAAATAGACGGATCAAAACCGCTAGAGTTTAAGTAAGTCGCTTGTGACCAGTTACCGGTAATATCAGTGGTTGATACAAAATAGTTTGGTGTGTCTTTGTAAGGGCCATCAAAGCTTTTTACATTGGTATATACCAAATAAAAACGGCCATTATTGTAACTAAGTTGCGGTGCCCATACGCCGCAAGAGTCGGGCATTCCTCGCATATCGAGTTGCTCTACGGTGTTAAGTGCTTGGCCTATAACTCGCCAATTTACTAAATCGGTAGAGTGGTGAATTTGCACACCGCCAAACCATTCAAATGTTGAAGTGGCTATGTAGTAGTCGTTATTAACTCTGACGATGTTTGGGTCTGGGTTAAAGCCTCTTAGAATTGGGTTTTGCAGCATGCTCATAATATAGGCCTTTTTAAGTTTTTTATATTATTGGGTATGAATATTACAAATTTGTTGTTAGCGCTAACATTTTCGGTGTAGTATAAGACTTTGTCAATAAGTAATCATATAAAACGCGCTGTAAACAATATCAAGCTTTACAATTATGTATAATGAAAATTAAGAAAGTTAATTATAACAATCCACTGATTGTGAGTAGGTAATAACAGTAATGGCCGATCCTAAAAGAGCAAGAATACAAGATGTAGCCGAGCAGGCTGGTGTATCAATGATGACAGTTTCGCGCGTGCTCAACCAAGACAAAAAAGTAAGCGACAAAACCCGCGAAAAAGTAATGACGGTTGTTGAGCAATTAAATTACAGGCCAAATGTGTCTGCTAGGCGCCTTGCTAGTACTAAGTCATTCTTTTTAGGGCTTTTATACGATAACCCAAGTGACTCTTACATAAGCCAGTTTTTGTTAGCAGCGCTTAAAAAATGCCGCGCTCTGGGCTACCACCTAGTTGTTGACGAAGCGCATACCGATATTGACAAAACAATTGAATCGGTAAAGCAACTTATTGATGTTACACAAGTTGATGGCATGATTTTACTGCCTCCTATGTGCGATAACGAACAGGTTTTAGATGTGCTTACTAAAGCTCAAGTGCCATTTGTAAGAATAACGCCAGATACAAAATTAAATCGCTCCCCTTATATATGCATGGACGATTATCAAGCGGCGTTTGATGTTACAGAGCATTTAATAAATCAAGGGCATAGCAAAATTGCACATATTATTGGCGACACTAAACAAGGTGTAAGCCGTTTGCGTTACCAAGGTTATTTAGATGCGCTGCGCTCTAATGAAATAATAACGCCACCTGAGTATATAGAGCAGGGCAGTTTTACCTATCAATCGGGTATGGAAGCGGCAATAAAATTACTTTCGCTTGATGATAAACCAACAGCTATTTTTGCAGCTAACGATGATATGGCAGCCGCTGTAATCTCAATAGCTCAAAAACAAGGTATTAATATTCCAAGCGAACTGTCGGTTGTTGGCTTTGATGACACGCAACTTGCGACCATAGTTTGGCCAAATATTTCAACCGTAAGACAGCCCATTAATGAAATGGCTGAGCTTGCCATTACTTTACTTGCATCAGGTCAGTATAACGATTTGAGCAATGTAAAAAGCTTAGACTTAAGACATATTTTAGATTTTGAATTAATAGAAAGAGAATCAAGCTCAGCCAATAAAAATAACTAAATAAGCGAAAACGTATATCCTTTTGAGCTTCAAAATCTATATAAAATAACAACAACACACAATATGGATACTTATGAACGAGAAAGAAAATGTACTTTTAATAGTATTGGTTTGCTTTGTTGCGACCATTGGCGGTTTTTTATTTGGGTTTGACAGCGGCGTAATTAACGGCACGGTTGATGGGCTCCAAACTGCGTTTGACTCCAGTAGTGCGGGTACGGGATTTAACGTATCGAGTATGCTAATTGGTTGCGCCATTGGTGCTTTTGGCGCAGGTCGATTGGCTGATAAATTTGGTCGGCGTCCAATTTTACTTTTTGCCGCTGCTTTATTTATTATAAGTGCTTGGGGCTCGGGTGTGTCAGTCACATCGTTTGAATTTGTGATTTATCGCATTTTAGGTGGCTTAGCTGTAGGGGCTGCATCGGTTATGACCCCAGCTTATATTAGCGAAATTGCCCCCGCACGATACAGAGGCACGCTCTCTACACTGCAACAAGTGGCTATTATATTTGGTTTGTTTAGCGCATTTGTAAGTAACTACTTTTTAGCAAATACGGCTGGCGGTTCTACGGCTTTATTTTGGCTCGACTTCGAAACATGGCGTTGGATGTTTTGGGTTGAATTATTACCTGCATGCTTGTTTTTAATCGCTTTATTTTTTATCCCCGAAAGCCCTCGATACTTAATTATGGCTGGTAAAAAAGACGCTGCTGCACGTGTGTTATCGTCATTATATGGTGCTGAAACTGCCTCTCTTAAATTAAATGAAATAGCAGAGTCTCTTGCTGGTGATAAACACCAACCTAAATTATCTGATCTTATTGATAAACCTAAAAAACGTTTACGCCCCATTGTTTGGATAGGAATTGGCTTAGCTACATTTCAACAATTAGTAGGCATTAACGTTGTTTTTTACTACGGCGCGGTACTTTGGCAAGCCGCTGGTTTTACTGAATCTGACGCGTTACTTATTAATATAATAAGCGGCTTTGTAAGTATTTTAGCGGTGTTTATTACCATGTATTTTATAGACAAAATTGGCAGAAAACCTTTTTTGTTAACCGGCTCAATTGGTATGACGGTGACGCTTTCGGTTATTGTTTATGCCTTTTTAAATGCAGATATTGGCTCAACAGGTAATTTAGAATTAGGAGAGCAGGGCATAGTTGCTTTAATAGCCGCTAATGCGTATGTGTTCTTTTTTAATCTATCGTGGGGCCCTGTAATGTGGGTTATGCTAGGTGAAATGTTCCCTAACCAAATTCGCGGCTCTGGCCTTGCAGTTACCGGCTTTGCCCAGTGGATAGCTAACTTTTTAATTACCTGGTCGTTCCCTGTTATGCTCACAGGCATTGGTTTAGCTGGGGCTTATGGTTTTTACGCATTTTGTGCGTTTGTTTCAGTTATATTTGTATTTAAGTTTTTACACGAAACCAAAGGCAAAGAGCTTGAACAAATGAAAGGCTAGTATTATCCCTTTAATAAGCGCCAAAACTAAAGCAATAGAACTAGAATAATAGAACTAAAGCAATAGTTTTGGCGTTGTTAGACTGCTTCACTCGTTAAGCTTTTTTTACCAAACCCAAACATTTTATAAACTCGTAGTAATTACCTCATTTCTCAATAGTTAAATTACTAATGCACTTAAGTAAAGTGTGAGTCGCTTGTTCAATATCACGATTTGCAATAGCGTTTAACATCATTTTTTAAACTTTTATTATTTCGATTTAAGCTGCCTCGATCGCTGTTTTCCCTTAGTTGTTAACTGGGTCATCAGCTTTCGAATATGTTTAAAGATGAATAATATTAGACGTGACGTAGTTTTTAAAAAGACGTAGTAGAGCGATTGGCGTAATAGACAGCTAAAAAACACATAAAGCTAATAGTTTGCAGTGAGCGATCAACGGACGGTCAAATTTATATTTTCGATGGGCAGCTTCTCACTCATAGCTGCCGTTGATGTTTTGCTTCTACAGATAAATATTATATTTGAAATGTGAGTTGCCAGCTTCTTCTGTTTGAGAGTAAAGGCTGGCTTAAGGTGCTGTTAAACTATAGCGCCTGATCTAGTAATGCTAATGCTGATACAATGGTATGAACTGAATTTCGTTCGAATTCGGCTCGGTCTACTTCATCATGAGTGCCTTTGTTCAGATATCTCCATTCTAGAGAGTCACCATTAATACCTAATAATTGTTCAATGGGAGACAAAACATTATGTTTTTCAGCGTCAGTAAAGTCACCTTTTTTAATCTTACTTTTGAGTTGGTCTGTTAATTGACGTAATCCAATTGGTGCGTTTGCGGCACGTAATTTGATACTTAAATTACCATCACCATGTTTGCTGACATATTGCCATACTTTCCCTGTAGTTAATGACTCCAAAGCTTGGCGAGATTTACCCAGTGCAAATCGTAATTCATTTTTGCGAAAATGCTCTAATGCCCCCTCAATATAGTTTCTTGGGGCGCATTTGAAATCAACTTGAATATGCGGTTCATCAATGCGGGGCAAGAACGCTAACCGCTGACTACTTTTAACTTGTTCCACCGACAATTGATTTTGGATATCTTTAAAAAACTCCTCCCCATGACACGTCAAAATAATTTGTTTTCCATCAAAGTAATCATCTTCAAATAGCGTGCGTCTGATGGATTGACGATGATCATCATCAATGGCATTAACTGGGTCATCAAAGATAAGAAGAGGACAATCTTCTTTGATATTTTTCGCCAGTAATATTGCCAAGCCAACACAACGAATATGCCCTTCACTTAGTACATGAAGCGCATCAAAATATTTTTGAGGCTCGTTTTGGTAGGAAATTTTTAGCTTCTGGTTTTGTGCTAGCGGTAGCTGAATTGATGCCAATAGCTCTGTTGGCGCATCATTACGGTTGAATGCATTATATAATTTAACAACTTCATCTCCTAAGTTTTCGACTAGCAGTGCAGGTAGCTTTTTGCGATAGGCGTTAAGTAAAGTTACAAACTGCTGGTAGGACTCTCTGATGTCAATATTCTGTTCAACAATAGGCTTTTCTTGTTCGACTTCACCGATGAGTGCTTTATTTGCTTCGTCAAATTCACTAATTAGTTTTTGAGCACCTTTAATTGCGTTGATTGCCGCCCCCTTCGAAGCAGCTAGCTTTTGAGCGTCATTTAAGAAACCTTTTAATCGATTCAATTCTTGTTGCTGAGCTTTCTTATTTTGTTCAATTTGAACACTTTTAGTATCCTGTTTTTCTAGGTAATCTACTTGTGTATCAATATGCTGAATGGCTGATGTGCCATCGCCTAGCGCTGCATGCAAACTATTCCACTATGCCACATTTAATTGGGACATATCAGCTAGCTTGAATTGTGCTAACTTGTTATCAGTGGGATAAAAATTTAAACAAGTGGATAATATCTGATGCAATTCTTGAAGCTTTTGAAGCACTGTTTGCTCAAGTTGTTTTATTTTAGTTTGCAATTCAGCTAGGTGTTGAAGTTTGGCTAGCTCCTCTACTGCGTGAGTGAAAGGATTAACGGATACTTCCGTTAATGGGGTTAAACATGCAGGGCATTTATCAGGACTAATTTGTTGAACTTGAGTTACTGATTCAAATAGCCGCTGGAAAGATACTTGTTGGCTTGCATTCGCTAATTCTTCTATTTTTTGCTTATGATCGTTTAGACTACTTACTAACGTTTGTTTGATTAAGGCTAGGTTAGCAGCGGTTAAGTTACTTTTTTGCGGAACAGGCTTTTGCACCTCTGCTTCTAATAAAGGTATTTGTCCTTGTCTTTCCCCTGAGCCATTAAGTTCAAACATCATTTTCAGTAAAGTACAGCCTTCTCTATAGCGTATTGCTAGTGAAGTTTCTTCACCCTTCACCTGTTCAACAATACCTTGATTAAGCCTTATTTGCTGCTCAGCGCCTTGGAGTTGTAGCCGTTTTTGAGAAAGCTTCTTTGCTTTGACACCTTCTACATCAATGTGTTTTCCATCCATTTCAGGAGAGAAATTTTTGACAAACTCATTAAACGCATCAAGGCCAAATAGTGTTGATATTAGTTCTGACTGTTTGGCTGGAGCTTGTGCAGCAATACGTGAAAAGCTGTCTATTCGATTTTTCTCAACAAAGCAAAATCGATAAAGAGCATCATTAGGTTTGATATTGACATCACCGCCTTCAGCATCAATTCCGATCAATTTGGGAGGTGCGAATTTATTGGTATGGGCATTTTTTAAATAAGCTTCAACATCTCTAAAACGTTTACTTTCAGCTTCTGCTACTGAACCTAATAAGGCATATTCTAATGCTTCACAAAAACTAGATTTCCCCGTACCATTTGGCCCAAAGATAAGTACTAGCAGACTATTTAGGTCAAAAGTTTCCTCACGGCTAAATCCCCTAAATGAATCAACCGATAACTCTTTTAGTAGAGTAAAAGATGCAACATCTGACTCAACATCTTCAAGATTAGTTGGAATATCTTGGCTTACGCTAGCCCATTCTTTTTGAGCAAGCTTTGCGACATGTTTAACTCGTTGTCCCTGATAAGTACTTAGTGGAACAATTTCATCCAGATTTTTTAGTACCAAGTTAGCGAATTTATGAACTGACGCACTAGATGGAGATGAAAGTAAAGTTTGCAGAAAACGTTGAAATTCAGACTGAATCATACTTTCCCTTATATTTGATAAATTGTCAGATTAGGCAGTAAAATCTATACCTAACGACAGTGTCCTTATTAAAGTCTAATATCAAAGCTATCAGTTAAAAAAACTTGTGTAAATCAATATGCAACCTAATGTTGATTACTTTGATTTTACACAATTAAAGTCTCTGTATGGAATTGGGTTAAATACTTAGATCGACTAAAAGTAACTCTATAGAATTATATCAATGACCGCTTTAGTGGCATATAAGAATTTCAGCTTATAGTAAAATTGAAATGCAGAATGACCGCGATTGGTACATAGCCGGAGTTGATGTTAAAGCCAAACGTTCAGCTAGCCCAATATAAAGCGGATTAAACCTGCTCTACAGAATAACTTGCGAAGTTAAAACCTCAGTAATTAGCGAGTACTCCCTTTATTTCAGTTTGAGATACTCAAGTTAGTAATACTTATTTCTGATATACTCATTCAGCACTTTTACTCAAAAGGTAATAGTCTTCAGCTTGCAACTCAATGCAAGTTAACTCACTGCTCTTCATTATTTATTGTCAAAATTACACCTTTGTAAAATAGAGTTGGTTCATCCGAGCCAAAAACGTACAGAAAAAACACCGCCTAAGTTTATTGGCGAAGTATGATGATTCGTTGATGAACTCAAGCGTACTTACTTTATAAACAGGACTTAGCATGAGTGAATTAACTATCGGCGTTATCGGAACATCCCGCAAGACAGATGAAAGACGGTATCCTATTCACCCAGAGCACTTATTACGAATTCCCGAAAGTCTTAGAAAACAAATGGTGTTTGAACAAGGCTATGGCACCGCTTTTAATGTTAGCGATGAATATATTGCAACGTTAACGGGTGGCATTGCATCGCGCAGCGAAATACTTACCCATATTGGCACTGCTATTATTGCAAAGCCTGTACTTGCTGACTTAGAAGAAATGCGCGAAGGAGGCACTATTTGGGGCTATGCCCACTGCGTTCAACAGCATGAAATAACACAAGCGGCGATAGAACGTAAACTTACCTTAATTGCTTTTGAAGATATGTATGTGTGGTCACCACAAGGAAATGCAGGGCGCCATACTTTTTATAAAAACAATGAAATGGCAGGGTATTGCGCTGTAATACATGCTTTGCAACTTAAGGGTATTGATGGTCATTATGGCGATCAACGTAAAACGATTATATTTAGTTTTGGTGCAGTGAGTAGAGGCGCAATTTACGCTCTTAAAGCGCATGGTTTTAGAGATATTACAATTTGTATTCAGCGTCCTGATCACGAAGTGCGTGAAGAAATATTAGATTGTCATTATGTTAAGGTACGAGAAGGTCTTGAAGGAGAGGCTCGCATGATGGTTGTTGAGCATGATGGGACTAATCGACCTCTTGGCGATCTAATTAGCGAAGCCGATATTATCGTTAACGGGACTTATCAAGAAACAGCTCATCCGGTTAACTTTGTAATTGAAACAGAGGCCGACTGCTTAAAACCAAACAGCTTAATTATTGATGTTAGCTGTGATGAGGGGATGGGATTCTTTTTTGCAAAGCCGACAACGTTTAAAAACCCTTTATTTCGATATAACAACACGGATTATTATGGCGTTGATCATACACCGAGTTATTTATGGGAAAGCGCGACGCGTTCAATCTCTGCGGCGCTCATTGTATATTTACAAACGATACTTAAAGGTGCTTTGCAGTGGCAAAAAGATGAAACCATTCGCCGTGCAATAAACATTGAGCAAGGAATAATTAAAAATACGGCTATTTTGGCATTCCAAAACCGCGAAAATATTTACCCTTATAACGTAATAACACAATGATTATATCTATCTCTAATCTAATTTTACGTAAGATTAATTAGGGGTGTGCACTTCGTCTTAATGCTAGTAATTTTAAGGCGAAGTGTTTGTTGACTGATAGTAAAACTGGAGAACTTAAATCTTAAAAGTTTTTATAAAACGAACACCCACAATTTATAAGGCTACCTGATATGCCTAACGATTCTAAAAATATACTAAATCGTGGCTTAGACTATATGCACGACCCATTTTCTAATTTTATGCGTGCTCAAACCACCTCTAGTCTGTTTCTTCTGGTATCTACGATCATTGCACTATGGTGGGCAAATTCAGCTTATTCAGCTACCTATCTGAACTTAGTGCACACGCCTATTGGGATCTCATTAGGAAACTTTGAGCTAAAAACCTCGCTTAAACACATTATTAATGATGGTTTGATGGTGATATTTTTCTTATTGCTTGGGCTTGAAATAAAAAGAGAGGTACTTGCTGGAGATTTAGCTGAGCCCAAAAATAGACACATGCTCATTTTTTGCGCCATAGGCGGAATGGTCGTGCCGGCTGGTATTTATTCGTTGTTTAACTGGGGGCAAGATTCACTGATTGGTTGGGGTATACCCATGGCAACCGACACTGCGTTTGCATTAGGTGTGCTTACAATTGTAAGAAAACATATACCAACAAGCTTGTTGGCTTTTATTGTAGGTCTTGCGATTGTTGACGATGTGGGGGCAATACTCGTTATTGCCGTGTTTTATACCCAAGAAATATCGGTGATGTATTTGTCATGCGCCGTTGTTCTATTTACTTTTTTAGTAGCCGCCAATTATGCCGGAATAAGACAACCGCTTTTTTACATTATAATTGGTCTTGCCACCTGGTGGATGATGTTACAGTCAGGTGTGCATCCTACTGTAGCAGGTGTTGCTATTGCTTTAACGGCTCCTGCACGCTCAATGTTGGGCTCAGGAAGGTCGCTTGAAAAGGCAAAAACAACCATTACCTCTATGCAAAAAGAAATAGAGAAAGTAGATGTTCTGGCTAGCAGGCAGGATCATAAACAGGTACTCGAAATTCGTGATTTAGCCGAAAATGCGGGTACACCTTTGCGTCGGTGGGAAGATGTGCTGCACCTGCCTGTCGCACTGTTTATTTTACCGCTATTTGCTTTAGTTAATGCGGGTGTGGTTTTTAACTTTAGTTCATTTGTTGAGAGTCTCAGTGATCCCGTTGGCTTAGGTATTATTAGTGGTCTTGTTGTTGGTAAGTTTATTGGTATTTCGGGTGCGTGTTGGCTTGCTTTGCGCTACAAAATAGGTTGCTTGCCTGAGGGCATCAATCTTCAGCATGTTATTGGTGCTTCACTTATCGCCGGGATTGGATTCACCATGTCTACCTTTATTGCTACGTTGGGGTTTGATGGGCAAGCCGAGCATCTTCATAACGCAAAAACATCGGTTTTAGTGGCTTCGGTTCTTTCTGCAATACTTGGGGTTTTATATATTCGAGTGGTTGCCTCAAAAAAGAGCAATAAATCAATTAATTCAACGCCGTAATAGGGCGTGAAGGGGCTAATGGGTATTCAATAATGTGTACTCATTAGTTGTACTTAACCCTTTATTTATCAATTAAACCTATTGTTTAAAACACGCTATGTGGCGTACCGAACAGACCAATTAAAATAAATACGCTAATGTCTTACTAAGGTTTTTTGGCTTTAAATTAATCTATAAGTGCATGAATTTAAATTTTAAAACTATTCCTTAAAGCATTACCCCTAAATTATTACCCTTAAATTATACAGAGGAAGTTATCACCTAGATTGCGAAGCACGCTAGCGCTTATGACAATCTAAAGTAGTAATAAGGCTCCATATTTTTGGTTTCTTAAAAAGGAGAATATTATTTCTACACAAAACGAAAATAATCCAAATTCTAAAAGTAAAAGCGGTCCGCCAGATATCGATAAAGTGATGAGTGGTGCGCTGCAAAAGTATAAGAAGTTGCTGAGTGGAAAATTTAGCACTAGTTTAACCATAGTACTGTTTTTGGGATTGATTGCTACAGGCTATAGCGCAGTCTATACCGTTCCCAGTGATTCAGTTGCTTTGGTATTAAGGTTTGGTAAGTTTCAAGAAATTCTGCCTGCGGGCTTACATGTAAAAATCCCATTAGGTGTTGATCACGTCACAATAGTGCCTACTAAGCGGCAACTAAAGCAGGAATTTGGTTTTTCGACTCCTGGAGCCTCCGACCCAGATCAAAATATTAATCCTGAAAATAATATTCGCTCATTTGCGCCAAAAATTTCACCTGCAACAAATCAACGCGAAGAAACCCAAATGGTAACTGGCGATTTAAACACTGCGCTGATTGAATGGGTAATTCAATATCGGATAGCCGATCCCCAAAAGTACTTATTTGAGGTGCGCGACCCGGCAGGCACTTTACGATATGTGTCTGAATCAGTTATGCGTGAAGTTGTAGGCGATAGAACTGTAGATGAAGTAATTACCATTGGCAGGCAAGGGATTGAAATTGAGGCATTACAAAAAATGCAGGCATTGGCAACCAAATATGTAATGGGGATTAGTATTGATCAGGTTCAGCTAAAAAATATTAATCCACCCGTACCAGTACAAGGGTCGTTCAATGAAGTTAATCAGGCTCAACAAGAAAAAGAAAAGTTGATTAACGAAGCGCGTCGCGAATATAACCGCGTTATTCCGCTTGCTGAGGGGGAGCGCGACCAACGAATAAGAGAGGCTGACGGTTATCGCCTTAAGCGAGTTAATGAAGCTGAAGGCGATGCTCTGCGTTTTAATGCGCTGTTTGCACAGTACCAACTGGCACCTGAGGTAACACGCAGACGAATATATATAGAAACAATGACTGATGTTATGCCAACGATAAAAAATAAAATTATTATCGATAGCGAAGCACGCGGTGTATTACCTTTACTCAATTTAACTTCACTAAAAGGACAGCAGCCATGAAATCTTATTTAATCGTTGGCGGCAGTATTTTAGCTGCACTTGTAGGGGTTACTTTATATAGCGCTTTATATACGGTTAACGAAGTAGAGCAGGTTGTTATTACTCAGTTTGGTAAACCGGTTGGTGAGCCAATTAGAGAGGCGGGTATTCAACTCAAAATGCCATTTGTTCAGCAAGTTAATTTTATTGATAAGCGCGTGCTGGAATGGGAAGGAACACCTTCTGATATGCCGACCAAAGATAAGCTTTATATTTCTGTAAGTCTTTACGCGCGGTGGCAGGTTACCGATCCGTTGCAGTATTTTTTACGCTTAGGTGATGAGCGAAGCGCACAGTCTAGACTCGATGATATTTTTGGTAGTGAAACGCGTAATGCAGTAGCCACACATGAATTAATCGAAATTATTCGTACAACGAAAGATCGCCAACCTTTGCGTGACTCGTCACTCACCGAGGCTGAAAAAGAGCAGAATATTGGTAGTTTAGTGCCTATAAGCATGGGACGTTTAGTTGTCGAGCAAGATATATTTAATGCCGCAGCAAAAAAAGTAAAAGTATTTGGTATTGAGCTTATGGATATTCGCTTTAAACGTATTAATTATAATGAAAGTGTACGCCCTAAAATCTATGAACGTATGATTAGCGAACGTCGTCAAATAGCAGAACGCTTTTTGTCAGAAGGAAAAGGCGAAGCTGCCAGAATACAAGGTAACAGAGAGCGAGACTTAGATAAAATTCAATCTGAAGCCTACCGAGCAGTAACAGAAATTAGAGGTAAAGCTGATGCTAAAGCAGCCGCTATTTACGCCTCAGCCTATAACAAAAATGATCAAGCTGTCGCATTTTATGCATTTACCCGTTCGTTGCAGGCGCTTGAACTCGCCCTTAGCCAAAACACAACATTGGTTTTATCGACCGACAGTGAGCTATTTCAGTATTTACAACACACTCAGGCGAGTGAGCCTAATCCTAAAAATTAGCATGCTTCATATTTAAATATTGTATAGATATCATCAAACTTAGGAGCAATAAATGCAAATTGAAACAATTAGAGATGTACTCAATTGGACCGTTTTATTTCACAAAAACTTAAAAGATAGCCTAAACCAGAGCTCTAAACAAAATAAGGATGAGGGAGCACGAATGATGCTTCGCTATCTATCTGAGCATGAGGAGAGTTTAGAGAATATTGTACAAGGATTTGAAAATACGGCAGACGAAAAAGCGCTAAACACCTGGTGTTTTGATTACATCGAAAAGCACTCAATTATTGAGCGCGTTGATTGCAACTCACTCTTTGAAGAGCTAGATATCTCGGACATTATGGAGAAAATAGTAAACCATCATGAACAAGTTATTGAGTTATACATTCATATATATTCTCGTGTAGATATCGAAAGCGCAAAAACGTTGCTTGATACAATAAAAGATATTGAAGAAAATGAGATAAAAAGAATTGTGCAATCGGCTAACCGATTTTCAGATATGTAATCGACTGATTGAACTGGCAATATTAGTGTATTACTAAGGTGTCAGTTCAATCAAATGTATGTGATATCCATTTATATCAAGGATCTTTTCTTTTAATCGAGTTAAGTAAAATGATTTGGTGTGCTCAATATATCCGGACAGTCAATCCTAGTTTATTCAGTTATACCAATCTGCTTATATACGGGGTCTATTTAGCAACGTTATAGAGTGATTTAATTTGTTTTAATTGCTCAAATATTTATGCAGGTTGGTATTAAAATGAGAAGCAGATGATATGGCATGACTATGAATCTACTTATTTTTCATTAGATTATTCCCTTAATTTAATATCTAGTTATAAAGGCTGTATCTTTTTACTTAATACAATACAAAACAATTAAATTTGACTGTACTAATACGGTAGTTGCTTTACAGTTTAAGATCTTGGCGACTCAAATTAGAAGGTTACAACAGACTCATGCGGTTATCTCTAACTCAATCAGCAGCAAGTATTTTATATTTAGGCTTTATTCAGTTTTTTGTTGTTGTAGTAATTTTGGGTGGGTTGGAGAGTCTTTTACTTGAAGCACCTCTGATGCCTATAATTTCTATTAGTACCGCTTTAATATCGCTAGTTTTAGGCTCAATCTTAACTTTATTATTTAATTTTAAATTTACAAAAAAAGTTAAATATGTGACTCCTGTATTTGGTATTTTAGGGTGTGCTTTTTTCTTAAATTTTCAATTGAGCTTATGGGGAGTCGTTGACGAAAAGTTTTTTTTAATTAGTGATAATCCATTTATTACTGCTTTAAATGCCGTTATGGTTTTTTCTTTTTTCTCAGCGCTCATTATTAAAATTTTATGTTCTGCAACGATAACTAAAGGGGCTAAGTTTACCAAAGCAGTCATGTTTTTAGTTATCTTTACGGGTGTGTCTTTATGGTACGCTAGTGCAGTAAAAACAGTGAGTAGTGAAGAAGAAAAAGCACGAGAAAAAATAAGCTTAGTGGGGACAATGCTTAATAAAAATCTTGATGAGCATAAAAAGTCATTATCTCGGATTAAGTCGAGATTAGAGAAAGTGAGTTATGATAATTTTTTAAAGCTTGCCGCTGTTGATATGAAAAATTATGCGAGAGATTATAAAATCATCAAAGGGATGCTTATTTTTGATGAAAATCTTACGTTAGTTGAAGGTGACATATTTTCTAAGCAATTTATTTCCAGTGGATTTTTATCAAGTGATTCTGTAGTGAACTGGTTAAATACAACTACGGATGAAGTTAGATTTGCAGCTAATTCATTAACGTTGAAAACGAGTACGCCGACTATTATGTTTTCGATACCTATAAATTCAGTTACTGGCAGTAAGTATCAAGTTTTAGCTTTACTAGACATGAATTTATTAATTGAGAACAGATACATAGATTATCTAAATACGTTTGATGTATTTATTGAATTGACGCCTCAAGTTTACTTTTCTGTTAATGCTAAAAAGCAAAACGTATACGATTTAAATATACTATTGAGTTTATACAGTGACTATATTGTAGAAAAAGTCGATGTAATGGGCATTTTAAATCACAATATATATAGTTTTATTAATAACTACTCCGCATTAAAAGAAAGGGCAAAAGTCGAACAAATTATAATTTGGCTTACTTTCATCTTTATTTATATTTTTATACTTGCTTCAGACTCTTCATACCTACTAAAACAACAATCAAAAAAGCTGTTTAAAATGGCTAAATATGATGAATTAACAGGGCTAATTCGCCGAGATGCGCTAGATGATGAAATAAACGCTAAACAGTCTAAGCAGGCCAAAGCGTTAAACTCACCGTGTGCAATGGTTTTTATAAACCTAGATGGCTTTAGTTCTATAAATAATAGTTTAGGGCATGCCATAGGTGATAAAGTTCTTAAGTTAGTTGCAAGAAGACTTAAAAATAACGCGCTGACAACCGACTCAATAGCACGCTTTGGTAATGATGAGTTTATTCTTTATTACAGCAATATAAGTAAAGATAAACTAAGAGAAGAAATATCAGTATTAATAAGCTCTTTAGCAAACGTTTATTATTTAGAGGACGTTGATATTTATCTTACAGCTAGCGCTGGTATATCGATGTCTAAAGAAAGAGTAGGAAATTCAAAAGTACTATTACAGCATGCAGATATTGCTATGGACAGTGCGAAAACCCTTGGAGGGAATCAGCTTTGTTTTTATCATAAGCTAATGGATGATAAGCATAAAGAAATAGTCCACATTAGAGGAGAGCTTCAAAAAGCGCTTAAAGATGGTGACTTAGAAGTGTATTACCAACCAATCCATAGTTTATCTGATAACAAAGTGATTAGTGTTGAGAGTTTGGTGCGATGGAAAAGTAATGGTGCGTATATTTCCCCGGCTATTTTTATACCTATAGCAGAGCAAACGGGGCAAATATTAGAAGTTGGCAAACAAGTACTAGCACAGGTACTTAAAGATATGAGTAATACTGCGCAGTTAAAAAATATTACTGTGGCTGTTAATTTTTCACCCCAGCAATTACAGCTGCAAGGGTTTGTTGCAAATATTTGCCAATTAGTCTCTGATAAATGTATAGAGCCACATCGGCTCACCGTTGAAGTGACTGAAACAGTCATGTCAGAAAAAGGGGTTATCGAAGGCGTTCTTAGAAAGCTGATGGCTAAGGGCTTTAACGTTGCGATTGATGACTTTGGCGCTGGATATTCTAGCCTTTCTTACTTGTCGAGGCAGCCTGCTAATATTATAAAAATAGATCGGGAGTTCACGATTGGTGCTGAGCATGAGGGCCAAGAACGCGCTTTATTAGAAGGTATCATCAAGATTTGTACAGAGCTTAAAAAAATAGTGGTCATTGAAGGTGTTGAAAATGCTGAGCTGATCGCCTATTTATCTCAATTCAGCAGTATAAGGGTTCAAGGCTATTATTTTTCCAAACCAATACCTTTAAATAATCTTATTGATTATATTAATAGCCTAAATAAAACAAGTCATCATAAGTAAAACGAGAACAATCAATTATTACCTTACAACATGGATTAACTCGCCAGCTATGGAGTAATAACATAGCCACGAGCGTCTATTTTTTTACGGGGATATCATTTAATAGCTTTATGATAGCGCTGTTATTACCGAGTTTAGCTAAGTCTAACAGGTAGCTTTTTTCTAGCTCTTGCATTGACTGATCTGCTAATAATTCTTTTACCGATTGTTCTTCCCCATTTGCTATTGAAGTTTCTAAGGCTGCAAAGTTTGCAATTGAGTGTTTAATTTCATTAGTCATAATAAGTCCCGTTTGCTGTGTTTTGTTAAAGCTTCGTTTTAAAAAATATTTATATAAAACAATTGTATATTATAAGCTCGCTTTGTTAGTGAGCTATTTTATTACCTAAAAATAGCTCACTTAATTAAGCGAATTGGTATTACAGTATCACCGTACATACTGCAATTTAACTTATTGAATAACAAATAAGTCCATAAAGCTGTTTACTGGCGTATTTTCAAGCTTGGCTTGATCTTTACAAAGGGTAAATATGGTTTGGCATTGTTGGGTTGCAAGGCGTGTTGCTAAATTAGATTTGAATTTAAGCTCTAATAATGGAATGCCTTCCTCACGACGACGGCGATGACCCAAAGGGTACTGAACAACCACTTCTTCTGTTTTACTACCATCGTTAAAGAAAACTTGAATTGCATTGGCAATAGAGCGTTTGTCCGCCTCTAAGTATTCAGCTGTAAAGCGTTTATCTTCTAACACCTCCATTTTGTCGCGTAGTTTATCGATGATAGGGTGCGTGTTGTGAAAGTCGTCCTCATAATGTTCGCTAGTTAAGTTCCCAAATGCCAAGGGAACGGCAATCATATATTGTAAGCAATGGTCGCGGTCAGCTGCGTTGGCAAGCGGTCCTGTTTTAGAAATAATGCGTATGGCTGACTCGTGGGTGCGGATCATTATTTTCTCAATATCGTCTAAACGCGACTTTACTTGAGGGTGCAAAATAACGGAGGCTTCTGCTGCTGTTTGCGCATGAAACTCTGCTGGAAAAGAAATTTTAAACAAAATGTTTTCCATTACATATGAACCGTAACCTTGGGAGAACGAAAACGTGCGCTGCGCTTCAGGCTTTAGTGCTTGGTCTTTATTAGTTTTGGAGAAAGAGACATCATAAAACCCCCATTGCGCAGCTGTTAATGCACTGGGTATACCCATTTCACCGCGCATTGCCATATCAGCTAAATAAACTGCTCTGGAAGTTGCATCGCCCGCAGCCCAAGATTTACGAGACCCAGTGTTTGGCGCATGACGATAAGTACGCAGTGCAGAACCATCAACCCATGCTTGAGATATGGCTGCCATTATTTGCTCTCTACTGCCCCCCATCATTTTTGTGACAACAGCCGTTGAGGCTACACGCACCAATAATACATGGCATAAGCCAACACGATTAAAAGAATTTTCTAATGCGATAACGCCTTGAATTTCATGCGCCATAATCATGGCTTCAAGTACGTCTCGCATAGTCAGGGGAGGCTGTGAATTTGCGATTCTGACTTGAGACAAGTGATCGGCTACAGCTAAAATAGCACCTAAGTTATCAGAAGGGTGCCCCCATTCAGCAGCTAACCACGTATCGTTGTAATCGAGCCAGCGGATGGTACAACCAATGTCCCACGCTGCTTTAACAGGGTCGAGTATGAGCGAGGTCCCAGGTACTCGTGCGCCATTAGGAACAATGGTCCCTTTGACAATTGGACCAAGAAGTTTGGTACATTGTGAAAACTTTAAAGCGAGCAGTCCACAGCCTAAGGTATCCATTAAACAATTACGTGCAGTGTTTAGTGCTTCTGCGCTTGATACTTCAAACGTTAATACATAATCAGCGATATCCTGGATAACACTGTCGTAATCTGGGCGAGTGTTATTATCTGTATTACTACTCATTTTGTATCCTTAATTCGTTTGTTTATATTTTACTTGGTTTCAATTTATTAGAAGTCATTGAGTAAACGCTTAGGTGAACTTCATGCTTTTGCTTATCGTTTTCAAGTGGAATATAAGTTGATTCAAGCGCTATACCGTCAAGTATTAGCTCACTTTTATTATGTTTTTTATCCCCTATAATTTGCTCAATTGTAATATGGTAATAGGTGCTCTCGAAGCGATAGTCGATTGAGTAGGTGCTCCAATCCTCTGGAATACACGGTGAAATGGTTAGCTTATTTCCTGTTCGTGTTACACCTAATAAAGATTCTATTATTAGTCGGTATAACCAACCCGCAGATCCGGTATACCACGTCCAACCGCCTCGTCCAATATGCGGAGCAACGGCATAAACATCGGCGGCTACGACATAAGGTTCGCCTTTATAGGTTTCAACTTGTTCGGCGTTTTTAGCATGATTTAATGGATTGATTATATTCATCAATTCCCAGGCTCTTTTTTTGTCGCCTTGTTGAGCAAATGCCATGCTTGCCCAAATAGCGGCATGCGTATACTGCCCGCCATTTTCGCGCACGCCCGGGACGTAACCTTTTATATAACCAGGGTTCATTTTTGATTTATCAAAAGGCGGATTGAGTAATTGGATTAATTTATCATCGCTATTGACCAAATGCTGATACAAAGACGACATTGCTTGCGTAGAGCGCTCATTATTAGCTGCACCAGAGAGCACTGACCAACTTTGCGCTATTGAGTCAATAGTGCACTCTGGGCTTTGTGATGAGCCCAGCGCGGTTCCGTCGTCAAACCATGCGCGACGATACCAAGCTCCGTCCCATGCGTGTTTAGCTAGGTTACCTTGTAGTTTTTGTGCTTCATCGTCACAACGAGTAGCAAACTCTATATCGCCATGTAATGCAGCAATAGGTGAAAATTCTTGTAGTATTTTATATAAAAAGAACCCCAGCCAAACGCTTTCGCCTTTGCCGTGTATTCCAACAAGGCTCATACCGTCATTCCAATCTCCTGAGCCCATTAACGGTAAACCTTTTTCTCCAAAGTGTAAACCATGCTCAATTGCCAACACGCAATGCTGGTAAAGGCTCGACCTTGCTGCACTCACAGAGGGTAAGTCGTAATAGGATTCTTCGTCGTCTTTAAGGGGGCGACCTTCAATAAAGGGCATTAGCTCATCTAAAATAGTTATGTCATCAGTGCCTTTAATGTAACGACACGTAGCTAATGGTAGCCATAAATAATCGTCTGAACAGCGTGTTCTTACACCGCGCCCTGATGGTGGGTGCCACCAATGTTGCACATCACCTTCGCTATACTGACGTGTGGCGCAGTACAGTATGTGCTCCCTTAGTAATGCAGGCGAAGCATGTATTAATGCCATGGCATCTTGTAACTGATCGCGAAAGCCAAACGCGCCACCACTTTGATAAAACCCACTGCGAGCCCAAAAGCGACATGCTAAAGTTTGGTACACAAGCCAGCCATTTGCTAATACATTCAATGCAGGGTCGGGGGTATTAACCTGGACACTGCCCAGTGTTTGCTGCCAAAAATCAGTGACTTTTTCGAGTGCAATGCGTGCTGTACCGGGTTTTCTGAGTTTTAAAGCAAGGGTACTTGCTTGCTCTTTATTTTGCGCAGCACCGAGCCTAAAAATAATTGTGCGCTCTTGTTCACTTTGCAGTTCAAAAGGGACTTGAATTGCACCGCACGGATCGAGTGCCGCTCCTAAGTTGCCAGATAAATGAGTACGAGTCATTGCCTGGGGGTCGTGTAATGTTTTATTGCGACCAATAAACTCGCTACGGTCTCCTGTTAGTGTTCGTGACATATCATCAACGTCAAAAAAAGCAACTCTGCCACCAAACTCTGAGTTATAGGCATTAGAGGCAACCAATGCACCGCTCTTAGCATCAATTTCTGTTACAAGGTGTAGCGCTGTTTTAGAACGAAGATCGCCAAGTACCCATTCAACATAACCTGTTGCACTTAGGCGCCTGGTAGTTAATGAGTTGTTTTTAATTTTTAATACCGAGTATTTTACGGCGTCGAGTGTATCTACATACACACAAAGAGAGGATTCGATGCCGGTTTCACTGTGCTCAAAGGTACTATAACCAAAGCCATGGCGGGTTATATAGGGATTAGCCCCACGTTTTGGCATCGCACAAGGTGACCAAAATTTACCTGTATCTTCATCACGTAAATAAAAGGCTTCGCCACCAGATGAGCCTGTAGTGTCTGCACTCCACGGCGTTAAACGAAACTCATGGGCGTTTTCGCTCCACGTATAAGCAAAACCATTTTCGTCAATAACGCTGCCAAAATGTGCGTTTGCTAGCACATTAACCCAAGGCAGAGGGGTTTTATTCGCTTCGGTGGTGGTAATAATATATTCGCGACCATCTTCACTAAACCCACCCAGTCCATTATTTAAAAGTAAGTTTTCTTGAGTATTGCCAAGCGCTTGATTGATTTTGGGATGTAATGCTTGAGTTGGGATTAATCCCTTTACGTTTTTCTCTGCAAGCGTTCGACGGTTTACTTGCTCTGCCAATGTGCCACTTTGATCAATAATAATCCGCGAAACGGCTTGTAACAGTATGCGGTCTTCATTCGAAATTTGTTCTGCTGAGCGAACGAATATCCCGCCAGGGCGATCAATATAATGAGACTCAGTGCCCGTTGCGATTAGCCCCATAATTTGGTCTTGCAAACCTTGTCGGTAACCAACTTGCTCTTCATTCCAAATGACTAAATCAGCGACAAGCCCTTTTAAGCGCCAATATGCATGGCATTGAATAAGTTGGCGGGCAATTTCAATATTATTACCGCTGGCTACTTTTAATAATATGATAGGTAAGTCGCCAGAAATTGAGTAGCCCCATAGTCCAGATTGTCCTCGACGATTTTGTATTAATACAGATGCGTTAGCCCGAAGAGTTGCATTGGCATACAAAATATACCCAGCCAGCTGCCGGTAGAGTTGAGCATCTGCTTCATTGGCGTTAATTTGGCGTAAGGTCACATCGCTATGAGTCCATGCTAAATCAAGTGCTCGATCGGTAATGTGATGATCTTGATATTTAGCAATTAACGCAAGGCAAGCCTGTCTACTTTGTGCCATACCCGTTATTACATCGAGTGTTACTACACTGCCAGCAAGTAAAGCCACAGGAGCACGAATAGCAACAATAGGATCAAGCACTGACCCTTGTTTAGCGTCAAGTTCGCCCATTTCTAGCATTGCTTGTGGTGAAACCAAAGAGCGACCTCTACCAATAAATTGCATGCGATCAGTTGTACAAGACAGGGTTCCGACTTTTGTTGTACTGCTATTGACGCGTGTTGAAAGTAAATGAAACATCCAAGGTGTTTTTTCATCAGCAGAGCGTGCACGACGAGTGCATAAAATGGCATTGCCACTTGGAAGTATTTCAGTTTGTACAAACAAATTACTAAATGACGGTTGCATAAGGTCGGCTGCAGGGTTTGCCATTACAACTTCTGCATAAGTGGTTATATCAATTGTACGGGTATCGGGTGAGTGATTACTTAAGCGTATACGACGAAGTTCAATATCGTCCTCCGGAGAGACAACGATTTCAGTGTAAGTTTCTATATGCTGATCGCTTCGGCGAAACTCAGCGCGACCTTCAGAAAATGATGCGCTATACGACTGGGCTGGTTTTAGCGTTGGCTGGTGGGCTGCCGACCAAAAGTCGCCTGTGGCTGTGTCTCTAACGTAGACAAATGTTCCCCAATTGTCGCAAGTAGGATCCTCACGCCACCGTGTAACGGCTAAGTCGGTCCAGCGGCTGTAGCCACCTCCTGCATTTGTAAGCATTACATGGTAACGACCATTTGAAAGTAGCTGTACTTGGGGTGTTGGGGTAATGGCTGGAATAGGTGGATTAACCTTTATTTTTGCATGTTCAAATAACGCTCCGCTCTCTGCGTATTGGTCTATATGAGGTTGGAATATAGATGTTTTAGGCACGCGCTCTTGTAGTAATAGCAAAGCTGATTGCAGTAAAGGGTCTGATTCAAAGCGTTTTTGCATAGGCTGGTCAAGTAAATGATATGCCAATGCAAGTAAGCTCATACCTTGATGGTGAGCCATAAAGGAGCGAATGACTGCGCTTTTTTGATCTCTGGATAAACGGGCAGGGGTGTAATCTATTGCCTCATACAATCCGTAATGTCCCTCAAGTCCACTATCAGCTAACAGTTGAAGATTTTCGCACGCGGCTTGTGGGTTAACCATTAATGCCAATGCAGACGCGTAGGGAGCGATGACGAGGTCTTCTGATAAGCCTCGTTTTAGCCCTAAACCCGGTACGCCAAAGGCATGATATTGAAAATTAAGAGAAGCATCTACCGTATTGTATGCCGACTCAGATATGCCCCACGGTACGTTTTGTCTTTTTCCATAATCAATTTGTCGGGTAACCGCTGCACGGCAAGTCTGTTCAAGCAATGTACCGTCGTAGCTAGGCATAACTAACATGGGCATAAGGTACTCAAACATAGAGCCACTCCACGACACCAGCACCGGCTCGGCGCCAGCGCTGGTTAGTAGGCGACTTAGAGCGAACCAGGTTTGCTGTGGCAATTTACCTTGTGCTATAGCAATAAAACTGGCTAAACGTGCTTCAGATGCCAGTAAATCGTAAAAACTGGTGTCACGTCGATGCTCATCTACGTTATAACCAATAGCCAATAAATGGCGAGACTCATCATATAAAAATGCATATTCCATTTGTGCAAATTCAATCGCTCTGTTGGCTAATTTGTCACATTGCGAAATGCAATCTTTGGCAAGCTGTGTACTGGCTAAAGTATGAATACGTAATGAAGAAAGCCACTGAGTTTCGTCGGATGGTAATACCGATGATAAAAGCGCATCAATTGCGTTAATAGTGTCGGGGCAACGTTTAACTAATTGCTGCATTGTCAAAATATTAGAATCAAGAAATTGCAGTTTTAAGCTAACTGGCGGATTAGTTAGTTTGAGCCATGGCGAAAATAAATAGAGTTCGTTTAGGGTACGCTGGCATTGCCTTTGTAAGTCTTGAGTCCATACTTTATGCTCTTGCGACTTTGTATCTAAATCATTAGTAGCGTCTTGCTTTATATTCTCTAACAATATTCGCGCATTATTATTGAGTGTAATTAAGTGCTGTTCAACGTCATATAGATTTGTAGGCGCAGTGATACGAACAGCGTTAAGTATTGAGCTCATGGCATTAATAGCGGTATCGATAATATTGTTTTTATTTTGCGCTGAGTCTAATTGCAATGTTTTAAACAAGTTTGCCACAATAGCCAAAGTGATACTTATGCCTTCAAACATTTGTGGGTGAACAATAGGTTTAGAAGGGAGTTCTTTTAATGCTATTTGTAAAGTTAAAAGGTGACCGGCTAAGTTACCGCTATCTACTGATGAAATATAGCGCGGTGGCAAAGGTTGCAATGTTTGTGTGTCGTACCAGTTATAAAAATGCCCTTCGTGACGCTCGAGTTTATCGAGGGTATTAAAGCAATCTTGCGTGCGTTGAATTAAATCACTTTGTACAATAAAACCAAAATCATAGGCGCTAACGTTAGCCAGTAAAGACAGACCAATATTAGTAGGCGATGTACGGTGCGCAATAACAGGACCGGCTTCCTCTTGATAGTTATCGGGAATTAACCAATGATCGTCTGCAGTGTTAAAGTGGTCGAAAAAAGCCCATGTTTTACGGGCAATAGTTTGTAAAAATAATTGTTGCTTGTCGCTCAGTGGCGCTAAATTATCGAGTTTAGGCTCACTAAACCACCATGTTATAGCCGGTGATAAAAGCCATAATAAAAGTAGAGGAAATACAGCTAATATATTTGTAAAAGTTAAGTGTAAAGGGGCAAAGTAAAGTAGCGAAGCGATTAAAGTAATCGCAATAAATGGCGCAGTCCACATAGTGTAATAACTATTTATTAAGGCATTTACTACATGATTAGATTTATGATCTGTGACATGCCACTCTAATAAACGACGTTGAGTAAACAGCATTCGACCCGCACTACGTAATATTGCGGTTAAGTTAAACACAGCCTCAAAAGGTAAACATGCTAAACGAAAACCGATTTGAATAAGTTGACGAACAAAGCACTGTAAAACATCATGCAAATGATGGGACATCAGCATTTCTGCGGGTTTGCGCATCGACGAAATTAGCGCGCTCAGCAATGGCGGTAATAAATAAATAGCACTTATGGCAAGGGTCCATTTCAATGGATTAGCTGCTGTAAACCAACCTACCGTAAGTAATAAAAAGATTGCGAGTGGTTCGATACTTCGACGTAAATTATCAAGAATTTTCCAACGTGATAAAGGTGACAAAGGATTTTGACATTTATCGCTTCGAGTGTTTAAAACACGAGGAAGTAACCAGCGCACAATTTGCCAATCTCCTCTGATCCAGCGCTCACGCCGACACATATCAGTGTTGTAACGTGTAGGGTATTCTTCGTACAAGTGCACATCACTAATCAACCCCGAGCGAGCATAGCAACCTTCGAGTAAATCATGGCTGAGTATTTGGTTTTGTGGTAAACGGTTACCAAGTGTTTGTTCAAATGCATCTATATCGTATATACCTTTACCGATAAATGAGCCTTGTGAAAAGAGGTCTTGGTATACATCGGATATTGAACGCGTATATGGGTCGATACCCGGTTCTTCACCAAATAATTGCGAGTAACGAGAAGGGTTATGTCCCGATAGACTTGCTGCCATACGTGGTTGTAAAATGCCGTAGCCGCCTACAATACATTGTCTTTTTTCATCAAATCTTGGTTGATTTAAAGGGTGCGCCATGGTCGCAACTAACTGACGGGCACAATCTCGTGGAAGTTGTGTATCGGTATCTAAAGTAATGACATATTTAACTTTTTGTATAGCGTTAATATCACCGACGATAAGTTCAAATGCATGTTCTATTGGGTTTCGAAGTAGTGCGTTTAGATCTGATAATTTTCCGCGTTTACGTTCAAACCCCATCCAAATTTGCTCTTTTGGATTCCAGGTTCGTGGGCGATGCAGTAAAAAAAAGCGACTTTCTTGCTGTAAAAGAGAAGGCTCTGCATATTTGGCATTAAGGTTTTCTATACCAAGGCGTACTTGCGATAGCAACGCTTCGTCTGTGGGGAGTGTTTGTTGCTCTGCATCAGTAAAGTCGGTCAGTAGAGCAAAGTGTATATGTTGATCGCGATTACCTAAAAATCTAACTTCGAGTACTTCTAATAACTGCTCAATACCTATAGAGCTGGTAAGCATTGTAGGGATTACTACGAATGTTTTATTTTGCGCTGGCATCCCTTTTGAATAGTCCATTCTGGGTAATCGTTGTGGGTCGACTAGCAAGGTAACTATCCAGTTTACGAGTGCTGAGGCTAATTGACTTGCTCCGAATAAAGTTAAAATTATTAAAAGAATAAACTGCCAGTGAGGTATGTTATCAGGAACGACCATAGCCATAAAAGAGGCACTAATTAGGGCTGTTAAGGATATAATTGCTCCTAAATAAAGTATTAATGTTATACGCTTGGCTTGCGAAAATAACGTTTTCAAAATAGACGTTTTTACTGTTATGCGCTGCTTTAATTGCGTAAAACCTTTATCAATTAAATAGTAGCCTACATGGTTAGGCGCAAGCGTTGTGTTTGATATTGTTTGGGCTTGATCAGCCTGCTGGGCTAATTTTATTGCTTTTTTAGCTATATCGACTTCTGAAAATGAGCTTCGCTTAGCGAGTTGATCTATGATTTTTCTGTAACTATCTCGCGTGATAAAGTCCATATAACCATACACACCTTCTATATCTTGGCGCAAAATGTGTTCTACAGCGCTATGATCTTCTACAAAATCCGCCCAGTTCATCGCGGTCAACCAGCGTAAGCTACTAATGTTATTGCTAATTGAGACTTGATCAGCGGCTTGTTGCTGATTCTCTTTTTGTACTAGTTGTTCTATGGTTAAACTCGAATCAGCTAGTTGTTGTTCAATCCAAGTAAGGGGAAGTGCTAATGCCGAACCATGCCCTTGTAATAAACGAGTTAGCTCTGCTACAAAAGCGCTTTCCATAGGAGGCTTTGAGCGTGCCATGTCGGCAATAACTAAAATTAAACTATTAGGGTCTTGCTCAGCAATTTCTAACATTTGATTAGCCCACTGTTGGGCTAGATTTAGGTGCTGGCGTGCGATTATGATACGTGTACTTACGCGTTGTAGGTTTTCAATTAAGGCTAACCTTAGCATAATTGGAATGGCCCAGAGTTCACCAAGGTTAAGCGTTGTTACTGTTTGATACGCGGCTAAAAATTGCGCTAGAATTTCGCTATCTACACGTCCGTCGCCATGGGAAATTACATTTAACGCAATATCATAAACTCGCGGCATACCTAAAGAGGCACCTTGCTCTAAACGTGGCAGTTCCTGACTATAGTGCTTAGGTAAATGAAGCCGAGCGGTACGAATTTGCTCTTCAATAAGATAAAAATTATCGAGTAACCACTCACCAGAGGGCACTATAGGCTGCTTTGCTTTAACGGCAATGGTTAATAAACTATTGGCTTTAATCAGTACTTTTTCGTTTTCGTCTAGGCGCTCAAGTAGCTGATCTTGAGTGTTTTTAGCATCTAAAATATGACTTTTTGCTAGTGATTTTGCATGTTTTTCCATTTGTTCAGCACTTAAGAGCTCTGATCGAATGGGGATTTGTTCTTTTGGGGGAGCTGATTTAAGCCAAGGGAAAAATGGCGAAAGGATGTTGATAAGCTTATTTTTATTCATCGTGGTAAATACTTGAGACTAAACGTCGTAGTGAAGATATTGACGGTTAAATTTATCACTGGATTTAAAAAAAGATGTTTTAAATTATTTTGGTTATTAGAGGTGAGCAAGTAATCATTAAAAATATTCATAAAGTTTATCTTATTGTTGAATACATACATCAACATATAACAAGCTTCGTTAAGGGTCGGTTCGTCAACACACATAGTCTAATAGTAGAGTTCTATTTTGTGTTTTATAACAGTGAGTTGTCGCCATTTTATGGTGTGGATTATCTTTAAATGTCATCAACCATTATGCATATATATCAACTAAAGGCAGATAAATTTAGACTATGTGTGTTAGCGTACATATTCGCCTTGTTATATTGAGTATTTTATTATTTCAGTGAAGTACAGCTGGGAGTGTCGGCTTATATTTAAAGTGAATAAACGTATATAAAATAATAAAGGCACCTTAAAATTCTTTAATAAAAATAGAACAATTTTTATTATCAAAAAGCAACGACCTTTCATTTCTAGCGCCTAATAACTGTATAAACAAATCCGAGTTTATTATTAAAATATCCTGACTTACATACTTTCAAAGCCATTACTTTTAGGTTTTATTAGTTATAAGTTGGGCATATAAAAAGGAAATTCACATTAGATGGGTCAATTGAAGAACAAACTGCTTAATGCTTTATCTACTGACGCACAACACCGCATGTTTCCGCTTTTAAAGCGAGTCAATTTATCCCTTGGAGAAGTTATTTATGAAACAAGTGAAAAGCTCGATTACGTTTATTTTCCAATAGATAGTATTGTTTCATTATTGTATGTGATGATTGATGGCTCATCTGCTGAAATATCAGTTATCGGTAATGAAGGGGTGGTAGGTATAGCTGTATTTATGGGGGGAGAAAGCACTCCTAACCGGGCTATTGTGCAAAGTGCTGGTACTGCTTATCGCTTACCCGCTTGTGAATTACGCAGGCAATTTAATAGCGAGCCTGATATGCGTATGCTCATGTTACGTTACACGCAATCATTAATTACCCAAACAGCGCAAACCGCAGTTTGTAATCGTCATCATAGTATAGTGCAACAACTAAGCCGCTGGCTTTTACTATCGATTGACCGTTTACCGAGTAACAATTTAATAATGACTCAAGAGCTAATAGCAAATATGTTAGGCGTAAGACGTGAGGGAGTAACTGAGGCCGCTGGTAAACTACAAAAGCTGGGTATTATCACTTATAAACGTGGTCATATTAGTGTGATAGACCGACCTCAATTAGAATCTCAGTCATGCGAGTGCTATGAGGTTGTAAAAAGAGAAACAGACAGGTTGGAGTCTTATATGGAAAAAAAACCTAACGTTAGAAAACTATCCATTATCAGTTAATATATTTTGGTATCTAATAAGTTTATTTACATAAAAATAAAATCCGGTAATAGCTTCAAAACAGCCCAGCAAGTTGCTCATTGAGCCTGGGCTTTAAAATTTGTGTATGTTCTGCTGTTAGTGGGCTTTTTACATTTAACCTACTTTGGTAGTTGTCCGTCTACTTCCTTTTCAGCCTCAAGCCAATCATTTAAGTGATTGTCACCGGTAAAGTCACGATCACTAGCTAATGAGTAAGCTTTAGCTTCAATCATGTCATGTCGGCTGAGACCTTCTTTATTCAAATTAGATTTAGTTTTTGATACTGAATTACTTGAGATGTTATTACTCATGTGATTATTCCTAAAATATTACTCGATAAAATAAAAAACTTAATACCAAATTAAAACATTGAGTGTAGTTACATTATTCTCAATCTTAAGTGGAATGTAAGCTCGATTTATCATAGTAATACCAATGTGCAATAATACTTGATCAATTTGAGGGCTTAAACCTGACGCTAACTGTGTTAAAAATTTCTGAAAAAGAACAACTAAATAACGAAATTTTTGCCTTGTTATCGACACGGTTTTCTTACCTCAAAATAGCTCACTTAATTAAGCAGATTGGTATAAAAGCAGTACTACGTATAGCTTAAAAGACTATTCTACAATTTGTATGACCGCTTTATCGTAATGGCTTTGTAATTTTGAGTCTGTGCCACAGCGAACATAAATTACCCATTATCTGTATTTATAGTAATTTTGAGAAGGTAACGAGGGTTGAATATATGAGCTTTAATAATCATTGTTTGGCGCGATACCGTACAGAGTCAATATTAATAAACTCATATAATAAAATATAAAGTACTTAAATTATTTTAAGGACAGCGCGTGCAAACAGTTCCCGATATCGTATTTTTACTGGATGTTGATAATACATTGCTCGATAGCGATACTATTTTAAGCCATTTGAAAGATTTTTTAGAAGGTGAATTTGGTTGTGAAAATAGTGACCATTACTGGTCTATTTTTGAAAAACTTCGTAAAGAACTCGGTTATGCCGACTATTTGGGCGCACTACAGTGTTATCGAATGGAACATTCTGATGATCCGAGATTGCATCTGATTTCTTCTTTTTTAATTAATTATCCATATAAAGAAAGGCTTTATCCTAACGCACTTGCTGTGATTGAACATTTACAACAATTTGGCCCCACCGTTATTTTGTCTGATGGCGATATTGTATTACAACCACTTAGAATTTTACGCTCCGGTTTATGGGATGCAGTGGAGGGAAGGGTGTTGATATATGTTCACAAAGAGCAAATGCTTGCAGCAATAAAAGAGCAGTACCCCGCTAAACATTATGTAATGGTAGATGATAAGTTACGTATTTTAGCTGCTATGAAAGCGCAGTGGAAAGATGATTTAACAACTATATTTCCACGTCAAGGACATTATGCCCACGATATTAAGCAGCTACTGACCTATCGAAAGGCGGATACGAGTATTGATAGTATAAGTGATTTACTCAACTACGGTTTTTCTTATAAAGTGGATTTAATTGAATACAATTTAAATTCAAATAAAAAATTGTTTTATATTGATGTGTATTGATCTTATTTTATTTGAATTTTACCTGATTTTTACAAGTAACATTTGGAGGAAATATTTTTAAGTATAAAAGCAAATATCGTCCTTGAATATTTGCTTGGTAAGAGTGTTATAAAAGGCAGATTAAGACACGCTTGTTTTGGAATTTGTGCCTGTTTTAACTTTGTTTATTTTACTGTTTTAGCAATTTTCTCCCAATATGCAGCAAGTTCATAGTGATGAAAAACAGCTGCTTCAAAGTCCTGAGTTATCTCTTTATTTGACTCATATACCGGCGCATCTTTTATCGCTTTACGAACTAAATCAGTTGAAATTGAGTTGTCGAGCCATTGCACTTCGTAAATCCATGCTGACGGGATAAGTGCTTGATGTCCTCCCCACCAATTGCTCGTCTCAACAATTAGGTAACGAACCGCCCATGTATTTTCTTCAACTAAAAATCCTGATACATGGCCAATGTCTCCGTCTTTAGCGTGTATGTTATAGCCAATAATAGCTTTGCAACTACGAAGATTAGGATCCCCTTTTTGATCATGCTGACTTTTTATACTTTTATGAATTAGATTTGCGCTGCGGGCACCTTCGACACTATGTTCAAAAATGTCATTGCCAGGATATAAGGAGTAGGGATATATCCCGCTTCCCCAAAAATTAGTACCGATCCAGTAATACGGGTATCCATAGTAGTTTAGGTAATCCATTTCATGTTGTCGTGAAACGGGTTTATTAGTATCAATACCAGGACTATTTTTAACTTGGTCTTTACTGATTAAAACAGGGAAAATCTTTTCATCCCAATTTGGGTTTTGCACCGCAATAGGGGAAATTAAAACTTTGCGACTCGATAGCCACGTGCCTGTTTCTACAACAAAATAACGTATCACCCATGCTAGGTCATCAAACAAAAAATCTTTTTCTTTGCCTACAATACCGTCACTAGCAGCGATTGCACAACCTTCTAAGTCTTTCATACTACGTAACATAATAACGATCCTTTTTAGTGGGTTATTTGCATTTGTAATGCATTATTTTTGCAGTTTTTAACGCGCTTTTGCTTATCAAGTGCTTTCTTCTTATTTAGGGCACGTTTATCTTTTGAGGTTAAACATGCGCAGCCCTTTGGGTTAATTCTAGAGCGTGAGCTGGATGCGGAAGCTTTGCTCGGTTTTTACCGAGCCCGCTAGGTTGCAAACCTTGCGCCGCGATTAAATAGCCCCTAGATAGAACAAATTTCTATCTTAAAAGGTCAACAGACCCTAATGCTTATCTATAAAAAACCATGCTTTTATAAGCTGTAAAGTACAAACGATAAGTAGATTAATATTTCCAGTTTCGGCTTTTGAAAAACAAAGGTCTGTGCGCTGACGAACAAGCAATGTTATTTTTCATTGATTTTTAGGTAACGCTATAACAAGAATAATTAGAACGTGCGAAGTGTATTTTTAAAACTGACATTATATTTGAGTGTTAGCGCACGGACTCTATGCTTATTTTTGAGTAGCGTGGCTTTGTGACTGACTTTTATTCGCGCTGTAAGTGTTGATAATACTCACTTTATTCAGCTAACTTTAAATAAAGTAATCGAGCATATAATGTTAATACATAATAAAAAGAGAAAGTTGGGTGCTCCAGCATTGGGGCTATATAATGTGCGCAAGTCGAGAAAACATAAATATAACACTATTTCTGGGCCGTCACCCAAAGTTGAATACGTTGCTGGTGTTTTAGCGCCAACAAGATCAAACAATGCTGTTATACGTTATATAGATTATTCAGCTAGCCGTATAGAAGCCAAAGAGGTTAGTGATATTGATGAGTTTTTAAAAACTCCTCAACCCGAGTGGGCAACAGTGAGGTGGATCCACGTGAGTAATACAGACTCTTATATTGTTGGTTTACTTCAACATCATTTCGCATTTCATACGCTCACCGCAGAAGATATTTTACATGTACCTCAGCGACCTCGTATCGAATTTTTTGACGATCATTTATTTGTTGTATTAAGCATGTTGAAGCTAGAGACGCATGAGCCCAATAATACAATCCTTGATATTGAGCAAGTTAGCTTACTTTTATATGACAATGTTTTACTGAGTTTTCAAGAAAAACCAGGAGACGTGTGGCAATCCGTTCGCGGTCGTTTGCATACAGAAAATCGTCGTATTCGCAAAAATGGTACTGGTTATTTACTTTATGCATTACTTGATGAACTGGTTGATAAATGTTTTCCGGTACTTGAACAATATGGCGATATCCTTGAGGAACTTGAAGTAACAACACTTGAAAATCCAACTCCCCACGTACTGCATCATATCCATAGTATTAAACGAGAATTGGCATTATTAAGAAGAATTGTTTGGCCTATGCGAGAGGTTATCGACCATTTGTATCGCGAGGAAGGAGGCAGAATAGATGACTCTACGCGCCCTTACCTTAGAGATGTGTATGAGCATAATATTCAAATTGTTGAAATTATTGAGTCATACCGTGAAATGGTAAGCGGTTTAAGTGAGCTATACATGTCAGCTATTTCAAATCGTATGAATGAAATTATGAAAGTGCTTACTATTATATCTTCTGTTTTTATACCGTTAACATTTATAGCTGGAATTTATGGAATGAACTTTAAATACATGCCAGAGCTAAACTGGACTTGGGCATATCCCGTTTTGTGGTGTGTTTTTATTTTGATAACGACAGCAATGATATTTATTTTTTGGCGTAAAGGTTGGCTTAATAGAAATTAACTTTAATAGAAACAAAATTTAATAGAAACAGCAAGTAAATGCTCAATAAAACAACTACTTATGATTAACAATAATAAATGCGTACGCTAGCGAACAGAACCAATAATATCACTCACTTACACTCATTGTATTAATTGGGGTGTAAGTGTTTTGCGCTCCATATTTTAAGTGGAGATTAAAATGGGTCATGAATTTTGGAGTGAGTGGTACTCAGGTTGGGGTTGGTTTTTATGGTTTGGTATGTGGTTATTGCTCATATCGAGTTTAAGCCATTGGGGTTATAGCTACCGAACCCATAGACGCTATGGGTTAGAGTCTAATAAAACAGCAATTGATATTCTTAATGAAAGATACGCCAGCGGCGATATTGACAAAAAAGAATTCGAGCAAAAAAAACAGGACATAACTACCACTGCGTAGTTAGTGCGCTGGCTAATCCTCGCCATGCTCTTATATAGAGCATGGCTTAAGCATTTTTGGATGCGACAAGATGGAAACCCTGCATATGATTCTTCCTTCATTAACATCAAAAGAATTAGAGTTAATTGACGCATATTGGCGTGCCACGAATTACCTGTCGGTAGGTCAAATTTATTTATGCGATAACCCACTTTTAGAGCGCCCACTGATACTAAGTGATATTAAAAATATGTTGCTTGGGCACTGGGGAACAACACCCGGGCAAAATTTTATTTATGCGCATTTAAATCGCGTTATTAAAATACACGATCTAAATATGATTTATGTATCTGGCCCAGGGCATGGCGGGCAAGCTATGGTTGCTAATACTTATCTTGAGGGGACCTACAGTGAAATTTACCCTGATATAAGCCAAGATAAAGCAGGTATGCAAAAACTGTTTTTGCAGTTTTCGTTTCCCGGTGGCATTCCTAGTCATGTGTCGCCCGAGTGTCCGGGCTCGATTCATGAAGGTGGCGAGCTGGGCTATTCTTTGAGTCATTCGTTTGGAGCTGTATTTGATAATCCAGACTTAATAGTTGCTTGTGTGGTGGGTGATGGTGAGGCAGAAACAGGGCCTATTGCAACTGCATGGCATTCTAATAAGTTTCTTAATCCTATCAGTGACGGTGCTGTTCTCCCTATATTGCATTTGAATGGGTATAAAATTGCCAATCCTACCGTTTTAGCGCGTATTACCCGTGAAGAATTAGAGCAATTAATGTTCGGTTATGGCTGGAGCCCTATTTTTGTTGAAGGACATGAGCCTGAGCTAATGCATCAGGCTATGGCTAAAGCACTTGATGTCGCAATACATCAAATAAAAAAAATAAAAAAAGATGCTCTCGATAATAACGATCCAACTCGTCCACGTTGGCCAATGATTATCCTCATTTCACCTAAAGGGTGGACGGGTCCAAAGCTCGTAGATGGTTTTCAGATAGAGGGAACATCGCGTGCGCATCAGGTTCCTATTTCTAGCCCATCAGCTCATCCAGATCATTTGCAATTATTAGAAAGCTGGCTGCGTAGCTATCATCCAGAAACACTTTTCGATTCACAAGGGCGTTTATTACCAGAGCTTGCTGAATTGGCCCCAACGGGGAATCGCCGTATGGGAGCAAATCCTCATGCGAATGGTGGGTTGCTGCTAGAAGATTTGCATATGCCTGATTTTCGCGATTATGCATGCGAAGTAATCTCTCCTGGTATACGAGGAATTGGTGATACCAGAGTTTTAGGTCCATTTTTGAGAGATATAGTTGAGCTTAATGACGAGCAACGTAATTTTAGAGTATTTGGACCTGACGAAACAGTATCCAATGGTTTAGGTGCACTGTTAGAGGTAACCGATAGACAGTGGAATGCAGCAACCCATAGCAACGATGAGCAGCTTTCGCCTAGTGGCAGAGTAATGGAAATGCTGAGTGAACATCAATGCGAAGGTTGGCTTGAAGGATATTTATTAACCGGCCGCCATGGTTTGTTTAATAGTTATGAAGCGTTTATTCATATTATTGACTCGATGTTTAATCAACATGCTAAATGGTTAAAAGTGGCGGCAGGTTTACCATGGCGTAAAAAAATCGCTTCACTTAATTATTTACTGGCATCGCATGTATGGCGACAAGATCACAACGGTTTTACCCATCAAGATCCGGGTTTTATCGATCATGTTATTAATAAAAAAGCTGAAATTGTGCGCGTTTATTTACCGCCTGATGCTAACTGCTTGCTGTCGGTAATGGATCATTGTTTGCGAAGTCGTCATTACGTTAATGTCGTTATTGCAGGCAAGCATCCTGCGCCGCAATGGTTAGATATGGTGGCAGCTGTTAAACATTGTGAGGCAGGGATTGGCATTTGGCAATGGGCGGGTAATAGCGTAGATGCAACACCTGATGTGGTGATGGCTTGTTGTGGTGATGTGCCTACATTGGAAACGATGGCAGCCGTTATGATTTTACGCGAGCATTTTAGTAATCTTAGAATCCGGGTTGTTAACGTGGTTGATTTGATGCGTTTACAGCCTAATACCGAACATCCTCACGGGTTAATCGCAGAGGATTTTGACACTCTGTTTACTATTAATAAGCCGGTTATTTTTGCATTTCATGGCTACCCAACGCTTATTCATAGGCTTACGTACAAGCGTAATAATCATCATAATATTCATGTTCGCGGGTATAAAGAAGAAGGCACTATTACAACTGCTTTTGATATGACGGTATTAAACGAGATTGATCGTTTTCATTTAGTGTTAGACACACTGGAACGCCTGCCAAACTTGGGTACAAAAAGAGACGCACTAAAAAAACAGCTTGAAGAAAAGCTTATTGAGCATAAAAAATATATTAATAAGCATGGGCAAGATCTCCCTGAAATTCGTAATTGGCAGTGGCAGGCGCATCAATGAATTTTGTAGCTCAATCCACGATTAGTAAATTTGAAAATCTCGGTACAATTACCGCTATACGCGGCAGCGTAATTGACGTGCGTTTTGACACAAAGCTACCTGCGATTAATTCAATGCTTAGTGCTGGCGAAAATAAACAGTGTATTTTTGAAGTGCTAGAGCAGCGCAATGAGCATCATGTAAGAGCAATTGCGCTCACGCCTACACAAGGACTTGCGCGTGGCATGGAAGTTGTTGACAGTGGTGGACCGTTACTTACCCCTGTTGGTAAAGGAACCTTATCGAGAATGTTTGATGTGTTTGGTAACACGCTTGATGGCGGTGGTGAGCTTAAAGATGTTCAGTGGCGCTCTGTACATAATAAGCCAGTGCCATTAACCGAACGGTCAACTCAATCAGAGATTTTTGAAACCGGTATAAAAGTAATTGATGTGCTGGTGCCGTTAGAACGTGGTGGCAAAGCGGGATTGTTTGGCGGTGCAGGTGTTGGAAAAACAGTGTTATTGACTGAAATGATTCACAATATGGTGGGCAAGCACAAAGGTGTTAGCCTATTTTGTGGCATAGGTGAGCGCTGCCGTGAAGGCGAAGAGCTTTATCGCGAAATGAAAGACGCGGGCGTTTTGCCAAACATGGCGATGATTTTTGGGCAAATGAACGAGCCACCTGGGAGTCGTTTTAGGGTGGGGCATGCAGCTTTAACTATGGCTGAGTATTTTCGTGATGATGAGCAGCGAGATGTGCTGTTGCTAATCGACAATATATTTCGTTTTATTCAGGCAGGCTCTGAGGTATCGGGCTTAATGGGGCAAATGCCTTCAAGGCTTGGTTATCAGCCTACTATGGGCACAGAGCTTGCCGGCTTAGAAGAGCGAATTGCCAATACACAAAATGGTGCTATTACTTCTATTCAAGCGGTGTATGTACCTGCCGATGATTTTACCGATCCGGCCGCAGTTCATACATTTTCTCATTTATCGGCTTCTATTGTGCTCTCTCGTAAACGCGCTAGCGAAGGATTATTTCCGGCTATAGATCCCCTGCAATCTAATTCAAAAATGGCGAGCCCCGGGGTTGTGGGAGAGCGCCACTACTTACTTGCACAAAAGGTACGTAGCACCTTAGCGCAATACAATGAACTCAAAGATATTATTGCTATGTTAGGGCTTGAACAGTTATCAGTTGAGGACCGCAACATTGTTGGACGCGCAAGGCGTTTAGAGCGTTTTCTTACTCAGCCATTTTTTACAACAGAGCAATTTACTAGTTATAAAGGCAAACTTGTTAGCCTTGATGATGCGCTAGATGGGTGTGAACGCATTTTAAATGATGAATTTAAAAACGTGCCAGAGAGTGCACTTTATATGATAGGTGCCATAAGTGAGGTCAAAATAAAATCCACAGTAAATAATAATGAGGATACAAGCGGTGACGCAAACTCAGATACACCTTAAATTATTGCTGCCATATGAGATATTTTTCGACAGGCATGATGTGACTCATGTTGTTGCCGAAACAAGCGAAGGATCGTACGGATTTTTACCCAATCGCCTTGACTGTGTTGCGCCACTAACCCCAGGTATTTTGACATTTAATTGCGAAAAAGACGGTGAGATATTTGTAGCCGTAGATGAGGGCGTATTAATTAAAACAGGAAACACTGTGCTGGTATCGGTGCGAAGTGCCATATTAGGTACTGATCTGGCGACACTTCGCAGCGCTGTAGATAAAGAGTTTTTGGCACTCAATGAACAAGCACAACAAGTAAGAACAGTGATGGCTAAATTAGAAAGTAGCTTTTTAAATCGTTTTCGACTTTAACCACTAAAAGCTATTTATTTATGACAAACAAAAAAGACGACCTAGGTTCAAAAGACTCACAAAGCAGTTCATCAACACTTGCAGAACAAGTAGAAATAAAAGCCCAGCGTAAGCTAAAAGCAAGGCTTAACTCTCATCAAAAAATATGGTTTGGTTTAGGAATGATGGGCCTTATTGGTTGGTCGGTTGCAGTGCCTACCATACTTGGTGCAAGTTTAGGTGTGTATATCGACTCGCATTATGCCACTGAGCGGTCATGGACATTGGCTTTATTGGTGGCGGGTTTGGCGCTTGGGTGCTTTAACGCGTGGC
Source organism: Pseudoalteromonas sp. NGC95 (assembly GCF_015864705.1). Taxonomy (NCBI): domain Bacteria; kingdom Pseudomonadati; phylum Pseudomonadota; class Gammaproteobacteria; order Alteromonadales; family Pseudoalteromonadaceae; genus Pseudoalteromonas; species Pseudoalteromonas sp. NGC95. Next base: position 257,656 of record NZ_JADYWR010000003.1, read on the forward strand.
ACTGGATGAGCAAAGAAGACAGCGCGATACATCAAGAGCAAAAGGATGACGAAGATGCATGAGCTAGTTGGCGTATTAATTATTGTTAGTGTAGGTCTAATGCTTGGTGCCTTATTTTTTGGTGGCCTGTGGTGGACGGTGCAAAAAAGTATGGTATCGACTCACCCAGCCCTATGGGTTGTGCTGAGTTTATTTATACGCATGGCAATTACTTTAAGTGGCTTTTATAGTGTGATGACGAGTGACTTATTATCAAAATCTTGGTTGCAATTACCACTGTGTTTATTTAGCTTTTTGATAGCCCGTTTTATTACCACTTATGTTACCCGTACTGCATCAACCTCTCATTTAGCAAAGGTGACACATCATGCACCTGAGTCCTGATACGGTTATTTATTGGCAAAATGGTTTTTTAAAACTCAATGCAACCATCGTTTTCACTTGGGTTTTAATGTTGGTTTTGGTGATTAGTTCGATATTGATAACCCGTAAGCTTTCAACCACGTTAAAGCGTTCTCGTTGGCAAAATTTTTTAGAAATTATAGTAACGGGGATCACACAACAAATTGAAGACGTAGGCTTGAATGACGCTAAAAAATACCTTGTTTTTTTAGGCACACTGTTTTTATTTTTAGTAACCGCGAGCATGTTCACCATTGCTCCGGGTTATGAGCCACCCACGGCGTCGTTATCGACTACAGCAGCACTGGCGCTCACCGTATTTATTGCAGTGCCTTTATTTGGTATCAGTGAACAAGGGCTTGGCAATTACTTAAAATCTTATATGGCTCCTACTTTTATTATGTTGCCATTTAATATTATTAGCGAATTATCACGGACACTTGCTCTGGCTGTGCGGTTATTTGGCAACATGATGAGCGGGGCAATGATCATTGGCATTTTGTTAACCATTACACCCTTTATATTCCCAATCGTAATGACGGCACTGGGTTTGCTTACAGGCTTAGTACAGGCTTATATTTTTACTATGTCTCGTCCTGAAATGTGTTTACACATTTAGGATTTATTATGACCAAGTCAAATAATACACCGATCAAACGAACACAACGAGATTATTCATTAGGCTTTAAATTACAAGTTGTCGACGCT